>CBFGVX010000004.1:0-69049 GCA_965652425.1 uncultured bacterium | reverse complement strand
GCATGGTGATCGACCCCGGATTGGTTGGGCGAACGGGGCGTGTGTCCTGGAAGCGATCCTCGTCGGCCAACGCGAACGGGTCTGCGGGAGGGACTCGCTCCACCACGACATCGGTTCGCGTCGGCCGATCGACTCCCTCGTGAGCGATATCGTCCTGCGGAGTTTGGTTGGAAAGTGCAATGAGGTATCTTGCGAGTCGTGCCTCGCCCTCGGCGTTGAGCCGTGCCGCATCGGCCTGCAGACCGCTGCGAACGCTCGGGCGTCCCTGCTCGACATGATCCACTCGGAGCGAGATACCCTGCGGCTGGCGAACGATCAGGCCGGTGACCAGCAGGCGATCCGCGGATTGTCCGACGCCCGGATCCGGGCCGGGGCGTCCGCCGGGGTCCCGCACATTCTCGAAATACACCGCGAGCTGATCAGCACTCGCCCGGGCTCCGTCGGCACCGACGACTTCGACCGGCTCGATCCAGATCGCGGCTCGCGTGGCGCTGAAGTCGTACCCGCCGATTTCGATGCGGACATCGCCCTCGAGCAGGAGTCGATCGGTGCCGCCGCTCCCGCTGGCTTCGGTCCAGGTCCAAGCCCGGATCGCACGGAAGGTGATGGGGAACGCCTGCGGTGAGCTGGGGAGGTTGATTCCCTCAAAGGAGCGGCCGGTGAGAACCGTATTGTCGGACGATTGCCACGAAGACGCGGATCCTGCGGACAGAAGAATCGCGGCGACGCACGCGACAGGAGCCGAGGTGAAGCCGCCGAGCAATCCGTCGCCGTGTCGCTGCATAGGGTGTCCTGCGGCCCGTTGCGAGAGAAATCATCGAACGCTGCGGGGATGCTAAATCGAGCCGCGGAGAACAACAAGGCGCGTACTTGAGTGAACCTCAGCGGATCGGGACATTGACCCGGCGCAGGATCGTGTCGAGTTCCCTGCGGATGTTCTGGGCTTCCTGCGTATCGCCACTGATGATCAGGGCCATGTAGTACCTCTGACCCACCTGTCCCCAGACGGAGCCGGCTCGGGCCGAATGCGAGCCCTCGGTGGAGGGACGGGGAACTTTGCGGAAAATGTCCCCGATGATTCCCGCGAGGTGCTGCTGCTTGTTGGTTCGGCGAAGCAGGTTGGTCACGCGATCGATCGCGTCGACGGTCCACGGTCCGTCGAGATTACGCGATTGCGTGGGGAGCAGGTAGGCCCTCATCGCCTCTTCGTACATCTCGCGGTTCATCAGGCCGTCGCCCTGGGCGAATCGAACTTTGGCGACATGCCCGGGACTCTGGCGAACGACATTGACCACGCGATCATACAGCCGCGCTTGAGCACGGACATCTTCGATCGCCCAGAGCAGTTTCGGTGCCATCATCGCGAAGTACGCGATCTCATTTCTGCCGCAGAGCCGCTCGAGGTAGGTGAAGACCGCTTCGAGTTCCCGGCCTGCGATGCGTCGCTCCGAAGCGAGTTCGCCAGCGAGTTCCCACACGCGGCGTTCCGCGCCGGCCTGCTCGAAAGCCGCGGTCAGGAGTTCGCTGATGCCCGCGGCGTCGGGCTTGCGGACCGGTGCGATCGGCTGGGTCGTCTCGATTTCGAAAGAAATGACCGGACCGTCCGCGTGTTCGGCGAACTTGGAAAACAGACGGGTCGTGTCGTGCATGGCGGTCGCGCGGTAGATCTCCTCGGGGCTCACGCCGATCATCAGAGACAGGAAGGCGACATGTCCCTCGTCGTAGTTCTTTCCGGAGAGGGGGTCTCGGAAGTCGCCGACATACTGCTTGTACTCGTCGTAGCGGCCGGCATCGAAGTCCCACGCCGCCTGACGGCCCCGAACGCGGAGGTAGCCCAACCACGCGTGGCTGGCGGCCGAGCCGATCGATGTGACCTCCACGGTCGGTATGCCCATGGCCTTGCCGACATGAGCAGCGAAGTAGGCCTGTTCGGTACACACGCCGCCGACCTGCCGGATGTTCTGCAGGGTGTAGGGAAGTGCATCGATGCGTTTGGGTGCACCGGTCTGGAAGGCGTTGTCGTCGTAGGTGATCTCTGCGTATCGGTTCCCGACCTGCTGGTCACGGCCGTAGCGCTGGACGGCCCACTGCAGTTCCTCGATCGAAGCCGTCACATCGACCACATGCGCGAGCAAATCCACCGGCATGTTGCGTACGCCGAACTGCATGCGATTCTCGTTCGATGCGTAGTACGCCCAGAGCTCGTTGGGGCCGGCGGCGGTGGTCGGGCGCCGGCCCGGAGGGGTGGGTGGCTGGTCGTGCACGGCGCAGATCGCGGCGGTCAGGTTTGAGAACGCGGCGAGCCGTTCTGGCCCGAACTGATTGCGGAGCGAATTCAGGACAAGCATGGCATCGGGCAGACTGTCGCGACCCGGCTCGATCGCGAAAGCGATGGCGTCGGCCAGCGCCTCGTGCTCCATGAACATCGCCCAGAGTTCGGCGTTGTTGGTCTGCCGACCGTCGACCATGAGGCGAAGCAGACGGGTCGTGCGTGCGAGGTCGCGGAAGAGTTCGGCGTTGGATCGATCGATGTACCACGCCGCGATTTCGTGCAGCGATTCCACAGCGGAAAGAGCGGCGGTGAACTGCGTCCCGGAGAGCGGCTCTCCCTCGATGCCTGCGGGGTGCAGGATGCTCTCGATCTGTTTCCGGATGGCCTCGTCGAGCTGCTGCTGCGGGCTGGCCTGCTCGGTGGCTCGATCGCGGGGTGATCTCGACTGCGCGATGGATTCGGGCGCAAGGGTCCCCACGGACAGCCCGATGGCGGTCGCGGTGATGCAGATGCTCAGAGGACGGAAAAATCGGGGCATGGGTACCTGCTTTCGAATAGTCATGGCCGCAGGGGCGAAGGTGGTATCACTGGTGGGCGGGGGTCTCGATGGAATCCTCGATGCGACCGGGCTGCTCATGCGGACGCCCGGTGGGCTTGCCCGAGCGCAGTTCGATGCGATCGACGCGCAGGAGTTCTGCGTTGTCGTCCTGGGTTGCGGGGAACTTGGGTTTACCGGCCTTGCCGTTCAGGCGGGCCTTCGATGCGCCGGGGAAGTGTTCGCCCTCCCAACTCGCCGGGTACTTGGGGTCGTCCATGTCGACCGCGAGTTTGGTCGGGAACAGCGGGCGGAAGGTGTCGACCATCACGGCGAGTTCGGCGGTGTAATCGTGGGCCATCGAGGCCTCGATCGTGCCGGGGTGGGGGCCGTGGGGGATACCCTGCGGATGGCAGGTGAACGAGCCGACATCGATGCCCTTGCGCGAGCCGAAGTTGCCCTCGACATAGTAGAGCACCTCATCGGAGTCGAGGTTGGAGTGGTTGTAGGGGACCTTGATCGCACGCGGGTGCGTGTCGAGCATGCGCGGGCAGAACGAGCAGATCACGAAGTTGTGCGCTTCAAAGGTCTGGTGGATCGGCGGCGGCATATGCAGCTCGCCGGTGATCGGGCTGAAATCGTCCACATTGAAGCAGTACGGGTAGTAGCAGCCGTCCCATCCGACCACATCGAGCGGGTGGTAGTGGTAGGTGTACGAGTGCATGCAGTCGCGGGCCTTCACGCGGACCTCGAACTCGCCTTCCTCGTCCCAGGTCATGGGCATCTCGGGCAGGCGCAGGTCGCGCTCGCAGTAAGGAGCGTGCTCCAGGAACTGCGCGGTCTGCTTCGAGAGATAGCGAGGCGGCGGGGCGATGTGGCTCGCGTTGCAGGTCTCGATGACAAGGAACTTGCCGTACGGCATGTCGTCGGCAGTGACCCCCTCGGGGCGCTCGGCATCCGAGAGCGGGTTGAACTCGATCTCGTAGATCGTGCCCTTGGGGATGACGATGTAGTCCTTGGGACCGAACTTGAGGGTGCCGAACATGGTGCGGCACTCGCCGGAGCCGTAGTGGATGAACAGGCACTCGTCGCCCTGGCCGTTCTTGTAAAAATATGGCGTCTTGGCTTCCGCTGGGATACAGATGGCGATCTCGACATCCGCGTTGCCCAGGACGACCTTGCGTCCGGTGACCGGATCGCCCTCCACCGCAAGCCCCTTGGAGACCAGATGGCGCATGCGCATCACGCTCTTCTCAACATACTCGGGAGCGGTCGAATACAGCGCTTTCCATCCTGAGACCTGAGTTGGCGGGTGGATGTGGTACAGCGTGGAGGTCGGTCCGACGAAGCCCTCGGTGCCGAAGACCTCTTCGGAGTACAGGGCGCCGTCGGGGCGGCGGAACTGGGTATGTCTCTTCTTGGGAATGGTGCCGAGCTTGGTGTAGTAGGCCATCTTGACAATCACCTTTCGCGGAGAAGGAATCTGAACTGCATTGTACGGTCGGGGGCTCGGAGTCGGCCTCCCAATCAGGGGGCAATCTGCCCCGAAAATTGCCAAATTCCTGCGACTCTTTGCCAGAAATCCGTGCTGAATATCGCGAGACGCGTGCGTGCGGGAGTATGCTTGACCTGTCCTCATACACAAGTTCCAGGAGAGGGGAGAAACATGAATTTCGCCAATTTCAACCGGGCCGGGTTGATCGGGATCGCCGCGGCCTCTGTGTGTGCCATGAGCGGGGCCGCCCTCGGCGCTGAGAAGGTGATCGCCAGCGTGTCCGCCGGTGATCTTGTGATCAACTCAAGCGGGCTGACCGTGGATCTGTTGTTCGATCCGGTGTCCGAGCCGGTCACCGGGATCGGTCTGACCGCCCTCTGGACGGCGATCGTCGCCGATACGCAGAACGGGGTACGCCCTTGGTCCATCGATATGTCCATCAGTGCGACCGGGCCGGGCGGGCAGTCATTGAGCTGGGGGAACCCCATCGCCGGCGATGTCACTATAGCGGACTACCCGATCGCGGATTTCTCCGGGCCGCTTTTCTCAAGCGAGGTGGACCTGAGCTCTGGCGGGACGATCAGTTTCAACATCGACTCCGGCAATCCTTCGCCTTGGGTGATCGGCCTTGACGGTGCGGTCTTCTACCTGACGACCACGGTCGAGGATCAGTCCGAGACACGATTCCGGATTGCGGACTCCAAGGAGCAGTGGAACCGACCGTTCTTCATCGAAGGCGTTTCGACGCTCGGACCGGTTTCGTTCGATGTCATTCCCTTCACGGTGCCGGTCTCCGGTGGCTACACCTTCGACTCGATCGTCGAATCCGGGAACAATTTCACCTACATATACGAGGGCTCGTTCGACCCCGATGCCCCGCTTGAAAACCTGCTCGACTATTCGCTGGGCAACGGTTTCGGGCCGTTCGGGCTGCCTCAGGGGCAATCCAAGATCGACATCCTGCTCTTCGAAGGCACGACCTACTACTTCGTGACCTCGCAGTGGGATCGATTCTCAGAGGCCCAGCCGACCACCCTGACGATCACCGGGCCCGCGCTCATCGATGAGGTCCTGAACTGTCCGGGCGATGCCAACGGCGATGACCTCGTGAACCTTGATGATCTCAACATCGTGCTGACGAATTTCGGCACAAACAGCGAGGAAGGGGATGTCGACGAGAGCGGTACGGTCGATCTCGACGATCTGAATCTCGTACTCACGAATTTCGGTGTCGCCTGCTGACCGACCGGGGAGCGGCGATCAGACATCAAGATCGATGGAGACCGGGGCGTGGTCGGAAACGGTGATTCCGGCCTCCCGGTCGATGTGCGTGGGGCCGGCGATCCGCGAGGCGGCCTTGTTGCCGAGCAGGTAATCGATCCGCCAGCCCCGATCCAGTTCTCTGGCTCTCCCACGGTTGCTCCACCAGGTGTACGGGCCGGGACGCTCACCGGCCTGCATGCGGACAAAGTCCTGCCAACCCGACTCGAAGAGCTTGCCGATCCACTCCCGCTCATGGGGCAGGAAGCCGGAAGTGTTCTGGTTGGATTTGGCGTGGAAAATGTCATTTTCCGTGTGGGCGATGTTGAAATCGCCGCCGAGCAGCGTGGGGGTGCGGCCCTTGCAGGTGCCGGTCGCCCAACGCTCGAAGGCGTGCAGCCAGAGGTCCTTCTGCGCTTGCCGGTGCACCCCGGATGACCCTGATGGCAAGTACACACTCGCTACCCGGACTGGGCCGGTCTTGGCCAGCACCAGCCGACCCTCGGGGTCTCCCGGGCCGAGCGAGGAATCCGCGATTCCGTGCCCCGTGCCGAGAATCTCGATCGGGTGTCTGGACCAGATCGCGGTCCCGGAGTAGCCCGGTTTCTCTGCCGGGTGCCAGTGCACATGCCAGCCGTCGGGCCGCTGCCACTCGCCGGGGAGCTGCTCCGGATTGGCCCGCACCTCCTGCAACAGAAGCACATCGGGCCGGATCCGATCGATGGTCGAAGCGAACCCCTTTCGCAGTGCGGCACGCAGACCGTTGACATTCCAGGTGGTCACTCGCATGGCAACGAGTGTACGGTGTTGTCGAACAATCATCACTGCAACAGGAGGCGGCGCATGCCAACTTTCGCAATCAGACAATTCATGGGCTGGGGCATTCTTCTCGCCGCCCTCGTGAGCGGCGGTTGCGCGTCAAAGTCCACCACACCGAACACCGGCTCGGCCGCGCAGGATCAGGAGTTCGCACGCCTCGTGTCTTGGATGACCGGTTCGTTCAGCAGCGCGGCCCAGTCGGAGAGGGACGATCAGTACTTCGATATCCGGCTCAAGATGGTCCGGATTTGGCCGGACCGCGATCCCGGTGAAGCGTGGTTGTATGTCGAGCAGGCCACCGCTGCGGCGATCGATCGTCCGTACCGCCAACGCGTCTACCGAGTCACTCGAATAGACGAGAATCGCTTCAGGAGCGAGGTCTACGAGTTGCCCCAGCCGGCGCTGCAGTACGCAGGGTGGTGGAAATCGCCGCAGCGATTCTCGGAGTTTCGGCCCGCTGATCTGACCGAACTCGAAGGGTGCGCGGTCACCCTGCGATATGACGAACAAAGCGGATCGTTCGTCGGATCAACCGATTCCGGGACCTGCGCCAGCACGCTGCGTGGTGCGGCCTATGTCATGAGCGAAGTCACCATCACTCCCGATATGCTTCTGACCTGGGACCGGGGCTATAACGCTCAGGACCAGCAAGTTTGGGGGGCGACCGAGGGCGGCTACGAATTCGTGCGGATCGACTGATCGCCCGGCAGCGATTCGGCACGCTTGGCCTTGGGTTGACCGGTCAGCAGCACGACACCGGTCAGGATCAGAACCAGCGCGATCACTTTTCGAACGGTGAGCGATTCCCCAAGCGTGAGCCACCCGAGCAGGACAGCGGTGGCCGGAGCCAAGGCGAACGCGATCGGTTTGATCCTCGACACCTCACCCAGACTCAATGCGGCGTAAAAGAAGATCATCGCTGCGGCACCGGCGATCAGACCGGACCCGACGATCAGTTTGAACCAGGTCCGCGCCGACGCCTGCGTGAACCACCCTTCGACCTCCATCGGCGATCGAAGGACATGGGCCGCGATGTAGTAGGCCGCCCAGATCGCCGGGATGGCCACGGTCGACCGGATCGCGATCGCGGCGAACGGACCGATCTCCTTGGAATGAAGCACGCTCCGGGTGAAGACCTCCCCGATGCCCCAGCAGAGACCGGCGAGAACGGCGAGCAGGACTGGTTTCATGACAGCACGATACCGCGAAACCTGCTCCGTTCGTCGGTTCAGGGCTTTGCCGCTCAGACCAGGCGCTGGCCGGGCAGGAGCGGGGGGGTCGGCACACCCAGGATGTCTCCGATCGCGCGAAGAAGCTCAGCTTCATCCGGAGTGATGACCCGGTCGCTGCCCGCGGCGATGGCGCAGGCCTTGAAGACTTCCTGTTTGAGCCGCGGGGCGACGGTTCGGAGCACATCCAGAGCCGATTCAAGACTGGCTAAAGTGCAGTCCGGACGCGGGATAAAGCGGATCCCTTCGATCTTGAGCGGCCTCGCCGCCAGTCCGAACGCTTTCGCGGCGTGCTCCGGCTGTTCGGTGCCGGCATGGACCATCGTCGAGAGGAGCACACCGATCGGTTCGCCGAGTTTCGCAAGCGAGTAGTACTGCGTAATCGGGCGACTGCTCTCCTCGAATCGCTCGTCGAGGTGGTGCTCGAGCACCTTGAGACTGACCCACTCGAAAAGGTCGAGTTGCTCATCGGCATCGACCAGAGCCCGGACATTCGCTCTGAACTCTCGGTGCTGCTGCGCAGAGAGTTCGGCCAGCGTTCCGAGGGTCATGTCCAGCAGCGGCAAGCGCAGATGCCGGTCCAGCGGCAAGGCGAGGGGACGGAGGTCCTCAACCAGCTTCGCGATGCCAGAGCCACCCTTGGAGCGGAGGATATCCATCTGCCTGTTGAGGTATTGCGGTCGCGAGTCGAGCAGCAGGCAGTAGACCACCGCGCGTGCGCCGTAGATATCGTGAGCGGCATCCTTGAGCGGTTTCGGGATCGCGCTGAGAACCCGTCGCGCGTGTTCGAGATGAGCAGGAGTCGCGTTCCCGGCCAGAGCCAGCAACGGGAGCAGCTCCAGCACTGCGTCGGGCTGCTTCTGGCTGTCGAGTCGATCCCGTAAATGTTTGTTGATCCGGTCCGCCGGCGTTCCCTCGCGCTCGATCCGCTCCCTGTTCGCGTCGACGATGGGTTCGAGCATGGTTCCATCCCAACTCGGGTTGATCGCTCGGATGCGCTTGGGCAGAGGCGGGTGTGAGGCGAGGGCCGAGCCAAACAGCGACGATGCCCGGATCCCCTCCCCGAAGAGCATGTGGTTCGCTTCCTCGGCATGGGGGCTCTTCAGCCGTCCCCGACCGGTCGCGCCACCGATCCTGCGCAGGGCGTTGGCGATACCATCCGGATTGCGGGTGAACTGCACCGCCGCGGCATCGGCCAGGAACTCCCGCTGCCGGCTTACCGCGGCCTGGATGAACCGGCCCATCACCGAGCCCAGCGAACCCACGATCAGCAGGACGACACCGATGACCAGTAGAGGGAGTGTGCTGTCGTTTTTGCCGCGTCCTCGCGGGGCGTACAGGGCCGATCGCATGACCATATGGCCCATCAGACTCAGCAGCACGATGCCGTTGATCAGACCGATCATTCGGATGTTCAGGCGCATGTCACCGTTGAGGATGTGGCTGAATTCGTGGGCCATCACCCCCTGCAGTTCATCCCGCGTCAGCCCCACGACGCAGCCGTGGGTGACGCCGATGACCGCATCGCCCGTGCTGTATCCCGCGGCGAACGCATTGATCGCCGTTTCCTGACCGAGCATGTAGACCGGTGGGACAGGCACGCCCGAGGCGATGGCCATCTCTTCGACGACATTGAGCACTCGGCGCTCGTGGGGATCAGTCGAATCCGGAGCGATTCTCTTACCCCCCAGAGCCAGCGCGACCGAACTGCCCCCGCCGCGAAGCTGGGCGATGCGGTAGGCCGATCCCCCGGCGATGATCAGACCGGTCACGATCGCCGCGATCGCCGCCGGGACGAAGATCGCGGCGGGCTCGCCGTTATTCGACGCTCCGAACACCAGCCCCGTGACCCCGGCGACAACGCCGCACATCAGCAGGACCGCGAGGCCGTAAAGCAGCACGAGTTGCCTCGTGCGTTTTCTGGCTGCATCCTGCTCACCGAAAAAGTCCATCGTGGCCCGACCGGGTTGCATCGTAAGGATCTCTCCCAGTTCAGTCTGATCAGTTGAAGCTGACCTTCGGCGCGGCTTGGATCTGCTCCGAATCCGCGAACTCGAGCAAGGCGGCATCCGAGCCGTGACCGAAGAAGCCCGCGAAGATGACCGGTGGGAAGGATTGGCGGTAGGTGTTGTAAGTCGTCACCGAATCGTTGAACGACTGACGGCTGAACGCCACCTTGTTCTCGGTCGCCGTGATCTCCTCCTGAAGCGACATCATGTTCTGATTGGCTTTCAGGTCAGGGTACGACTCAACGACGGCCATCAGGCGGCTCAAGGCCCCGCCCAGCATGCCCTCGGCACCGGCAAGGGACTGCATCGCGTTGGGATCTCCCGGATTCGCCGCGGCCTGCTGCAAGCCGCTCACGGCCTGATTGCGTGCCGCGATCACCGCCTCGAGCGTCTCACGCTCGTGGCTCATGTATCCCTTGGCGGTTTCGACCAGATTCGGGATCAGGTCGTACCGGCGCTTGAGCTGCACCTCGATCTGAGCGAACGCGTTCTCGTACCGGTTCTTCAGGGTGACAAGTTTGTTGTATATCGCGATCACCAAAGCGATCAGGATGATCAGCACGACGAGAGCGATACCCAGCGCGATCAAAATCTGCATGTCCGGCCTCCTCAAGGGATTCAGCGTGATGCGGAAGCGAGCCGCTCCCGGTGTGCATCATATGAACTTCTGGGAATCAGCCGGTCATGTCCCGATCGTTGACTTTCGAGACATCTCGAAGGGTTTCGACGAAAAAGCCCGGCTCGAAGGCCGGGCTGAGGGCTGATCCGTGCCGAAAGGGCGGGATTTATTCGCAGCTGTTCCCGAAGTTGGAGAGAACAATGTTCAGATCGTCGAGGTCGACCGAGCCGTTCCCGTCCACATCGCCATCATCGGTGCTCTGCCCGAAGTTGGAAAGCACGATGTTCAGGTCATCGAGGTTCACAATCTGGTTGCCGTCGACATCGCCCGGGCAGGGCTCGGGCAGCGATCCTTCCACGGTGAAGCTCGCGATTTGCGGTGTCGAATCGGTGGTTCCGGCGTCGTTGAAGGCCACGACCTTCCAGTAGTAGGTGACACCCTCATCGAGGAAGTTGGGAGGCAGGGTCGAGATCTGCGTCGAGGTGGTGTTGAAGTTGCTGATCTTCGGGCTGACGAATTCGGGGTTGTCTGCCAAGGTCACACGATAGAAGTTCGCGTCTGCGGCACCGCTCCACTGGATGGTGGGGTTCCGCGGCACTTCCACCGCTCCGTTGGCGGGAGAAACGAGGTTGAACGAACCGGGAGGGTCCAACTGCGGCAGGGGGCTGAGGCAGTTCCGGGAGTTGCGGAACGCGATGATCGCGTCGCGGGATGGCGTGATGAAGTTGTTCGCACACACCAGTCCCGGGTTCATGGTGCTGTTGCTGCCGTTGTGGTGCTCGCTGTCCCAGTTGTGACCGAGCTCGTGAGCGGACAGGTCGGTCCGGCAGGCGAAGCTGCCGCAGCAGGTCGTCTCGACCAGCGAATAGCGGAGACTGTTGCACACGCCGCCGAGGAACGCGATACCGATGGTCGAACCGTTGAGGTTCTTACCGGTGAAGAGCTGGGCGGTGTCGTGGGGGATACTGCCGCCCACATTCACAAGCCAGTGCTGACGGAACTGATCAAGCAGCGAGCCGGCGTTGGTCGTGGAGTAGGGGTCCGGCTCGGAGGTCCGAACGATGATGCCGGTGATCTCGTGCGTGATGCCGACCTGGTTTTCATACAGGACATTCACCGAGTTGATGATGCTGTTGATGGCGTTCTCAACGGCAAATGTGCTGCTGCCGAAGGCCTGGTAGAACTCGAAATCGGCATCAGCGCCGAGTTCGGCCACGCACATGCCGCCGCAGTCTCCGCCTCCACGATCAAGGGTGACCTCGGGTTCCTGCATGGCCTGGGTCTTCTCGATGAACGAGTCGACCACCGCGCACATACCGAGAGACGGGATCACATCTTCCTGGGCGTACACCGCGTGCAGGTTCCGGTCGACTTCCGGGAATCGCGAGGAAAGCGGCTCAACCCAGTGACGGGTCCCGTCGGGCATGAGGATCAGCGCATAAATCTGGCCATCCATGACCGAAGCGGCAACCACCGCATCCGGGATCTCCGAGACGATGCCCCGGAAAGTCGAGACCGGACCCGGCTCCACATCGACATAGGAACCGTCCTCAATCTGCTCGATCAAGCGGTAGCCAGCGCTGCGGATATCGTGCGACCAGATCTCGATACCGACCTGATCCCCCTCCAGCGGGATGGTGAAACTGAAATTCCCATTGTTCATCCGGGAAAGATCGATACTGGTCAGCTCACCGTCGGTGATCGACAGCGAGTTCAGAACATCGCTGTGGAATTCAGGGGTGACCATCGGGTCAGCGGAGGCCGTTGTCACCGCAAGTGAGGCGGCGACAATGCCGGCTGCCCCGAGCAGTGCTTTCACTTGATCTCGAAATCGCATCTGTTGTTCTCCCAAATCCCGGCCAAAGCCGGATGATGCTCAAGAAGACCCGATAACCCCCGGGCTCTTCACTCTCGGCGGGTGGCCCGCCAGTCATACTTCCTGTACTGTTCCCCCATCGACAGGAATGGCAAGGCGTGGGTATGGCGTTTTGGGCATGAATCCGATATTGGGCAGAATCCTCGCCTTTTCGGGGCCAGAAACCGTCGGAATGTCGTTCTCTGTATAGGAAATGGCGAGAGTGAGTTCTGTCTCCGCACATCGATGTTCGAAGCCCACTGAGGTTCGCAGCGCTCCATCGCTTTGCGCTCTTCGTGGTGCCGATGCAGAGCAACTCGAAAAATACCTTGCCCTGGCCATGGAATTCGGGAGCAGCACATCTTCTCAGGTGCGGCGGAACGCTCTGGTGCTCACTCTGTTCTTCGAAAATTCCACCAGGACCCGGACTTCGTTCGAGATTGCTGCCCGTCGTCTCGGGATGGACACACTGAATCTGGAGGTCAACTCCAGCTCGTTATCCAAGGGCGAGTCGCTCGGGGACACCATCCGCACGATCTCGATGATGTCTCCTGATTTCCTTGTGGTCCGTCATCAGCGGGCCGGAACGCCCGAACTCGTCGCGGCCCACACCGACGCCTCGGTCATCAACGCCGGGGACGGCGCGAGAGAGCACCCCACCCAGGCGTTGCTGGATGCCCTGACCATCCGGCAGCATTTCCGGTTGAACCGCCTCGCGGACATGAGAGGGTTGCGGATCGCGATGGTGGGGGATGTGGCGCACAGCCGCGTCGCCCGGTCCAATCTGGCGTTGTGGTCGATGGCCGGGGCCACGGTGACGCTGGTCGGGCCGAAGGCGTTTGTTCCGGAAGGGTTTGCGGAACTCGGGTGGACGATCCGCCGCGATCTGAAGTCCGGGATTTCGGGCGCGGATGTGGTCTATGCGCTTCGGGTGCAGACCGAGCGGCAGTCGGGGGTGATGTATCCTTCGCCCGGTGAGTACCGGCGCCACTACGGACTGACCTTGGATCGGCTTGATCGCCACTGCCCCGGAGCGGTGGTGTTGCATCCGGGTCCGGTGAACCGCGGTGTCGAGATTGATTGCTCTGTCATGGCCGATCCGCGTTGCCTTGTCGAGCAGCAGGTCGCCAACGGAGTCTGGGTGCGTATGGCGGTTCTGAGTGTGCTTGATGACGCGAGGCGGGAGATGCGGCGTGGATAGTTCCAGCTTTGTGATTCGAGGCGCCACCGTTCTGGATCCGTCTCAGAACCTCTCCGGACGGTCCGATCTGCGGGTGGAAAGCGGGACCGTGGCTGCGATCGGGACCGATCTGCAGGTTCGGCCGAACGAGCGGGTGATCGATGCCGACGGTCTCGTTCTCTGCCCGGCATTCGCCGACATCCATGTGCATTTCCGCGAACCGGGTGGAGAGATCAGCGAGACCGTGGCGAGCGGGTGCGCGGCAGCCGCGAAGGGTGGGTTCACCAATGTCTGGTGCATGCCAAACACTTCTCCGACGATCGATTCGACGCTGGTCACCCGGTACATCCTGGATCGTGCTGCCGAGCACGAGCGATCCGGAGGAGTGGGTGCGGGGGTTCGGGTGCATCCGGTGGCCTGTGTTTCGCAAGGCATGAAGAGCGAACGGCTTACCGATTTCGGAGCGCTCTGGGAGGCAGGGGCCGGGGCGTTCAGCGATGACGGCCTGCCGGTCGCCCACGCGGGCATGATGCGCCGAGCGATGCAGGCGCTGGTCGATATTCCCGCCAATGAGTGGGGCGGCAAGCCGGTGGTGCTCGATCACTGCGAGGACATGTCCCTGACCGGGCCGGGTGTCATGCACGAGGGGCGTGTTTCGGCGGATCTCGGGCTTGCCGGCATCCCGCGGACCTCGGAAGCGGTGGGCATCGCCAGGGATTGCGCTCTGAGTCTGGAGACTGGCTGCCGGCTTCACATCTGCCATGTGTCAACGAAAGATTCGGTGGAAGTGATTCGGTTCTTCAAGAGCAGGGGGGCCCCGGTGACGGCGGAGGTCAGTCCGCATCACCTGCTGTTTACGGATGAGCGCGTGCGTCGGGCAGACTCACCGGGGCTCGGGGATACGCACGCGAAGATGAAGCCGCCCCTGTGCGACGAGTCCGATCGGGAATCTCTGATTCTTGCCTTGGAAGACGGCACGATCGACTGCATCGCGACGGATCACGCCCCTCACCATCCGGAATCCAAGAGCAGGCCGTTCGAGGATGCCCCATTCGGGATCATCGGTCTGGAGACCGCGTTCTGCAGTCTTCACACCGGCTTTGTGGTGTCGGGCCGATGGTCCCTGGAGTTCCTTGTCGAGAAAATGGCTGTTGCACCGGCGCGGGTGATGGGCTGGGACAGCTTTGGATCGCTCAAGGTCGGCCGGAGAGCGGATCTGGTGCTGATCGATCCCGGTGCCGAATGGACCTTTGAAGAATCCGATCTCGGCTCCAGAAGCCGCAACTGCCCCTGGATCGGGGAGCGCATGATCGGGCGAGTGGTCGGCACGATTGCCGGTGGGCGCATCGCGTTCGCGGCGTCCTCGGGATCCCCCTTTCCCGTGTAGTCGCGGCTTGGAAATCGAGCATATTTTGTGCTTCGCACGCCGCCCGTGGTCGTGCGTGAACGGATGGCAATTGCTAGAATCCTGCTTTCATGAGCAGTACCAATCGATGCGGGCGTCATGCCGGTCCCCACGGCAGCATGATCGCCGGCTTTTTCTGCGAACCTGAACCGCCTCGGCCGGGACAACGGCGGGGGAGTGGTGGATTGGTTTTGCCGTTTTCCGGCAAGGAATCGGCTTCGATGGCCCGCTCGGCGGGCCTGTTTTGTATCTGGCAATTCCTGCGGGTCGTTGCAACTCGGCCTGTCCCTCGATTTGGGAGGATCTCATGAACACTCACGAGAAACTCCGCTCGGCGATCGCACGGACTGGCTGTGCGATTTCCGCCGGGATCGAGCCCGCGCCTGATTACCTCCCTTCCGAGGCCTTCGAACCGACGCCGGACGGCTACTTCTCCTTTTTCAGTCTGCTCATCGAATCGACGCACGATCTCGTCGCGGCGTACAAGTTCAACCTGGCCTTCTTCGAGTCCCAGGGAATCGAGGGCACTCGCCTGCTCCATCGTGTCCGCGCTCTGATTCCCGAACATTCCGTGGTGATCATGGATGCGAAGCGTGGTGACATAGGAACCACCGCCAAGCATTACGCGAAGTCGATTTACGAGGAGCTCGCCGCGGACTCTACAACGGTGAATCCGTTGATGGGACGCGACAGCGCTGAGCCGTTTCTGGAGTATTCGGATCGCCTGACCTACTTTCTGGCCCTGACTTCGAATCCCGGTGCGAAGGATTTTCTCCAGCCGGACAAGCTGTATCTGAGGATCGCCGAGCATGTCGGATCCTGGGATTCGGGAGGCAACTGCGGTCTGGTCGTGGGTGCGACGAAGGGAGCCGCGGAGATCACGGAGATCCGCGCTGCTGCGCCTGAAATTCCCTTCCTTGTTCCGGGTCTCGGGGCTCAGGGTGGCGATGCCAGTACGGTATTCGAAGCGGGAAGGATGCGGGGAAGCAGCGCATCGGGAGGTGCTGGCGGTTTTCTTGACGCCGGACTCCTGCTGCACTCCACGCGCGGGCTTCTTCCCGGAAAGGACGATGCCGGTCGGGACATCGGTACGGTCATCCGGGAGAACACACAGCGATTTGCCGGTCATCTGCAAGCGGCGATGTCCGAGGCCGTCAGTGAAGGGGCGAAACCATGAGCGTGTCGGTTGATCCGGCGATTTCCGTTGAAGTGGAGAAGCTGCTCGAGCGGACGGGTGCCCTGCTGAATGGTCACTTCAAGCTCAGCAGCGGCCTGCATTCGGATCGCTACTGCCAGTGCGCGAAGCTCTTCGAGGATCCCGCCGCGGGAGGCATGGTTGCGAAGCTCATGCGGGATTCCTTGCCTCGAAAGCTGCGTATCGATGTGGTGCTGGCTCCGGCGCTCGGCGGCGTGATCTGGGGGTATGAACTCGCTCGGGCGTGTGGAGCACGGTCGCTGTTCGCCGAGCGCAAGGACGGCGAGTTCGCGCTTCGGCGCGGCTTTGCGCTGCAGGAAGGCGAGCATGTTCTGCTAGCCGAAGATGTGATTACGACGGGCAAGAGCGTGAAAGAGTTGCTGCCCATCATTGAAGAAGCCGGTGCGATCCCGGTCGGGTTCGCCGCGGTCGTGGATCGCAGCCGCGGCACATTTGATCCGGGGCAGAACCGCGAGGGCAAACCGATCGGGGCCTGGGCGCTCTGCGAACTGCACTTCAACACATGGCCGGAATCCGAGTGTCCGCTTGTGAAAGCGGGCATCCCGGTCGAGAAGCCGGGCAGCCGACCGGGGTGATCCCTACGCGGGGCGTCGAACAAAGGGGCGATTCCATCATGACCACACAGAACAAGATCAACCGGGCCGAAGCCACCATCGAGCCCAAATCGCCGGGAGAAAGACCGATGACCGAAGCTCAGTATGCCGATGCGATCGAAGCTCCGAGGAGGGGCGATCAGCGAGTCCGGGCGAAGCTCGTGCTTGAAGACGGCACCGAGTACGCCGGGCGTGCGTTCGGTTCGCAGCGCTCGATCGCGGGCGAGGTCGTGTTCAACACCGGCATGGTGGGGTATGTCGAGTCACTGACGGATCCGAGCTATCGCGGGCAGATCCTGGTGAGCACTTACCCGCTGGTGGGAAATTACGGGGTGCCTCGGGAGGATGTGAACGGGCCTTACGGGCTCTCGCTCACGCGTGAATCGTACGCCATCCACGCGAAGGGGCTGGTTGTTGCGGATTACTCGGAGCGCTACAGCCACTGGAACGCGCAGCAGTCGCTCAGCGATTGGCTGGATACAGAGGGCATACCCGGCATCACGGGCATCGACACCCGCGCTCTCACTCAGCGGCTGCGTGAGCACGGCTCCATGCTGGGCCGGATCGAGGTCGAGGGATGCGAGCCGGCCGAATTCGATGACCCCAATCTGCGGAATCTTGTCGAGGAGGTTTCGATCGCAGACCGTGGCGTCTTCGGGAGCGGGGACAAGAAGATCCTGCTCTTCGATACCGGTGCGAAGTACAACATCATCCGTTCGCTCGCCTCGCGCGGAGCGACCGTGACGCGTGTGCCGTGGGATGCTGATGTCAGCGGCGAACTCGACCAGTATGACGGCATTATGCTCTCCAATGGTCCCGGTGACCCGACGATGTGCGGCAAGACAGTTGAGATGATCCGCGCGGCTCTCGCGAAGGATGTGCCCCTGTTCGGGATCTGCCTCGGGAATCAGTTGCTGTCGCTGGCGATCGGAGCCAAGACCTACAAACTGAAGTACGGGCACCGAGGCCAGAACCAGCCGGTCATCGAATGCGGCACGAACAACTGCTTCGTGACGAGCCAGAACCACGGTTTCGCGGTGGATACGGAATCGCTGCCCGAGGATTGGCGCCCCTGGTTCGAGAACCTCAACGACCGCACGAACGAGGGCATCCGCCACGCGTGGAAACCCTTCCGATCGGTGCAGTTCCACCCCGAGGCGTGTCCCGGTCCGGTGGACACGGCGTATCTCTTCGACGAATTCCTCCGCATGCTGAGCAAGTGAGCCCTACACGATGATCACCCACACCAAGCCACGCAAGGTTCTGATTCTCGGTTCGTCGGCGCTCAAGATCGGCGAGGCCGGTGAGTTTGATTACTCCGGTTCTCAGGCGATCAAAGCGCTCAAGCAGGAGGGGATCAAGACCGTCCTGATCAACCCCAATATCGCGACGATCCAGACCAGCGACTACCTGGCCGACGAGGTGTACTTTCTCCCGATCACTCCCGACTTCGTCGAGGAGGTGATCGCCAAGGAGAAGCCGGACAGCCTGCTTCTGTCCTTCGGTGGACAGACCGCGCTGAACTGCGGTCTGAAACTGCACGACTCGGGCGTGCTCGAGAAGCACGGCGTGCAGGTGCTCGGCACCCCGGTGGAGACGATCCGCGATACGGAAGACCGGGAGCTTTTCGTCAAGCGGCTGAACGAGGTAGATGCGAAGTCGGCGCGCTCGAAGGCGGCCAAGACGGTGCAGGAAGCGGTCGCGGCTGCGGAAGCGATCGGATACCCGGTGATGATCCGGGTCGCCTACGCGCTGGGCGGGCTGGGATCGGGTGTCTGCCGCACCGAGAAAGAAGTGCGGGATCTTGCCGGGCGCGGCCTCGCGCACACGAACCAGATCCTGATCGAGGAGTACCTTGAGGGTTGGAAAGAGATCGAATACGAGGTCGTGCGCGACCGGTACGGCAACTGCCTGACGGTCTGCAACATGGAGAATTTCGACCCGCTGGGCATCCACACGGGCGAGTCGATCGTGGTGTGCCCGTCGCAGACGCTGAGCAACAGCGAATACCACAAGCTGCGTGAGATCTCGATCCGGGTGATCCGCCACCTGGGGATCGTGGGTGAGTGCAACATCCAGTTCGCGCTCGATCCGAAGAGCGAGGACTACCGGATCATCGAGGTGAACGCACGCCTGTCGAGGTCTTCGGCGCTGGCGTCGAAAGCGACGGGCTACCCGCTGGCGTTCGTCGCCGCGAAGCTGGCTCTCGGGTACGGGCTGCACGAACTGAAGAACTCGATCACGCAGGTGACTTCCGCGTTCTTTGAGCCGGCGCTCGACTACTGCGTGGTGAAGATGCCTCGCTGGGATCTCAAGAAATTCCGCGGCGTATCGAGGCGGCTGGGTTCGGGCATGAAGTCGGTCGGCGAGGTGATGTCGATCGGGCGGACCTTCGAGGAGGCGATCCAGAAGGCCTGCCGCATGCTGGATGTGGGCAAGCACGGCGTGGTCGGGAACGACCCGTATGAGGTTCAGTCCGCGTCGGGTGAGTTGGATGACGACCTGAAGAATCCGACGGACGACCGCATCTTCGCTGTGATTGAAGCGATCCGGCGCGGGTACAGCGTCGAGCGGATCCACGAACTGAGCTTCATCGATTGCTGGTTCCTCGACAAGCTTGCTTCGATTGTGGCGATCGCGGCCGATCTGGAGCAGATCGACGATGAGGACTTTGACAAGCAGACGCTGCTCCGCGCCAAGCGGGCGGGATTCTCGGACAAGGCGATCGCGCGGCTCGTCGGCACGACCGATGATCGGGTGCGGGCGCAGCGTCTGGAGCACGGCATCAAGCCGACGGTCCGCCAGATCGACACGCTCGCCGCGGAGTATCCCGCGAAGACGAATTACCTCTACCTGAGTTATCACGGTGGCGGCAGCGACGGGAAGTTCCCTGTCGAGAACGCCGTGCTGCTGCTGGGCTCGGGCGCGTACCGCATCGGATGCTCGGTGGAGTTCGACTGGTGCTGCGTGACCGCGGGGCTGACGCTCAAGAAGATGGGCTACAAGGCGGTGATGCTGAACTACAACCCGGAGACCGTTTCGACGGACTACGACGAGTTCCATCAGCTTTTCTTCGATGAGATCAGCTTCGAAACCGTCCAGGACATCTGCGCGATCGTCAAGCCGAAGGGCGTGATCGTGGCCATGGGCGGGCAGATCGCCAACAACCTGGCGGTCAAGCTTGAGCGTTCGGGAATCCGGGTGCTCGGTACGGCGCCCTCTTCCATCGATAACGCGGAGAATCGTCACAAGTTCAGCGCGCTGCTGGATGAGTTGAAGATCGACCAGCCGCTGTGGTCGGAACTTTCAACGATCGAGGACGCGCTCGGCTTCGCCGAAAAGGTGGGGTATCCGGTCCTTGTGCGCCCGTCGTATGTGCTGTCGGGTGCCGCGATGGCGGTGGCCAGCAGCGACGCGGAACTCACGAAGTATCTCAAGGTGGCGGCCAAGGTGTCGCCCGAGTATCCGACGGTGATCTCGAAGTTCCTCGATAACGCCAAGGAGATCGAATTCGACGCGGTCGCCGACAACGGTGAGATCGTCGCGTACGCGATTTCCGAGCATGTCGAGAACGCGGGCGTGCACTCCGGGGATGCCACGCTGGTGTTCCCCGCGCAGCGGACCTATCTGGAGACGATCCGCCGGATCCGGCGGATCTCGACGCAGATTGCGCAGCGGCTGAAGATCACCGGGCCGTTCAACATCCAGTTCATCGCCAAGGACAACCGGGTCCGTGTGATCGAGTGCAACCTGCGCGCATCGCGATCGTTCCCGTTCGTCTCGAAGGTGATCAATCAGAACTTCATCGAGCTGGCGACGCGGGTGATCATGGGCCAGCCCTACGAGAAGCCGGACAAGCGGAGTTTCGAACTGAACCATGTCGGCGTGAAGGCGCCCCAGTTCAGCTTCACGCGTCTTGATGGTGCCGACCCGACGACGGGTGTCGAGATGGCGTCCACCGGTGAGGTCGGCTGCCTCGGCGGCGACTTCAACGAGGCGTTCATCAAGAGTCTGCTCAGCGTCGGTTACAGGCGACCGGTCCGCTCGATCCTTCTCAGCGTGGGTACGATCGAGAACAAGAGCGGGATGCTCAGTTCGTTCGAGCGGTTCAAGGCGATGGGCATCACGCTGTTCGCCACAGAAGGAACGCACAAGTTCCTGGCCGAGCGGGGGATCGAGTCTGAACTGGCAGAGTGGCCGCTGGAATCCGACTCGTCTCGGAACGCCGTGGAGCGCATCCGGGGCGGCGAGATCGACCTTGTGATCAATATCCCCTCAGCGGACAAGGAAGACGAGCTGACCAACGGGTATCGGATCCGGCGTGCGGCGATCGACTTCAATGTGCCGCTGATCACCAACCGGCAGATCGGCGAGCGCCTGTCGGAGGCGATGTGGTCCGTGCGTCGCGGCGAAGCGGTTCTTGAAATCAAGAGTTGGCGGGAATACACCCACGCTCATTGATCATGGACCAGTCTGTGTTGCTCAGGGTTGTCCGAAATTGCTCAGAACGGTGTTGAGGTCGTCGAGGTTCACGACCCCGTTGCCATCTGAATCACCTTGGCTCGTGGACTGGCCGAAGTTGCTGAGGACGATGTTCAGGTCGTCGAGATCGACCGCGCCGTCGCCGTTGACATCGCCGGGCAGCGGCGGGTTCTGCTCGCACTCGTAGCGGACCAGTTGGAAACCATCGACCGCGGCTTCGACGAGTGACTGCGGGTTGAAATCGGAAGCAACAAACCGGAGTCGGACGCTTGAGCTTCGTTCGACGAAGTCGTCGGGATTGAAGCGGTGCTCGAACCAGCCGCCGCTGGTCTGCGGTCCGCCCGGTCCGATGATCTCCACACTTGTCCAGGTCTGTCCGTTGTCGGAGGAGATATCGATGTTGAATGTATCGCTGTTGGGACTGGCGCCTGCGTCGTTGGAGTACCAGCGCCAATACGCGATCTCGTATGTGCCGTTTTCGTGTTCAGTGAGGTCGAGAGCAGGCGAGGTGAGGGTGGTTCTGCCGTTATCGACATCGCTGGAACCGGCTGAGCCGCCAGCGGGGTGCTGGCCGGTGACGAAGCAGAATTCGCCGAAGAGCGCGCCGTTGGGTTGAGCGATGGTGCCCACAGGATTCACCCGCTCCCAGATGCCGCTGGTCGCGTTGTCGCCGGGTGCGAAAGTGGACCAGCCGGTGTCCGAATCGAAGTTGTCCGCAAAAACATCCACAGCTGCTGTGGCGACGGTCGCTTCGAATCCGCCGAGGGTCTCCGCGTTCGCTGGAAGGGTGACGGTGGTCCCGTTCGCGGCATCCGCGGCAAAGTAGTACTCCACGGTGGTGTAGCATTCGAGTTCGGGAAACACCGCCTGGTACTCCTCACCGCCGAGGGAGAGCAACGGGAATGTTTCTATTCCCTGTCCACGGTTCAGCACGAGACGGGGCGAAGCGCTGATAAGAGATCCGCCGTTGACCTCAGAGATGCTGAGCGATGCCGTTGCCTTGCTGGGTTGAATCGTCGGCTGTGGGATCTCTGAAACGGTGATTTCAAGCTGGCGTGGACGGTAGCGGAGCACGAATAACCCGCGCTCGATATCGCTGACCACGATGCTGCCCGACCGGAAGAAGGGGTACACGCTCCACGCACCGTTGAAGTTCGCGCTGTCGGAACCGGGGTAGGTGTCGAAGTAGGCGATCTCCTGGGCCTGCAGAGGGTTGCTGACATCGAAGATGCGCAGGCCCGAACGATAGTTCGCGGCGTACAGAAGATCGTCCTTCACATACAGGTTGTGATCGATCGCGCTGCTCCCGTTCGTGAAGGTCGTGACCTCGATCGGATTTGCCAGATCGTTCACATTGAAAACGCGTGTTGTTGTCGATGACCCAAAGTTCTGCTCGTCGAGTTCGTCGTTCAGATAGAGGTACTGACGATCCTCGCTGAGCCACGCCTGATGCGAGTACGCACGCGAGGAGTACGCGGTCTGCGACAGGACGACGGGGTTCGACTTGTCAGTTACATCGACGATCGTCAAGCCGGTGTCCACTGATCCGCCGTTGAAGCCGGAGCAGCAGAAGGCGATCTCCCGGTTCAGAAGGGTCTGGCCGCCCACCTGAACCGATTCGTACGAAACGATCTGCGCGTCATGGACATACCGGTCACTCCAGGAGCCGACAAACTGAGGCGAAGCCGGGTTGGCAAGCGAGTAGATTCTCAGACCGTTGTTCTGGCCACCTGTGCGGTACAGGTAGCCGGAGTCCGTGTTGATGGCGACATTGTGGGTTGCTTCCACGCCGCCGGTCAGGACGGTTCCGCGGGATGCAACCTGCCCGCTGTCGATGTTCTGCATGTCGTAGATGCGGATGCCCTGTCCGCCTTCGCTGACGGCATACGCATAGTGGCCATAGACCTTGACATCGTGCCACAGACTGGACGGGCCACTGAAGCTCTGCACAATCTGAGCGTTGCCCGGATTCGTGATATCGACGAATGAAAGGCCGTTCGAGAGCGTGATGAGGGCGTATTCGCGTCCGGACGGGGAGGTGTATCCCCAGATGTCCGCCGCGCCGGCCGATCCAAGCCCGAAGGTGTTGACGGGGAGCCAACTCAGCAGTTCGATATCCAGCGCTTCGAAATCGGGAGCACCGCGAAGTGCGGCTTCGGAAGAATCGCGCCGATATGGTTCGGCCACGACGGGTGGCTGTGCATCGAGAATCTTCGGGTCATCGGGGTGGGCGTGCAGTGTGGATGGAATGAGGCCGCAGAGTCCCCCCGCGAGCAGCGCGAGTACGAGTCCGTTCGATGTGGTGCGGTTCATCCGATGGCCTGCTTTCTGAATCATCGTGTCCGGCTCAAATGTATCCGAGAGGGTCACCGGTGCGATCAGAAAGCGCTTATCGACCGGTTTTGGCCTGCGGATCGACCGGCAGAGGCGCTTCCGGGGGACGCGTGAGGTGCTGTGGAATGTTCGTATCGGTCAGCGAGAGCAGAAATGCCTTGAGGTCAGACTTCTGCTCGCTACTGAGATTGAGGGGTCTCAGAAGCTGATTTCCGATCGCGTGGTGATCGGGGGGCAGGGCTCCCTCAAAGGTCGAATAATGGTCCAGCACCCTATCCAGATCCTCGAATTGCCCTGCGTGCATATAGGGATCCGTCAGAGCAACATTGCGGAGCGACGGTGTTCGGAACATTCCCCAGCTCTCAGAGCTCGCTTTCATGAATCTGAGTCGCTCGGCGACCGGAGCATCTGGTGCATCGCTGAACGGCCCCGCGCTGTTGAGTGGGTTTTCCAGCAAAGCCCCCAGACCTTCGAATCGTCCTGAATCGTCGGGGGCGCCACCATGAAACGGCGGGACCCGGACACCGTGGAAGGTGAAATCGCTGAACATCGGACCGGCGTGGCAGGCGATGCAACCGGCATCGCCGGTGAACAGTTCGAGCCCGCGCAATTCGGCGATTCCAAACCCGTTCACTTCTCGTCCAACCCAATGTTGCCTGTCCGCGCTTCTCACGGTTTGTGCGAAGCGGTCAAACGGAGAGTTGGCTGCGACGAGTTGCATCTGATACGCCGCGATGGCTTTGCAGAGGTTGACGAACACGCTGTTGACGACGGTTTTCTGCTCATCGGTCATTGAATCCCACGCGAGTTGGTCCGGGTGCTTGGGATCGTTGAGTACCGGCATGGCGCGTTCGGGCAGTGCTTCAAAGTAGGTGACCGGAGGGAGTGACTCGAAGATGGCTTCGTAGGCGGCCCGCCGATCGGGATCGGTGCCGATGAGTCTGGCGATGCTGGTGCGGGTCGTTGCAAGTTCATGATCGGCTTCAAACGGACGAGCCGCTTGACCCCAGAGCGTGTCCGCGCTGCCGTCCCAGTTGAGCCACGCGAAATGTGCGGCGTTGATGATCGAGGGTGTGTTGCGTCGCCCCTCTTCGCTCGCAACCGCTCGGGGTAGACCGTCGGCAAAAGCCATTTCGGGCTTGTGGCAGGTAGCGCAGCTGAGTGCCCCGCTGGCCGAGAGCGCTGTGTCGAAGAACAGGAATTGTCCAAAGTGAGCCGCGGCAGGATCGTCTGCATACCGATTCGTCGGATCCTGCGGGAGGCGGGGAGCGGGGGTAAGGGTTCTGAGGATCGAAGCGGTCTCCGGTGAAACCGTAAGCATCGTGACGACTGGCTGCTGAACTTCAGGGGGCGACGCATCACGATCCTCGCAGCCGATCGAAGCCAGCGAGGCAGAAGCTGAGAGGATCAGGCCCGCACAGAGGGTTCGCCGATTGCCCTTCCTCGGAAATCTGTGACTAGCGCGCGAACACATTGAAGGTAACCCGTTCCGTGTACGGACCGTCAACGATATCGATATAGACCTCCCACTCGCCGGGCATGTGGAACATCATGCCCGAGACATCGAATACGGCGGGGGTGGAATCAAGCCGACGGACAACCGGTTCAACAGTCATGCCGTGGCCGTGATGTGGCATCGCGGCGTCGGCTCTGAGAAGAAGATCGTCAGGAAGAACAGTCCCGTTGGATTGGACTTCGATTCGAAGTGGAAAAATCCGGTGCGATGGTACGGGATTTGGGATATCAATCAATCGCACGCGGTAATCCCCGGACGCGGTACTCGCTTCCAAGACCATCGGTGGGGGTAGGGCATCGGGGTCGCCGCAATACTCATCTTCGAGATCAAGAGCAGCGATGAAACTCGACTCGGTTTGGCTTGAGTCGAGCGATGCCGCATCTTCGGTTTCGCATGACCAAACAACAGCCGCCAGGCATCCTCCAATGCAGGCAGCGGCGAGTCGGGTTGCGCTGTGGCGAATCAACTGGCTCACGCAGCAATATTAGCACCGGAACATGCTCCGGCTCAGATCAGTCCGAATCTGGCCGGGGAATGTCGGATCGGATCGGCTCTGCGCCGATAACCGCATCGAGAAGGTACAGGCGGGGACCAGCGATGGTTTTGAGTTTCCAATCATCGGTGAATATTTGGAGCCGATGGTTCCCTCGGTCCACTACGGCGATCTGTTCGCCCTCCAGTTGGAGTACGGAAGTCGGGCTGAAGAACTCACCTCCATGGAGACCTTCCTGACCGATGTATGCGATCGGTCGGAAGTCGGGATCGAACTGAACCAGCCGGTGGGCTCTGCGATCGACGACAAGAATCGTGCCATCGTTCCAGACGATATCGGACGGATCTTCGCACCAGTCTGAGAGCTCGATGGTGGTGAGATCGTGCGCATCGCCGTTTGGATCGAGTCGGAGCCGCACGACGCGTGCAGACGCGGAATCCACAGCAAACAGGCCCACTTCTGCATGCGCACGCAGCCGTTGCCATAGGGAAGGCGTATCTGGGATTACTGGTGGCAACGGAGCGATGCTTCGCATCCGAAGCCGGGTATCGAAATCGACCACCGCGCTGTTGGCCTCATCCAGCACCGCAATGGAACCCAAATCTGTGGCGACAACCGAAACCGGGTCGATCGGGGCATCGAGAGACTGATCTTTGTATCTCGCGTGCAACACGCTCAGGTCAACGGTGCGGACGAGCGAGGCGAGTCTGGGACGGAAACGGAGTGTTTCCTCCGGGGACCAGTCGAGACTGAACAGCGCGAGGCGGGCGTTGCCCCGATCGGCCACCACGAGACGCAGCGGAAGGTCATCGGTCGGCGGCAGGAAGGCCACCGATGCGGGGTGGATGAACTGGTGCGGTGCCGAGCCGTATCCGCCCACTACGCCGATGAGGACGGGTGTTTCGAGCGATAAATCGAACACACGGACGGTATGGGTGTCCGGATCGGTGATGGCCAGCAGCCGGTCGTAGGCATCGATGCCCGGCCCGTAATGAACGAAGTCGTCCGCGCCGAGCGGGAGTCGCTCGGGAACGGATTCGGAGTCCGCGGCCCTTCGAAAGATCTGGCTTCGTCGCTCCCACGGTTCATCAATGATCAGTTCGCTGTTTCCGTCTCCAAAGCGAACATGGGAGGGGTAGTGAAGGCGTCCCTCGGCTTCGTGCGGCCGGATGACATGCAGACCGAATTCTGAGTGAAACGATCCGTCGGCGATGCGGAATGCCTGGACCCTGCTGTTGCGTGAGTCCGCGACATATAGGATGCCGTCGCTGCATGCGAGCCCCATCGGACCGGACAGGAATCCTCGCTGGGAACCGTGCTCGGAGATGGTGCGTGTCATTCTGCCCTCCGAGTCGAACACGAAGATCCGGTCGGACCATGCATCGGAGACGAAAAGCTCGGAGGTCTCGTTGTTCCAGGTAGCCCCGATCGGGCGGCGCATCTGATCGTGATTGATTTCCTCGGCCCGAAGAACGCGGGCCTGATCGTTACTCATGACCGCTCGCACAATGCGGCGATGGCCGGTGTCGATGATCCAGATGGAAGTGCCGTCCCAAGCCAGACCGGTCGGACGATGCAGATCGATACCGAGTGCGTTCAACTGGTCGCTGAGTTGTGTGGTTGATGAGCCGGAGACGAGTTCTACGGATCCGCGGGAAGGCAGAGATCGGACTTCGCCCATCGGGAGAACGATGCTGAATCCGGGCAGGTCGTCGTCCGAATTCGGATCGACCGGTTGGTGAGGAACGGTCTTCACGAAGATACCGAACGGCCGTGGCGAGGCGGGGTCTGTTGTTTCTGCCGCGATGACTTGGTGGTATGGAGCGAACAACGCCACGCAAAGTGCCAGGAAAACCGTGCGTCGAAGGGATGGCATCATGTCAGTCTCTCATTTCAGGCATCATCGAAGCGTGCAGTCAGAACGCCCATGCCTTCGCCGGTCGGTTCGGCTCGGGCCAAGGGTTCGCGTCCGCCCGACCACGCCCATCGTACAAAGCGGCGGATGTCGTCGAAGATCATCAGCAGGCACGGGAGTGCGACGAGGATGATGAGCGTCGCGGAGACGAGGCCTCCTGCGATCGTGATGGCCATCGGGATGAGGAAGCGCGCCTGGAAGGATTGCTCAAGCAGCAGCGGGAGAAGGCCAAGTACGGTGGTGACCGTCGTCAGCAGGATCGCCCGCAGTCTCGCGCGTCCGGTTTCCACGCAGGCGTCCTCGATGTGCATGCCGGAATCGCGGAGACGGTTGTAGAACGACATGTAGATCAGTGAGTCGTTGACCACGATACCGCTGAGCGCAATAAAACCGATGAACGAGAGAATCGTCATCGTGAAACCGAGCACAAGGTGTCCGAGGATCATGCCGATCGCGGCGAACGGGACCGCGCTGAGGACGATGAACGGCTGCACATAACTCCCGAACAACCACGCCAGGGTGAAGTAGATCAGGCCGATGGCGACCAGCATTCCGATCGGGAGCGAGGCGAGCGACTCGGCGTTGTCCTGCTGGCGTCCACGCTCAAGAATTCGTATTCCGGGGTTCGCGTTCTCGAGTTCTCGCAGTCGTGGCCTGAGGTCGGCGATGAGTTGCTCTGGATTGACGAGGGCACGGTTCACTTCCGCCGTGACGCTGATCGCACGGGCGCGGTTCAGGCGACGGATCGTCGCGTACCCATCGGTGTCGCGCAACTCCGCGATCTCCTGAAGCGGCACCGCGATGCCCACCGGACTGAATACACGCATCTGTTCGATCGCGGCGAGCGAACGACGCGAGTCCTCGGGAAGCATGACGCGGACATCAACATCTTCGCGAACACCGGCGAAGGTGTACGCCTCCAGACCGAAGACCGCCCCGCGAATCTGCTGACCGAGAGAGGTCTGCGTGAATCCGAGTTCGCGCCCGGTGTCTTTCAGGGTGATCTGAAGCTCGCGACGGCCGGAGTCCGAGTTGTCGGCGATATCCCTTACGCCGTCGTAATCGGCGAGAGCGGACTTGATCGCATCGACGACCGGCATCATGCGGGCGGGGTTCTCACCGGTGACTGTGAGCGTGATGGGCGGTCCACCGGGGCCGCCGGAGAGCTCTTCGATTCTCAGGGATTTGATGCCCGGAAGCTCTCCGATCTGTTCGCGGATCGCGTTGATCACCTGCTCGCTGGATCGGTCGCGCTGCTCGACGGGCTTGAGTTCGAGGATCGCCTGAGCGATATGAGACTGCTGCGAACTTTCGCTGCCGCCATCGATGGAATTGACCGCACCGACCTGCGCGAACACGGCGGATACTTCGTCCTGAGCCACCGCAGCTCGTTCTATTCGCTTGACATACTCATCCGTGCGGGATGCTGGCGTGCCGATCGGCATCTGGAGCTCGATGTTCACGGTTTCCGCATCGGATGATTCGAGGAAGGTGGATTCCACGATGCCGCCAGCCACCAAACCGAAGCAGAGGATCAAAGAAGAAAGTGCGCAGGTCACCGTCAGGTATCGCGCACGGAGCAGGATGCGGACGGTGGAAGTGTAGAGCGGGATCAGCAGGCCGCTGAAAAACCGGGTGCGGTATCGGTCTGCGACGGCTTCGGCGCGTGCGATGACGCCGTTGTCCTGAGCGCCGCTGGCGCGCCTGTGCTTGTGAAGACTGTGCGCCATGTGAACGGGGAGAATGAACAGCGCCTCCGCGAGCGACACAATGAGCGCACACGCCACAACCACGGGAAGGGAGCCGAGCAGATCGCCGATCTGCCCCTCGATCAGCGCGAGCGGCAGGAACGCGCAGATCGTTGTGACGATCGTCGCGACGACAGGCCAGTTCACCTGGTTGGTTCCGTCGACCGCGGCTGTGTCCGGGTCGTCACCTTCTTCGTACCTCCGGGTGATGTTCTCCGCCACCACGATCGCGTCGTCCACGAGCAGACCGACCACGATGATCAGCCCGAACATGGTCAGCAGATTCAGCGTGTAACCCAGCAGACTCATTGCGGCGAGGGTTCCGAGCAGCGAAACGCCCAGTCCGACCGCGGTCCAGAATGCGACACGCAGGTTCAGGAAGAGAACCAGTACGAGCAGGACCAGCACGCCCCCGGCCAGCGCGTTCCGAGTGAGCAGGTCGAGTCTGCCTACGATGAATCGCGCAAGATCCGTGGTGATGGCGAGTTCGCCAGGTGGCGGGGTGGTGCGGGAAAGTCCGAGTTCGTAGGCAGCGATCCGATCTGACGGAGGCGTTGTATCTTCTTGAGGACGGAACTTGGCTCGGATGAATTCGAGCGGCGTCAGTGTGATCGGTTCCGCTCGGCCGGCGGCGACTTCCCGCCCGAGCTTGTAGGCCTTGACCATGTCCGCCATCTCAACCGCGTCCTGAGAACCGACCTTGAACACGGTCAGTGAAACGCTCGGTTCGCCGTTCAGGCGAGTTCGCAAATCGACATCGGCGAATCCCGCGCGGACCTGGGCGATGTCGCCGAGCCGCAAGGACTGGCCGTTTCCGGCTTTGATGATGATGCTGCGGATGGAATCGACCCGGTCCTCGACCCCCATCGTGCGGATAGCCGTATTCAGGGATTCCGATCGGACGGATCCCGCGGGTAGTTCACGCATGGCCTGCGAGATCGCGTCGCTGATCGCAGGAAGACTCAGACCGTGCTTGAGGAGTTCGCGTTCTGGAACTTCGACGGTGACTTCGTCGGTTCGTACGCCGCTGATGGTGATGTCGCCCATTCCCGGAAGGGTTTCGAGGTCATCGCGGATCTGCTGGATGGCCTCCTTCATCGTGCGCTCGTCGGCGTTGCCGTAGATCGAGAGCACGCAGACCGGAAGATTCGGTTCAAACTTGTCAACGACGATCCGCTCGGATTCTTCTGGCAGGTCCTGCAGCGCGTCCATCTCGCGTTTGACCTCGAAGAGCATTTCGTTGATGTCGACACCATCACGGAATTCGATCGTGATGCTCGCGATGCCTTCCGAGACCGAGGAGGTCAACTCTTTAATGTCATCGAGGTCCGCGACCGCATCCTCGATTTTGATCGCCAGTGTGCGCTCGACCTCATCCGGTGAGGCACCGGGGTACGGCGCGTTGATGACGATCTGGCGGGCTTCGGATTCAGGGAAAAATTCGCGCCGGAGACTCAGCCCGAACACCACCCCCGCACCGATGATCGCGAACATCACAAGGTTGGCGACTACTGGTTTGCGGACACCGAAAGCAGCGAGACTCATGGGGTCTGTCCGCTCTCGTTGAGGGTGCGGACCGGTGTTCCGGACGGAAGGCCGTCAAGATTGCTGATTATGACCAGATCGCCTTCTCGCAGCAGCGGGGGCATCCAATCGGGAATTCGAGCAGCTTCTGCGCTCACCGCTGCCCACTGCGTGCGCCGACCGCTTTCCTGATCCCCTTCGGTGTAAAACTCGACAAGAGCGGTTCGCGGCTGGGCGGTGCTCGTATCCGGATCGATCACCATGACCCGATCCGCACGCACCGCGACCCTCGGCAGTAGAAAAGCCCGGATCGCTTGAGAAGAGATGACTCTCCCGGAAACAAACTGTCCGGGGAGGAGCAGTTCGCTCGGATTCACCGTGCTCGATGTATCGACATCCTGCTCGATCTCGACAAAGACCGTCACGGTTCTGGAAGCAGGGTCAATCTCCGGGGCGATTCGCTTCACGACGCCTTCGTACGAAGCCGAGCCTGATGACGGCTCGACCGTCGCTCGATCCCCGACCCTGAGCATCGCCGTCGCCGAGGCGTTGATCCGCAGGGGGACTTCGATCAGCCGTAGATCGACGATCCTTGCCACGGACTGGCCGGAGGACAGCGAATCTCCTGCATCGGCGTAGATTTCCGAGATGAACCCACTGATCGGTGAAACGATGCCTGCACGAGCCAGATCGATCTGAGCCAGAGCGAGTTCCGCTCGTTGTGCTGCGATCCGTGACTCCAGAGCCGATCGGCGGGAAGGAATGCCATCGATGATTTGGCGAAGTGATTCTCGTTCGAGTTCGAGGGTGGTTTTCTGCCGTCTCAGGCGGTCAACCTCGATCTGGCGGGCGCCCCCGCGTTCCACCGCGGACACGAGATCGGCAATCTCGTTGTCGATGAGCTCAATGTTGAGATCGGCAAGCCGCAGGCGCTCCTGCGACGATTCCAATTCGACATCCAATGCGTCCAGATCCGATTCCAGCGCGGCAACGGTCGAAGCTGAGGAACGCTCGCGTTCCCGGAACACATCGCTCTCCAGCCGGACGAGCAGGTCACCCTCACGGACCCAGGCCCCGACCCGGATCGCGTCCGGGCGATCGACGACCTGAGCCGTGATCTGAGAGGCGACCGTCGTCGATCGAACGGCAGATGTGCTGCCGTACCCGACGAAGCTTCGCTGAACCTCCTGGATGCTCGCTGGGATGGCTTCCACCAAACGAGTCTGAACCCTGTCCTGAACTTGCGCGGGTTGCGGCCTGTTGCTCCTGAGCACCTGAAATGCCGTCAAACACAACAGAAACACGGCCAAGCCCGCAAGCAACCGCAGCCCCAAACGAACCGCCGCCGACCCTTTTCGCTGCGTCGACTGATCCGCTTTCTTCACGCTCACGCCCTCAATGCGGTGGAACCCGCTCCGCAGCCACCCGGCAATTGCAGAAGTGGTGAGTATAGACCCTCTGCATCAGGTGTTGGATTCGACGGGAGGACTCAGTTCTTTCTGAAGAACTCGGTTCGGGGATCCTTTGGGCTGCCCTCTTCGCAGCCACTGGAAGATCTGCCTTGGAACAGATTTTGCCCAGTTCAGAGTGGGCAATATTGGCCCTAAGTAGTGAACACCGGCTGCCAGAGCGGCAGTCTGGTCGGGCAATGGCAGTTCCAAACTATATTGACGGGACAAAGAAACAGCCAGATACAGCATGATTGGCGAAACTGGTTTCGGTATAGGTGTTGCAGAGTTCGTGGTAACCGCCGCTGAAAGGGGGGTAGCCCATGGATCCGAATCGATTCACCCAGAAGACCCAGTCCGCGCTCAGCGAGGCGCACTCCATCGCGATCCGGCATGGTCACCCCGAGGTGGATGTCGACCACATGACCACCGCCATGCTCGAACAGTCCGATGGATTGGCCCGCCGACTGGTGAACAAGATCGGGGCCGACCCGTTGGGCATTCTCGAAGAGTTGCGATCCAAACTGGCCCAACGCCCCAGCGTGCGAGGACCCGGTGCCGAACACGGGAAGTTCCTGATTTCCCAAGCCCTCAGCACTGTACTCGTCGCGGCGGATGAGCACGCCAAGCGGCTCAAAGACGAATATGTCTCCATCGAGCATGTGCTGCTGGCCATCGTCGCGGGGGGGACCGGGGCCGAGGCGAGCAGGATCCTGGTCTCGCACGGGGTTACGGCCGACGCCCTGCTGAAAGCCCTCACCGGTCTGAGGGGGGCTCAACGTGTCACGAGTGCCAATCCGGAAGCGACATACGAGGCACTCGAAAAGTACGGGGTGGATCTGGTGGCAACAGCGCGCCAGGGAAAACTAGACCCGGTCATCGGCAGAGACGCCGAAATTCGCCGCGTGGTCCGGATCCTGACGCGCAAGACCAAGAACAACCCGGTCCTGATCGGCGAGCCCGGGGTCGGGAAAACCGCCATCGTGGAGGGTCTGGCCCAGCGTATCTTGCGTGGCGATGTTCCCGAGACGCTGAAAGACAAGAAGGTATTCGCCCTTGATATGGGGTCGCTGGTCGCCGGAGCCAAGTTCAGGGGCGAATTCGAGGAGCGACTCAAAGCAGTGTTGAATGAGGTCCGCAAGTCCGACGGATCGATCATTCTCTTCATCGACGAACTGCACACCATCGTGGGTGCCGGAGCCGCGGAAGGCGCGATGGACGCCGGGAACATGCTCAAGCCCATGCTTGCCCGTGGAGAACTTCGCTGCATCGGCGCCACCACGCTCAATGAGTACCGCAAGTACATCGAAAAGGACGCGGCTCTCGAAAGGCGGTTCCAGACCGTGCTCGTGGAGCAACCGACGGTGGCCGACACCGTCTCTATCCTGCGCGGCCTGAAAGAACGGTTCGAGGTCTACCACGGGGTGGCGATTCAGGACAGCGCGATCGTCTCGGCAGCGGAGTTGAGCCATCGATACATCACCGAGCGTTTCCTTCCCGACAAGGCCATCGATCTGATCGACGAGGCCTGCGCGATGGTCCGCACGGAAATCGATTCCATGCCGGCCGAGCTCGATGAGGTCACGCGTCGTGTCATGCAGCTTGAAATCGAAGAAGCCGCGCTGCGCGATGAGAAGGACCCCGCCTCCAAACAGCGGCTGGAGACCCTCCGCAGAGAACTCGCCGACCTTCGGACGGAAGAAAAGGTCATGCGGGATCAGTGGGAAAGTGAGAAAAAGGCCATCCACCGTATCAGCGAGCTGCGAGCCCGCATCGAGCAAGTGAAAGGCGAAGTCGAGGAGGCGAAGCTGCGGTTCGATCACGAGAAGGCCGCGGCCCTGATGTACGGCGAACTGCCGAAGCTGCAATCAGAACTCCAGGCCGCAGAGGATTCTGAGGAGCAGAGGGGCGATGCACTGCTTCGTGACATCGTTTCTGAAAACGAGATCGCCGAGATCGTCCAGAAGTGGACGGGGATACCCGTGTCACGGCTCGTCGAGAGCGAGCGGGACAAGCTGCTCCGCCTCGATGAAGTCCTGCATGAGCGCGTGGTCGGACAGGACGAGGCGGTCCGCCTGGTGGCCGATGCGGTGATCCGGGCCAGAGCGGGGATCAAGGACCCGAAGAGGCCGATCGGTTCGTTCATCTTCCTCGGCCCGACCGGCGTAGGGAAGACCGAACTCGCCAAGTCGCTCGCGCAGTCGTTGTTCGACAGCGAGGACAACATCGTTCGCATCGACATGAGCGAGTACATGGAAAAGCACGCGGTCAGCCGGCTGATCGGCGCTCCTCCCGGGTATGTCGGATACGAGGAAGGAGGGCAGCTCACCGAAGCCGTTCGGCGCAAGCCCTATTCCGTGGTCCTCTTCGACGAGATCGAAAAAGCACACCCCGAAGTCTTCAATGTGCTGCTCCAGATCCTCGACGACGGGCGAGTGACGGATTCGCAGGGCCGAACCGTCAACTTCAAGAACACGGTCATCATCATGACCTCGAACATCGGCAGTCATCATCTGCTCGAAGGCGTAACGCCCGGAGGCCAGATCACCAACGACGCCCGGACCGCGGTGATGCGCGAACTGAGGTCGTCATTCCGTCCCGAATTTCTCAATCGCATCGACGATGTGGTGCTCTTCAAGCCCCTCCAGAAGAGCGAAATCCTCAAAATCGTCGATCTCGTGATCGATGAACTGCGGGATCGCCTCGCGTCCAGACGCATCACGATCGAGCTGACCCCGCCGGCGGCCGAGTACATCGCAGAGCACGCCTACGACCCGGTCTACGGTGCCCGTCCCCTCAAGCGGTATGTGCAGCACGAAATCGAAACCAGGGTCGGGCGGGCGATCATCGCTGGAGAGGTCAAGGATGAAGACGAGCTCACAATCGCCGTTTCAGAGCATGGCTTAGAGGTAACCCCCAGACCAAGAGTCGAAGAATCGGCGAGTCGATGATAGGGATTGGTTAGGTCTCGGTCTGAAAAAATCCTTGTCTGCGACCGGTTTGTGTCTCATGATTGTGGAACGGCACGACGCTGCGGTGCGTATACGGTGGTGCCAAGACCGGAAGCAGGCGCTGTTGCCTTGGAGGATTCATGACGACCCAGGATAAAGCTCGGACCGAGCGCCTTCATCGCCTGATCGACCTCGCCAGAACTACCCGTGGGTGGAGCAGGGCCGAACTCGCTCGTCAACTGCGTCGGGATCCCACCAAGGTTTACCCCGAGAGCGGCAACCCGAAGAGCGACTTCGTCGTCGCTCTGGCCAGGGCGCTGGATTGGCCCGTCGGTTCAGTCCTCGAAACCATCTGGAATGGGTCGGCGCTGAACGGCATGTCTCAGCCCCCGATCGCGATGGTCGAGTTCAAATCCCGGAAGAACGGGGGCGAATCGAAACCCCAGAAGGATTTCGAGTTCCTGTACGCCGAAGCACGCGAAGCGCACGACGACGGCCGGTATCGCGACATGATCGATCGTGCGATGCGGATGTACGCCGTGGCCGACAGCCAGGAGCGGCGTGCCTTCGCGTGTGCGATGGAGGCATCGGGCTGGGACGGTCTTGGCCGATACACTCAGGAGGTGGACGCTTGTCGCAGGGGACTGGCCAGCACCGGAGTCAGTTCCTACACCCGAAACATTCTCAGGTCGACGCTCGCTAACGCCTGGTACAGTCTGTGGGATCTTGAGCCGGCCCTGGGTACGGCCGAGCTACTCGCCAACCACTACGAATCAAACCCGCCCGAACGCGATGTTGATCACAAGCGAGTCGCATTCGTGCATTATCTGCGTGGCAACATCCGCAGACGCCTCATGGCCGCGGAGCCAGAAGAGGCATCGCGGCACTGCGATCTGGCCATCGATGACCTCACACGCTCACGCGACATGTATCTGATGCTTGCCGAGCGATTGGGTGACAGGCAGATCGCTGGCATTGCCAACACCTGCGAGGCGGGTTTACAGGAATGTCTCGCCTATCGAGGCGACCTGGATGGCGCTGCGGTTGTCTCAGAACTGATTCATCGTGTCGAAGCGGCGCTTTCGACCGATCCATGGCCCAAGGGAGATTGGCTCGAGAGCTGGGGATGGACCTGCATTTTCGGGACCAACATAGCGCTGCGATCGCTCGATGGCCCAGAACTGCAGGCGGCGATGAAATCCCTTCTCGGCTCCGCGTTGGATGTCGCAGAGAGTCTGGACAATTGGGCCATGCGCGAGCGTGTGTATTCCATGCAGCTCTCGCTTCACAACACATTGTCTGAACGCACCGGTCTTTCGCTCGATATGAACATCGATCCGGCGGATCAGACGCTTATCGTTGCAACCATGTCAAGATTCCCCGCGTTCCAGCGCACCGGATGGACAATCCTGGAAAACGCTCGCTGCACCGGAGACTCGGGAGTTCGCTCATGAAATACTCCAGCTGTTTATTCGGGGGCGCCTCCTCACTGGTCTTTGGCCTCAGCGCGGTCGCTTCGCCGCTGCTTGTCTCACAGCACGAGCCCATACCGGATCGGGAAATTACGATCGACATCAGTGAGTTTGCGAGGCAATCCGGAAAGCCCATCCGGCTCAGATCCGGCGATCAGGAACCGGTCCGGCTTCATACCGATGTGCCCGATCTGCCACGGGCCAGCACCGGCTTCCCCGACTTCGATCGGATTCTCACGCCGGTTGCTCCGGTCCTGAAGACCCCTGCCCACGACTTCAAGCGTCTGGTCTCTCAATCCGATATCGCCGATGCGCTGGTTCAGTTCCCGCTGCCGCATGCTCGCGATAACTTTGTCATGCTGGAAAGCGAGCACCCATGGAACGACTTCGATGAAGTGGGCTCGGTCGTTTCCGCGTACGATCCCCCCCGGCTGTCTGGCGGCTTCGGCACCGTTACGATCAACTTCGATCAGAATGACTATGCCCAGCCAATGACCGGTTTCGCGATCCCATCCCCCGGCTCTGCATCGCTGCTGGTCCTGGGTTCGGTCGGACTCATGAACCGCCGCCGCAGGAGCGAGTAAGGCAGATCACTCCACGGCGTCCCGACCGAGATCGATGACCATCAGGAGATGATCCGTTGCAGCGGAATCGTCCGCATGCAGACCGTGCTTTCTGAGGTCTTCGGGACGAACCGTGCGCGTGTCGAGAAGGAATCCCGCAGACGCGCTCGCGCTGAGGGCGTCCACTGCGGCGAGGTCGAGCACGCCCGGCGCGAACGCTGAATCCGGCGCGAACCATGTGTACACCTCGCGACTACCCTGATGCCGTGCATCGATATGGTGCATGCTCGGCCCGGTCGGATCGGTGAGCAGATCGAGGGGCGACCGCGATCCCACCATGTTCCAATCGCCGGCGAGTAGAATCGGAATGTCTGTACCAAACCGCGATCTCGCGATGCGGATGGTTTCGATCATCGCCCGGGTCTGGTGGATCCGCCGCTCGTCTTCTTCGGATCCAATCGTGCCGCAGCATTTGGGGTGCACGCTGAACACCAGCGCGGGCCCGTGAGTCGGGGTTTCGACGATCGCGGCGGTATACGAATCATCGAGACTCTGCAGTTTGCGGACCGGATATCGACTCGCCACCACCGTGTCACGAACCTTGGCCACATTCCACTTCCCGCCAAGACCGGATTCCAACCGAGTCTGCACATCTTCTGCGGATGTGTTGTATTCCTCCTGAAGGAGAACGACATCGGGCTTTGCCGAACCGAGCAACCGCAGCAATGCGCCGGACCGTGACCCATCCACGATGCCGTTGCGCAGCGTGTTCAGACTCGCCGCGCGAAGGATCGTGGTGTCCGCACGCGACATATCGATCGAGACAGGAGATGATGTGTCTACAGGGTCAGAAATCGCCAGCTCGATGGGCTCGTCAAACGCGTCGCTGCCGGAGACGGCAAGTCGGATGGAGTCACCGCTGAGCGTACCCAGGACCGAAAGGTCCGCCTGCAGTTCGAATTCGTGATGCGCGTAGGTGGGACCACTCCGATAGTTCGCGCTATACCACCCGACCTCGGACAGTTCCCCCGCCTCGTTCCGGTGAGAGACCGATCGACCCCGGGTATCGATGAGAAGTTCCTGATTTGTTCGAAGGTTCGTGAAGCGAAAAACCAGCGTCCCTTCTTCCCTCGAACCGGACTGCAGGTTGCGGACGATCCCGGTATCGAATCGCAGAAACACCAGCGGCCCGTTGCTCCTGGCATACAGTCGGGTCAGATCGAAGATCCCATCGGCATCACCGGCGGGATCGACGGCGACGATATCCGCAGCGGTCCAGTCATCGAACTGGCCGTCGATGGTAATCGGTTGGAGCGCACCCAATGCAGCCGCGGTGCTCCACACCAACGCGATCATCGCAATTTTGTAATTCATTCCGTGGTTCCTCTCCTTGGTTGCATCCGTGATGCAAGCTGCGCGGCGAGCGCCGTGTTCGATCGGACCAGTTCGATGTTGGCTTCGAGTGTTTTCCCGCCAGATATTCGGTGAAGGGCGTCCAGAATCGCGGGTGTCACCGAGCGGCCGGTCGCACCGGATGCTGTCGCTTCCGCGGTGGCTTGCTCAACATACTCCCCGAATTGGCGATCTGGGATTTCGAATTGTTCAGGTATCGGGTTGACGACCAACACCCCGCGCGTGGTTCTGTTCAGTTCCATTCGGAGAAACGATGCAAGAGCGTCCGGATCATCGAATCGCGCATCGACTCCCGCGTCCGAGGACCGCGAATAGAAGGCCGGGAATCGGTCCGTTCGATATCCCACCACGCAAACCCCGAGCGACTCGAGCGCTTCGCGCGTGGCGACCACATCGAGGATCGATTTCACGCCGCTGGAAACCACGGCAACGGGGTACCGGCTCATCGCGGCGAGGTCCGCAGAGATGTCGAGATTGCATGTCGCCTCTCCGCTGAACAGATTCTGGTGCACGCCTCCGAGGCCGCCCGTGGCGAACACGGACAGTCCCGCACATGATGCGATCTCCATAGTCGCGCTGACCGTGGTTGCGGCGTTCGCCCCCCAATACCTCAGCACCCCGAGATTCGATGTGTTCGCTTTCGGAACTGAGTCCTCTTTCAGAAGACCGTTCAGTTCATCCTCGGTAATCCCGACGGTCGGGACTCCGTCGAGTAACCCCACCAGCCCCGGGTTGGCCCCGTGCTCCAGGCAGATACTCGACAGACCCCGGTGCAGATCGAGCGCGCTCGACTTCGGCACGCCGTGCAGGAGGAGCGTTGTTTCCAGTGCCACCGCGGGCGAGGGTGTGCGACGGTCGATTTTCATCGGGGCAAGTGTAGCGTGGATGAAAAAGGCGAGCCGCTGTGGGCTCGCCTCCGCATCGTGTTATGGAATCGTGAAGATCAGACGACGCCCTGTGCGACCATGGCGTTCGCGACCTTGATGAAGCCCGCGATGTTCGCCCCGTCCACATAGTTGCCCGGCGTGGAATACTTCTCGGAGGCCTCATACGCCGATTTGTGGATCGTCGCCATCATCTCCTTGAGCTTCTGCTCCACATCCTCAAACGACCACGCCATCCGCGATGAGTTCTGCGCCATTTCGAGCGCGGAGCAGCCGACGCCCGCCGCGTTCGCCGCCTTGCCGGGCCCGTACATGATCTTCGCATCGACGAACTTGTTCACGGCTTCGGTCGTGGATGGCATGTTCGCACCCTCGCTGACCACGGTCACGCCACCGGAGAGGAGGTTGTCCGCGTCCTTGCCGTTGATCTCGTTCTGCGTGGCGCAGGGGAAGGCGCACTGGGCATCGACCTGCCACAGCGGGTTGTGATCTGCGTTCTGGTCCGTCTCGTGATACTCCACCTTGCCCTTGAACTTGTCAGCAAGCTCGTGGATTCGGCCTCGCCGGTTGTTCTTGAGATCCTTGATCTCCTCCAGCATGGCCTCGTCGATTCCGTCCTTGACATGCACCCAACCGGTCGAGTCCGAAACCGTCACCGGTTTGGCCCCGAGCTGGATCAGCTTTTCGACCGCGTACTGCGAGACATTGCCCGAGCCGGACACCAGACAGGTCTTGCCCTTCAGAGATTGGCCCTTGACCTGGAGCATCTCCGCCGCAAAGAAGACCGTGCCGTAGCCGGTGGCCTCGGTCCGACCCAGCGAGCCGCCGAACCCGATCGGCTTGCCGGTGAATACCCCGGTGAACTCGTTCGCAAGCCGCTTGTACTGGCCGTACATGTATCCGATCTCGCGCCCGCCCACGCCAATATCACCGGCCGGAACATCGGTATCGGCACCGATATGGCGGAACAGTTCGGTCATGAACGACTGGCAGAAGCGCATGACTTCGAAGTCCGATTTGCCCTTGGGGTCGAAGTCCGAGCCGCCTTTGCCACCACCGATTGCCTGCCCGGTGAGCGCGTTCTTGAAGATCTGCTCGAAGCCAAGGAACTTCAGGATGGACAGGTTAACGCTGGGGTGGAAACGGATGCCGCCCTTATATGGACCGATTGCCGAGTTGAACTGGACCCGGAAGCCCCGGTTGACCTGAACCTTGTTATCGTCGTCCAGCCACGGCACGCGGAACTGAACCACCCGTTCGGGTTCAACAATCCGCTCGAGGATCGCGTGGCGCTGGTACTCCGGATGGTGGTCGAAGACCGGGGCCAGAGATTCCAGAACTTCCTCCGCGGCCTGGAGAAATTCCTTCTCGTGTGGATTGCGAGTCCGAAGTTTCTCGAGAACCTCGTGTGCGTATCCGTTGCTCATTGCGAGTGCTTCTCCGATTTCCCTCCTGAGGAGGGGTATGGCAAATAACGAGTCTGATCCCGAAACCGGGTCGGGCATGGTATCCGTTCCTGGGCGGTGGGTGAGGGCCCGAAGTGTGCCTCAGAGCCGGTAAATCGCTACACTGGGGCGATACATACTCTGTGGGGCGAATAGCTCAGTTGGCTAGAGCGCTCGGTTTACACCCGCGAGGTCCTCGGTTCGAGTCCGAGTTCGCCCACCTTTTGCTTCCGCACGGAGCCGCACGGTTCCGCACAGTTCACCATATCCCCTTGCGTTTCGGACACTTCCGATTCGTCGTGCGGCTCTGTGCTGATCCGTGAGGATGTGTGCGTTGCCGCCTGTGTTGCCGAATCTGTGTCACCAGTGTTGCCACTGTCACAGCCCGTAGCGCGTTGCCAGTCGGCATCGGTCAGTTGCAGGTAATGACCAGCCGCGATTGCGCGGGTGTTCCCGATCCAAGCGCAGACGGTGGCGAGCGGATACTCGCTGGCCAGTTCGGTCTGCCGGGTCGCTCGCATGTTGTGGAACAAGCGCGGCCACGGCTTCACCCCTGCCCGCTTGACGATCCGCCGGAAGTGTGTAAACAGGTTCGCCCCCGGTTGATAGTCGGTGATCACCCGTTCCGTACCGGGTTCGGCCATATCGAAGACATCCATGAGAGGGCCACGGACTTCGGCGAACAGCGGGACATCCCGATACGCGCCCCCCTCATGGTGTTCGGTCTTCCGGGACCGGACGCGCATCCGGCCCGTCTCGAAGTCGATGTCAGCCCAAGTCAGGTCCAGTACCTCGGACGGGCATCGCAGCCCCCCGTAGCGGCTGAGTGCGATGATGAGCCGCCACTGTGCAGACGGAGCGGACTGGATCACCCGGTCGATCGTTTCCCGCTTCACAAAGTGCTGCCGGGTCGCGTTCGTGGTCGATCCGCCCTTCACTTCCTCGAAGGGGTTGGACTCCACCCATCCCTGCCGCTTGGCGTACTGAAACACCTGTTTCGCGTAGCCGACGGTGCGGGCGGTTGTGGCGCGGGCGTAGGTCTTCCGCATATCGCGAACGAACCCTTCGGCATCGGTGGGGGTGATACGGTCGGCCATCTTCGAGCCGTCCAGCCGTTCGATCATGTTGTCGGTTGCCTGAGTCTTCCGGGTCAGCGTCGAATCCTTGCCCGCATGATCGGCGAGAAACGCGTCGACCACCTGTTGCAGCGTCTTCCGTTCCTTCTTCTGTGGCCGGTCTTCGGGTTCGATCAGCCCCACCCGTTCCAGTTTGTCGAGTGTCTTCTCGCCGACGGACGCGAGCCAGCGCGCGCAGTCGACGGTCATCGCTGACCCGGCCTCGCGGCACAGAACCAGTTCTTCAACGCGGCGCTGCAGGGTCTGCGCCGTGTTCTTCGGTCCCATGAACCGGAACGCCTTCCGCTTGCCATCGTGGTAGTAGGTGATGCGCCATCCGTCTTTCGTGTTTCCGTACAGACTTGCCATCAGTTGATCTCCAAGTATTCGTGGTCAGCGAGCAGCCCCAGTTCGCGGGCATAGTTCTCTAGGTCGATGTCCGCTTCGAGTACGGCCATCGTGTCTCGGTTGGCTAGGTGGTAGCGGCCCAGCACCTCGAAGGATCGCGTACCGGGTCGGCTACGCCGTAGGAACAATCCATCGGTCTCGATGGTCCGGTTGATCCTCGCGAGCAGCGCACGCTCCAACACTGGAACGCGGATCGGCTTCTTCGCCGATGTCTTCTTCGCCATGTATCCTCCCTTCTGTTTCTCAGACACAGAAACACTATACCCGGTAAAGCCGGGGGGAGCCGGCAGGCCACCCCCAGCCGCTTTCAACACTGTTTCAGACAGGCAGATCGTCCTGATCATCTTCGGGGGACGGATCGCCCTCGAATCCCGAAGATTCGCCGTCTGAGCCGAAGGCGCTCAGGTTCTGGCGCGTGGGCATCTTCGAGGACATCTTCGGCGCGAGCATCCATCGCCAGCCGCCGTTGAGCGTTCCTTTGTCTTTATCCGACACCACGCCAGCCCTTGCCTTCGCCCGTTGCAGTGTCGATTTTGAGATTCCGGCCTCGCTCGCCGCACGGTACAGATCCTTGGATCGCATGCTTCCGTGGGCCAGTTCGGTTTGCAGGAACGCGACGGCCTCGGCCATCTCTTCGGACATCTCGCGCCCAGTCGACGGTTGGAGCAGTTCGTCGGCGTTGACGATCACCCGATCGGCTTCCCACGCGAGCGCCACCCGGCCCGCGCCGTCTTCGGCGATGGTGAACGCGAACCCGCCATCATTCGCGGCGATGTTGGACTTGATCGGGAACATGATCCGCCGTGATTCGTCGTCGGGGTCAGCAGCGAACCCCCACGCCATGCGAACCGCAGCGGTCCAGCCGATGCTGCCATTCGTCCGGTACGCCTTTGATGCGCCTGAAGACTTGTTGAAGTGCGACACGATCACCACGGCCACGCCGGTACGCGTTGCCATTTCCTGCAACGGACGGAGCAGCGATCGGACATCGTGGTTTTTGTCCGAGTCTTTATCGCCACCAAACGCCGTCACCGGGTCGATCGTCACCAGACGCGTATCGGGATGATCGCGAATGTACGCTTCGAGCAGGTCCAGGTGCGCGTCAATCTGGAACCCCTGATCACGCTCGCCGACCTTTGCGCCGTCGATCCAGTCCACAAGTGCGACATTCGCCCCAGCGTCTTCGAGTCGGCCCTTCATCGTGTCGCCAGCGTCGTCTTCACAGTTGAGCATCAGCACGCGTCCGGGTCCGTTCGGGTTGACCATGCCGCACGGGAAGTTCCGGCCGCTCGATACCCTCGCCGCTAGGTCGCAAGTCAGGAACGATTTCCCAAGTCCGGGATCACCCGCGAACATGGTCAACTTGCCGCGCGCGATCACGCCTTCCCAAAGCCAGTCGATTTCCTCGCGTTCGATGTCCGCGAAGTTGCGGACGATCAGACTCGCGGGGGCTTGCTTCGGTCGGTCTGGTTCGTTTTTGCCGGTCGATGATGTCGGCTTCGATGCCTCTGGCCGGTCATCGTTGAGCAGGTGACCGCGCGGTTCGTTGTGCGATACCTTTCGCGATTGCTCTACCTTGTAAACAAGTCGATGGTCTGGCCACGGCGGTTGGCATCGCGGGTTGAAGACAGTTCGGAGCAGATCTAGCGCGGCATCGTCGGTCAATGCGAATCCGTTTGTCAGGCGGCACGCCGCGTACAGTAGGTGGTCATCTCCGCTTTGCTTTTCGATACAAGGCGGCATCGCATCCAGATACTTCGCGGCACGGTCGATCACCTTCGGATCGTCGGTGGCCTGTAGCGTCGCCGTGGTCGCCGTGTGCCGCGTCTCAACGGGTAGCGGGGGGCTTGGGTCGGCTTCGGGGATCGGCCTTCCACGCTTGCGTAGGACAGCCCTGTAGATCGCTTCTACGGCCTTGAGCAGTTCATCGGCATCGACCACGGCTGGATCGTCGCCCTCGTCCCATCGGACGGCCTCGCCGCTTGGGTGAACCGAGCCGGGGGCCACGGTCTGCGCGCCGATGCCACGGAGTTCGATGATGGTGGTCCCGTCGTGCGGGTCTTTGTGCCGTGTCGTCTCGATGTCAGTGCCAACCCGGAACAGCCAGTGCGAGCGCGGATTGCTTTCGCGTCCGAAGATCGCGCCGGTAGTGGGCAGATACTTCGGGGCGAGTTCCACGGCTTCGGGGCAGTCCAAGTCAACATCCACCAGATAGCCGGACGGCTCGCCGAGCAGGATGCCGAAGTTGGACGGCTGGCCATTGAAGTATCGGGGCAAGTCATCGGCGGTCAGTCTTAGGTTTTGCCAACCCTTCAGCGTCGGCCCCTTCTTACAGTGCGGAACCGGGATCACGCTGAATCCACGGTGCGCCAAGTCGAATGCGTCTTCGAGGGTGTGGTTCATTGCTGGCCCCCTTCTCGGCAGCGGCGAACAAACGCCTCGATGTCTTCAATGTGGAACCGCACGCCCACGCCGTCGATCGTGTACGCGCTCAGGTGGCCTCGGTTGCGCAGATTGCGAAGACCGGATTCGCTGCATTGCAGGATCGCGCATGTTTGTTGCGTGGTGCGGTACGGTGAACCGACTTCGAGCGCTTCGGAATACTTACGGGCTTCGCGGCGTGATAGAATGTCAGCGACATGATCACTAGTCCCCCGCGAGTTTGGCGACTGCCGGGGGGCATTTTGGGTGCGGCTCATTGGCCCACCCCCCGCCGGTCGTCGGCCTCGCCCAGTGCGGCGAATACCTTGTCAGCATCGAACCGGACGAATCGCTGCCCGACTTGGATAGCCGGGATGATCCCTTCGCGCTTCCAGTTGAGGATGGTTCTCGGAGTAGTCCCGATCAGGGCAGCGAGTTCGCGAGCATTGAGCAGTCGCGAGTCGCCGGGCTGATCCCGATATTCATGAGCAGTTGCCATGAATACCGGGGAACGGACGGTGCGGATGGTTCGCGGACGGTCCTAAAATGCAATGGATGCCCGAAAGTTTTTTTCAGGAATCCGCGACCTGCTAAATCCGTCCTACCTTTGCGACTGATGAGCCGTGATCCCTCGCTACGGCTGTGATACGCGGCCCCTCGCTGGCTTCCTTGACCGCGCGCAAGTATCGCCCGAACGATTTCTTGTTCGGCAGTTTCGGCTTGCCTGAATCCTTGTCATCTTCGGACCGATAAAGCGGGCATTCTTCCTTGAGCAGTTCATACAACTGGTCCGTTACTTCGACTTCACCATCGTCGCCAACCAAGTCTGGTCGCGCCTTGCGCGCCCAGCCGATAGCAAGCATCGCTGTCTCGTATCTTGGGGCGAGTTTCGGAGCCGATATCCCGCCATTCTTGACGGGTTCGGACGGCAACGGCTTCACTTCGAGTTTCTTTTTGTTGATTTCGTTCCATGCCCACTCAATTGCGAGCAGGGCATCGGGGTCAATGGGTGGCGATGTTCCATCCCGTCTATCGCATCGCCTACGCATCTTCTCAAGAAGCCGGTCTGTTTCGTCGTCACCGAAGTTTCCGCACCCCAAACGGAACAGCGGCGACTCGTCTAAGCCCAAGTCTTCAGCGATCCCGCACAGACGATCCTGCAACAGGGTCAGCACAGCACCCGACCGAACCTTCAGTTTGTCCACCCGTTCGCCGACGGCTATGAATCGCCAGCCGACTCGACCAGACACCGGGCCTTCGAGTGCGCGTATCAGTGTGACGAGAGTCTGGACCGCGTTTACCAAGTCGCCGTCATTGCTTGAATCGTCGACAAGGTCGGGAAGTTGATCCGCCATTATTCGTTCCGCAGTCTCGACAAACTGGACAATGTGACCGGGAGCGGGGGCTTCTACCTGTTCGACCATGTCGAATCCTTCCGTGGATGGTGCGGGGGTCGCACCCGGTACGGAAGGGAACCGGGTACGCCCTCGCCAGACCGGGGAGCAAATCCCGGCCCGTTTGTTATGTTCATTCTACCGAACCGGAAGCCGTGTTTTCGGTCTTCGTCAGGTCATCCACATTTTGCCGGTTCGTGGCGGTTGTGGTCCGCGCCGGATTCCAACACCCGCCCCCAGCGGGCCAGAATCGCGGGTTCTGTGCCATCGGCCACCAGAATGGCAACACTGGCGGCACAGATCAGCCCGTTTCAGCCCCCATCATCGGCTTCGGTCATATCACGAATCCGGGCTTCGAGTTGATCGGCGTGGCACAGGTGGATCAGGTGATTCAGTGCAGCGGCTCGCTGCGCGGCATGGGTGACGCGTTCGAGTTCGTCGACGGCTTCCGCGATGTCCGTCCGGGCCTCATCGGGCAGACCGGCTAGGTGGTGGCGCACCTCAGCCCAGCGTTCGGACGCGGCTATCTGGCGTTGGCGTAGTTCGTCGGTGGGCAGCACAGGACCGGCCAGACGGTCCAGACCGTCGAACGCGAGTTCGACAAGTTCCTGAACCGGACCAGACAGACCAGCGGTGAGCAGGTCGCCGTGAATGGCCAGTAGACGCTTCAGGATCGCCGTCTTCACTTCGGCGGCATTAGTCATCGGTCGACATCCTCGGCTCGCTCAGCGTGGCTACAGCGGCTTCCAGTTGCTCGATACGGGCCAGCATCCGCAAGTGTCGCCACTTGGCGATTCGGGCGGCAGACATCGCCGCTTCTTCGAGCAGCCGCGCCTGTTCCATTACTGCCGGGTGTGTGTCGGCTCCGGGATGATTCGTGTATCGCATCCATGCCAACTCGAAGCGTTGCATGGCCTCGGTGACGATCACTTCGACATCGTTCTCGGTGTCGGTGTCGTCAGCCCCCACGGTGTCAAGTGCCTCGGTAGCCAGGTCGACAAGGGTACGGACACTATCGGCCACGCCTGCGGCCTCGAAGATGCCTCGCTTGGCATCGTGGGCCAGCGTCAGCCGGGTACGCCATAGCCGCAACTCGCCGGACGGGTCAGTCGGCATCGAATGCTTTCGTGTCGATCAGGTCGCGATGTCCGGGACCGGGATCGACGACATATCGAATCTGGATCGCGCGGACATTGCCGTCATCATCGGGGTCAAGGATGGATTGCGGCTTGCCGGTCGCACGGTCAAGCAGTTCCTTCACTGCCCACGGGTCGCCGTTCTTCGCAGCTTCGAGCAGTCGCGCCAACACTTCGAGGATGTCGGCTTCGGTGACGGCTTCGAGCATGGCCTGCCGAAGATCGTTCGCCCGTTTCGGTCGGCCCGGTCCCCCGGTTGTGCCGGGTACAAACTTGCCATTCTCATCGCGTCGCACAATCGGCATAGCAGTACCTCAGACCAGAACGATCGTTCTCTTGGCAACCGGCTTGCGCCACGGCAGCACGGAGCCGGTAGCCGACGGGATCACGATGGTTTTCTTGGTGGTGGGGAAGATCATCGCGCGATCGTTGCACGGCATCGCGGTGACGCTGCATTCGAGCAGTTCACAGCGGTGAATCACTTGCCGAACGCCGGGCCACTTCTTCGATTCCTCGCGGCTCGGTGGCGCGCTGTCGAGCGCCCGGAACCCGATGGATAGGCCATTGACGATACGGGCCTTGATCTTTGCGACGGTATCGCGTCCGAGTTCGGTACTGTCATCGACCTCGAAGTCAACCAGAACTCGCTTGTTCTGCGCGTCCAGACGAATCCCCGTCATCCGTCCGATTGCCGTGTTGACGGTGTATTCGTGGTCGGTGTACAGCGTCTTCATTCTCGCCCAGTAGGGCCACGCCACGCCAGCGGCAACAATGACATCGCCGTCCAAGTCGACGGTTTCAGCGGTCGCCACGCCTGAAAACTTGTGCATCATGGCGCGCCGCCGATCTTCGCGACGATCACACGCTTGACGGATGCGGGCAGCCCCTCATCGGCCTTTACACACTCGCGGAACCAGCGGACATCGCTCGCGCCGACTGAGACGCGTAGCACCCGCTCTCCGTCTTTCGTGGCCCAGCGTGATACACAGTCGATCGGATCGCCCAGCGAGCGCAGCGTCGCGTGGTATTCGAGCCAGGTATCGCCAGCGTCTTCGGGTAGGTCGAATGTCTTCCACGGTCGACGGGGAAGTCCAAGTTCCTTCGCAGCGCGTTCGGACAGTTTGCGGGCCATATCAGTTGCTCGCTTTCGCTTGGGTGTTTCGGGCGATCTTCGGGAGTTCGGCCACGCTCGGGCGCACCTCGCGGGCCAGTTTGCGGAGCCGCACAAGTTGCTTGCTTGTGGCGTTCGTGGGGACGGTCGGAACCTCGGTATCCCGTGTGGTGTTCAGCGTCCCGATCCATCGGGCCAGTTCATGCGTCACACCCGTTGCCATCGTCGGATCGTGCGAGCAAAGCGCCTGTTTGGATTGGTGAAGGATGCCGACAAAGACATTGATCTCATCGTGATTCGCCAGTACGCGAAACTCAGCCGATCGCCTCGCTGAGTTGGCGTTGCTCTCTTGCTCGATAGCGTGTTCATACGCTCGACGGATCGGATCGGGCAGCGTGGCCAGCAGTTGCTTTTCGGCTTGCTCGTCGGACTGGATCGCTTGTGCCACGGCTTGATACTCGGTAGCGGCCTTTATGAATTCTTCGAGTATGTCAGCGATCGCGTACCGGGCTTTGCGGGACGCGGCGAGCAGGGTGTTCCGGGCTTCGGTGGTGCGGAGCCGGGCCTCTGTCTTATCGCCCAGCCGCTTTGCCAGTTCGGCGCGTTCGGTGTACCGCGCGGCCTTGCGTGCGAAGTCCGCATCGGTCAGCCCAGCGAGTTCTAGGTCGGCCACGATCTTCGCATCGTCGACCTTGCCGCCCGTTGCCGCCTTCGCAGCGGCTTCCTCGATGCGCTCGCGGGCAGTCGATTCTTCGGTTCGTTTCGCGGCGAATCGTTGCCGCACGGCTGCTACTGCATTCGTCATCGTGTTCTCGCTTTCTCGCGCCCTGCGCGAAGCGCCGCACCTGCGGCAAGTGAAGTGAATGCACACTTCTAACGCATGGGCGCGCGCGAATGCTGAACGAATCCGGGCGTTCTCCGGGCATTGTTTCTCTGTGCGGGTCTGTGCGGTTTTTTCCCGTTAACCCCGTAGCGGGTTCGGGCAGCGGGCCAGTAGTTCGGGTGACACTTTGAGCGCTTGCGAACCGTCAGTGTGCCGGGTGTCGCGTGGGCCATCGGTTGTCGGTTGTGGGTGTTCGCCTCGAAGGTGTGCTGAAGATGCTCTCGAAGGTGATCAGGTGCGAAAACCTGAGCGCCTTCGGCTGTCGCTGGCAATCTTCGGGATTCGGCCCGGTTGCGAGTCGGTCAGCATCCCTCGCGTTCGCACTGACACAGACCGCGTTTTTGACCCCGCCAGCCGTGTCGGTGTCAGCGCCGATGAAAAGACAAACGCCGATCACCCCTTGATCGCGCGGATGATCTCCGAGCCGATCAGCCCAATCACGCCACAAGTCAGAATCGTGCGGCCTATGCCTAAGGCGGCTTCGCGGTCAGCGATCAATCCAATGTTGTAGGTGCTGCCGCTCGTGGTGGACATCTGCCAAGACGCGAGAACCCATATCACTCCCACAATGATCACCACTGCCGAGAACAGCGGAATCATGCTCATTACACCGAACCGCTCATTCGCCTCATCATTGTCATCGACGACAGGGGTAGCGGCTGGCCGCTCAACCATCTCTGGCATGATCGGCTCTGCCTTGCCCACGATCCATCCCCGGTCGCTGGCGATCGCTTTGGCCGCTTGCGCGTCCGGCGCTTCGATGATGAGAGGGTCGACGGTTGATCCATCGCGGGCCAACACTTCGACTCGATAGGTGGGCATATGTCGCGCTCCGTCTAGGGGTTCGCGTCGCAGACTATCACGCCCATGAAAACACCGCCGAGCAGCCCGGTACAGGCCACCCGACGGTGGTAGGGGTGTCGGGAATGTCTCGCGGCTCAGTCGGCCATAGAAACGGCCTGCGGGCCTGTCTGGATCAATGACAGGATCGCAGCCCGGATCGGTTCGGTCAGGTGTGGCCACGCCTCAGCGATGCGTTCCAAGTCCTCGCATAGTGGGGTTGTGTCACCAGTGTTGCCATTTTGCGAACCGCTTTCGGAATCTCCCGTACCTACGCCGGAATCTGGCCTATGTTGTAGTCCGAGTTCGCCCACTTATAAGACGCTCCCCTCTGGGCCATGCTAAAGGCATGATCCAGTTGAGAATGCCTTCCCATCCTGCGGCGGGGGAATCCGGAACATTCTCGCGGTGTTGACCGTACACTCTTACCGATGAAGTGTCTCCCGCTTCAATTTGTTGTACTGGTTGCCGTACTTATCGGTGCGCACCTGTCGCCGGCGTTGAAGACGCTCACTACATGCTGCGTACAGCCCCCCCTCGTGACGACTCCGATCGCTTCCCTGCAAGATGGATCTGGGGAGGCCCAGTCCTGCTGCGAGCAGGACAGTCGATCCGACGATGAGCGTGATCCGTGTTCTCCTGTCCCGGAGCCGCAAACCCCCGGCTCAGATCCTTCTGATGCTCCGTGCGACGGCGATTGCCGCTGCACGATTTGCCGCGTCGCCCTGCATCATCCGTTGCAGATAGATCAGGATGCCGAGGTGATGTGGACCGCCACCCGTGTGACCCGCATCGCTGTCTCAGACAGCCGGATCCGATCCAGGGATCAGAGGTTCGATCTTCTGCGTCCGCCTCAGTGCTGATTCCGTAGTGGAGGTGCGCGCACGCGCACCGATGGTCACTCGGCATACGCACTGAAGGCAACCCATGAACCCGAATTCACTTCCGGGACCAGTCCGCGCGAAACGGTCGCTGCTTCCGGCCCCTCACATCCTTGTTCCCACCGCGCTGGCGCTCATCACCTTGGGCCTGTTGGGATGGTCGAGTCTGTCGTCCCTGACCCCGGTCAAGCAGGTCCGGGTCGCCCAAATCCTCCCCATCGTGGCCGAGCAGCCGCAGGAATCGTCCGGCGCAAGTGCTCCAGAACCACGATCCGGCAAGACCGTTCAGGCCCCCGGGTGGATAGAACCGGACCCGTACCCCACGGCCGCCATAGCGCTGGCCGATGGTGTCGTGCGAGACATTCTTGTCCTCGAAGGACAGAGCGTGAGCGCGGATCAGCCGGTCGCACGACTGGTCACCGAGGACGCGGAGATATCTCTGAACGCTGCAAGGTCCGAACTGCGGCTCGCTGAAGCGGAGTGGCAGCTCGCCAAGGCCCAACTGCAGGCCGCCGAGACGGACTGGGAGAATCCGGTCGAACTGGACCGCGCGGTGGCGATGGCGAAGGCCTCTGTTGCGGAACTGGAGGCCAGATTAGATCAACTGCCCTCGCATATCCGGGAAGCAAAGGCCACACTCGTCGCGAAGACGCAGGAGGCACAACTTCTCTCCAAAGCCGCCCGTTCCGGCAGCGCGAGCGAGATCGAAGTCATCATCGCGGAGGCCGCCCGAGAGGCACAGGCCGCGATGGTCGAATCGCTGGAGCGGCAGGCGGCAATTCTATCGGCCCAACTCGAACGATCACGCGCAGATCGGGACGCGGCGGAGCAGAACGCCCGGCTGCGCGTCCGGGATCGGCTCGCCCTCGAAAGCGCACGATCCACCGCCGCTTCCGCGGAAGCACGGGTGGAACGCGTGCGGGCATCGGTTGCCGAAGCGGAACTCCGACTCTCCCGCATGACCGTGAAGGCACCGATCAGCGGCCTGATACTCCGCCGGTTGAAGTCTCCGGGCGACAAAGTCATGCTCGGTATGGACAACCCGTCATCCTCGCACATTGTTGAGATCTACGACCCGCAGCGGATACAGGTCCGGGCGGATGTCCCATTAGCCGAGGCCTCGCATATCTCGGTCGGACAGCCCTGCGAGGTGTTCTGCGAGGTGTTGCCCGATCGGCCGTTCCGGGGGGAGGTTACCCGCATCACTAATCTCGCGGATCTCCAACGCAACACGCTCGAGGTCAAAGTGCGAATCATCGATCCGGATCCGATCCTGAAGCCGGAAATGCTCACACGAGTCCGATTTCTTGCCGGGAACGAATCATCACGAACCGATGAGTCAAGCACCGCGGCGGAGCGTTTCGTCGTGCCGCGTGGGGTGATCGGTGACCAGAACAGCGTGCTCGTCGTTCGGGAGCGTCGCGGCCTTCGCGGACGAGTCATGAGCGTACCCGTTCAGGTGATCGAGCCGCACGCGGATAGCGAATCACTCGTCGTGGTCAGCGGGATGCTCAGGCCGACTGATCTGGTGGTACTGGATCGCGGTGAAGTTCAGCAAGGCGAAACGGTCCGGATGGCACAAGCAGGGGGGGCGATATGACACTGATCCAAGCAACGAAGCTGACCCGGGAGTACACGAAAGGTGGAGAAGTCATCCGTCCGCTCAACGAGCTCGACCTGAAGGTCGATCGATCGGAGTTCGTTGCGCTCATGGGGCCAAGCGGCAGCGGCAAGACGACGCTGCTGAACCTGATCGCGGGCATCGACTCACCGACGCGGGGAACACTTGTGATCGATGGTGTGGACATCGCCAAGCTCAGCCGCAACAAGCTCGCGTCGTGGCGATCGGAGCATGTCGGGTACATCTTCCAGCTCTACAACCTCGTCCCGGTGCTGACGGCGTTCGAGAATATCGAACTCCCGCTGCTGCTGCACAACCTCTCCCGGCAGGAACGCCGTGACCGCGTGCGGACAGCGCTCGAGGAAGTCGGCATCGCGGATCGTGCTGATCACTTCCCCCGACAGATGTCGGGTGGTCAGGAACAGCGTGTCGCCATCGCCCGAGCGCTTGTAACCAACCCCACGATCATCGTGGCCGACGAGCCAACGGGCGATCTGGATAAGTCATCCGCCGCATCCATCATGGAACTGTTGCAACGCGTCAATCGCGAGCACGGTCGAACGATCATCATGGTCACGCACGATCCGGGGACGACGAGGTACGCGGGCCGAACGCTCCATCTCGACGGCGGGGTGCTGGTGGCCGACGAACTCATGGATCAGCAGGAGGTGCTGGTTTGAAACTCTCATTCGTACCGCTGATCGTAAAGCAGGCCACACGCAACCGCGTACGATCGCTGCTGACCATCGCCGGCGTGGCCATCGCGATGTTCCTGTTTACCTCCATCCAGGCGATGCAGGCGGGTGTGACGAAGGCGACCACCGCCAGCGCGGACGAGACCAAACTCGTGGTGTATCGCAAGGATCGTTTCTGCCCGGCGACAAGCCAGCTCCCGCAGGACTACCAGAGCCGTATCGAACGGATCCCGGGTGTGGTCTCGGCACTGCCCATCAAGGTGGTGGTTACCAACTGCGGTACATCGCTCGATGTCGTGACCTTCCGAGGTGTGCCAAAGGATTCGTTCCTGCAGGACCGACAGGGCAAGATCGAAGTCCTGTCCGGTTCCATCGAGCAGTGGAAGAGCCGATCCGACGCGACGCTGGTCGGTGAGACCCTCGCCAATCGACGCGGCCTGAAAGTCGGCAGCAGCTTCGACGCCGCGGGCATTACGGCGTATGTCGCAGGCATCATCCGATCGACCGAACTGCAGGACCACAACACGGCCTTTGCTTCTCTCGAGTTCATTCAGCTTGCGGGGAACGCCGGGCTGGGAGTGGTCACCCAGTTCGATGTCAGCGTCACCGATTCCTCTCAGCTCGAACCGGTGGCAGAGCAGATCGATGAACTGTTCCGAACCGCCCAGGAGCCGACGATGACCGCGACGGAGAACTCGTTCATCGCCTCGATCGCGTCCGACATGATCGAACTGGTGGGCTTTGCCCGCTGGCTGGGCATCGGCTGCCTGGTCGCGGTGATGGCCCTGATCGGGAACGCGATCGTGCTGAGCGTGCAGAGCCGCATCGCCGAGCACGCGATCCTGCAAACGCTGGGCTACCGGGGGTGGCAGGTCGGCCTGCTGATCGTCGGAGAGGGCGCACTCATCGCCACGATCGGTGCACTGATCGGTGGCGCTCTCGCGATCACGGCGAGCCGCATGACAAGTTTCTCTTTGTCAGTCGAAGGTCAGTCGATCCCGATCCTTGCCGGTCCCACGCTCCTGATGACAGGACTCGCGGTGTGCGCAGCCCTCGGTGTCGTGGCCGGGGTTTTCCCGGCGCTCCAGGCGTCTCGCCGAGAGATCGCAACCTGCTTCAGGGCGGTTTGAGGGAGAGCCGAGCATGAGACAACTGCCCTTCGAATACGCTTTCCGCAACCTCGGCCGAAGCCGTACCCGCCTTCTGTCCTCGCTGATCGGCGCGACGCTTGTGGTGTTGCTGGCGATGGCAGCCACCGCGTTCGTCAGGGGTATGGAGGTCACGCTCAGCCGCGGGGATGGTCTGCACACCAATGTGATCGTCCTCGGCGCTGGAAGCGAGGAATCAGTCGAGCGTTCGCAGATCGACGCGAGCGTGGCGGGCATCGTTGCTTCCAGTGTGACCGGATTGAAACAGGCCGGAAATGTGCCTCTGGTCTCGCCCGAGATCAACACGATGCTGCCGGTGCGGACCGCGCCGGAGAGCGTCGTCATCCAGAGCGTGATTCGAGGAGTACGACCAGAAATAGCGGTCCTCGTCCACCCTCAGGTCGAACTGATCGAAGGGAGACTTCCGAGAACCGGCAGCGAAGAAATCATGGTCGGCAACCTGACGGCCGTTCGCCTCGGGCTTCCAGACGACCGGCTCGCAGTGGGGCAAACGCTCTACTTCGATAATCGGGCGTGGAAGATCGTCGGAAGATTCGCTGCGCCGTCCACGGTCATGAATGCCGAAATCTGGATGCCCATCACGGATCTGCAGATCGCAACCAAACGCGAAGGAACCATCTCCAGCGTGGTTGTCGCGCTCGATACGGCCAAGCCGTCGGATATCGACCTGCTCACCAAAACACGCCTGGATCTCGAAATCGTGTCCATGACCGAAGCGGAGTACTACGCGGGGATCGCCGCGTTTTACCAGCCCATCCGGATCATGGTGATCGTGACCGCCGTTCTCATCGCGCTCGGCGGCCTTCTCGGCGGGCTCAACACCATGTACGCTGCGTTCTCGGCCAGAGTCCGTGAAGTCGGCATGCTCCAGTCGCTCGGATTCAAGAGGTCGGCGATCGTGCTGAACCTCACGGAAGAATCGTTGTTCGCCGCGGGCTGCGGGGCGGTGCTCGGTCTTGCCATCGGGTACATCGCCTTGGACGGCTTTGCCGTCAGATTCTCGATGGGCGCGTTCGAAATGAATATCGATGCGACCGTCATGCTGGTGGCGCTTCTTTGCGGCGGGCTTGTGGGCCTTGTCGGTGCGGTGCCGCCGTCGATTCGTTGCCTGCGTTTACCGATCCCTTCTGCACTCAAATCGTTGTGATCCCTGTGGCACTCTCCACAGGCATATGTCCGTTGTAGTAGACAATTCCTCAAGGAGATTCATATGAAGCTAATCAAGACATCGTTCGTCGTCGTGGCCTTCTCGGGCCTCATGCTGACCGCATGCGGAAACGAGCGGTCCAGCGAGTCCTCGTCATCGAGTTCCACAGCAGGCACACCGAGCAGCCCGGCCTGGGTCCTCACCAGCGCACCGAGCGAGTGGCGGGAGATCGGCGAGGCCAAGCAGAACGCCCAGCAGGGAGAGCAGATCGTCCTGCGCGGACGCATCGGAGGTCGCGTCAAGCCGATGACCGAGGGATCGCCCGCCTTCGTGATGATGGATGCCTCCATCCCCAGCTGCGCTGACAAAGAAGACGATCACTGCTCCATCCCGTGGGACTACTGCTGCGAAACGCCAGAAACCATCGCCGCCAACATCGCCACCGTGATCGTCGTGGACGAAAGCGGCAACCCGGTCTCTTCGGAACTGACTTCGGCAGGGCTGGAGCCGCTGGACGAAGTCATCGTGGTCGGCACGGTCGATGCGCGTCCGAACCAGAGTGTGCTCACGATCAGGGCGACCGGGATCCATCGCAAGAAGGGGTAAGCTCTTCGCTCACTGAAAGAATGCCTCGAGATCGTTGAGCAGCTTCGCCAGGACGAAGTTGATGATCACGATCGCAACGAAACTGGTGACGAACGCGTCCGTGGTGGCGCGGCCGACACCCTGCGCTCCCGCTCGGCAGGTGAAGCCCTTGAAGCAGGAGATCAACCCGATCGCGAGGGCGAAGAATATGGCCTTGACCAGCCCGGTCATCACATCCCACCAGTCGATGTACTGAGCCGTGTACTTCCAGTACGCGTCCGTGCCCACGCCCTCTACCCCGACGATGATCAGCCAACCGCCCGCGATTCCGCAGAGATTCGAGATGACCGTCAGGGCGGGGATCATGACCACGCAGGCCACCACTCTCGGTGCCACAAGCACGCGGACCGGATCGGCCGCCATGACCCGCATCGCGTCGAGCTGATCCGTGACCCGCATGGATCCGAGTTCCGCCGCCAGAGCGCAACCCACACGCCCGGCGAGCATGACCGCGGCCAGCACCGGACCGATCTGCTTGACCACAGAGATGTTGACCACGGCCCCGAGCCGCTGCTCCAGTCCGAATTGAGCGAACTGATCGAACCCCTCGATGGCCAGAACCGCTCCGATGAAGACACCGGTCAGTGCGAGCACCGGTGCTGATCGAGTACCGATCAGGTCGAGCTGCTGAGCCAGCCGCGACCAGCGGCCCCATGAGTCAGGCCGCCGCATGATTGCGAACAGCACGCTCCATGAGAATCGCAGGAACGCGCCGAATCGTTCAAAAAGACTCGAAAGTCTCGCTCCGAACGCAGCGATCGGGGCGAGTGCGCCAGGGTAGGAGGATTGTGAACTCTGGGCGGCGTTGGGCACAACGCTACCTTACTCCGCGCCGAAGTACGCGGCGACCATCCACCAGGAATCAGGTGATGTTTCCGATCACTTGATCGGGAAGTCGTCCGGCGAGGTCGGTGCGGGTCTCTGCGGGATCTCCCGACCCGCGGAAGACTCGGCGGGCGCGTCCGAGAGCGGGGCATCCGTCATCGGGACCACAAAGATCTCGACGCGGCGGTTCGCGGCGGTGCCGCCCGTCGGGTTGTTGCGAACCGTCGGGCGGTGGGGGCCCCAGCCGGCAACTTCGATTCGGCCCGCCGGGAACCCGGCCGCTTGCAGGGCTTCGGAAACCGCGATGGCTCGGAACACAGACAGGATCCGGTTGTTGGCGAATCGCTGACGGGTCGCAGGGTTCGAGATGGGCTGGTTGTCGGTGTGACCTACGACTCGCAGCGCGTATCCGGAGGCGGAGTCGCCGCTGAGAGCCCGGGCGAGCTGGCGCAGGCCTTCCTGCGCACCATCGCGAAGCGAATCGGAGCCGGAGTTAAAAGTCAGGTCGCTGGCGACCCGGATCATGCCCTTCTGGGCGTCGTACTGGAGCAAATCGGGATAGCGAGCCGCGAGCTGGCGAAGAGCGAGGTCGGTCTGGGCATCGAGCGCGGGGCCGACATTCACATTGCCCAAGCGACCTTCCAGATCGCCGAGGTTCCGGGTCAGGCCGTCCAGACGCGTGCTGAGATCGCCGATCTGGCGATCCTTGGCGGCGACCGCCGCTTCAAGCTCGCCGATCCGTTCGGCTCTCCGAGACGCGATGCTCTCGGCAGTCTGCTTCTCCTGCAGGAGGCGGGCGTTCTGAGCTTCCAGGGAATCCACCATGGTGGTCGTGGTGTCGTATTCGCCCTGAGCGACGCAGCCGCCGAGCGACAGCCCGGCCATTCCGAGGACGACGGCCGTCAGACCGAGACGAGGAGCGGTTCCGGAAATCCTGAATTGACGCATGCGGTTCGCCTCACTGCGATCGAAGTCGGTGGAATGTGGATCCCGGCAGAGTCCGAAAATACGCCGGGCTGTCCAAAAGAATACCATGTTCGAGCGGCATGGGGGCATTCCGGCCCCCGATGGCTTCGACTCAGGGACTATCGGCTTCTGCCTTTCTGGGGCGTGAATCCGGCTGGACCGACATATTTCCTCGTTCGGAATGGGCTTTTTGTGCGAGAGCGGTTGGTACTCATACATGCTGCGGGAGCGGTTGATGGTGCCGGAACCCGGATGGGTTCGTGCTCCGCGCTGGTATCCGCATCGGATGCCGAATTCCCAGCGATGGACCTTCTGGCCATCGGGACCGCCGAGGAAGTCGGATCTCATCCGGCGCTCGCGTCCCAGGCCTCCCCAGTCGAGATCCACGCACAGGACCGGGTGCTCATCCCGGGGCTCGTGAACGCCCACACCCACCTCGACCTCACACATATCGGACCCCGACCGTTTCCAAGGGGGCGTACCTTTCTGGATTGGGTGGACACGATCCGTGCCGAGCGTCCATCCGATCCGGAGCACATCGCGGCATCGGTGCGCGAAGGCGCGGCCCGTTCTTTGGCCGGAGGCGTCGTCGCGGTAGGGGATATCGCCGGCGTATTCGGGATCGACGCGTACCGGGCGCTCAGCCAGACCCGCCTCATCGGAATCTGCGGGATCGAGGTGTTCGGACTGGGAAATCGTCAGAACCGGGTCATCGAGATGCTCGGTGGCCTGACCGAGCAGGCAGAGATGATCCGGCAACAGGCCAAGGGCATGAACTGGACCTGGCAGCCCCACGCGCCGTACTCCGTCGGGCTCCGTGTGTATCACGATTGCGCGCGCCGATGCGGACATCGCGGCGTGCCGATGATGACCCACCTCGCGGAGACTCCCGAGGAGCGGCAGATCGTCGCGACGGGTGATGGTCTCCAACGGGATTGGCTGGAGCAGATCGGGGTGTGGGACGAAACCTGCGCGAAAGATTTCGGGAGGGGCGCATCCCCCGCGGGCCACCTGCGGGAAATACTGGCTGACTCTCGTACCATCGCGGCTCATGTCAATAACGCCAGCGACGAGGACATCCGTACGCTTGAATCGACACGTACGACGGTCGCCTATTGCCCGCGCGCCAGCGCGTACTTCCGTCAAGAGGAGGTCTTCGGGCCGCACCGATACCGGGAGATGCTCGATGCCGGGATCAATGTCGTGCTCGGGACCGACTCGGTGATCAATCTCCCCGAGGCCCAGGCCGACCGCCTCTCGACGCTCGATGAAGCCCGGCTGCTCGTGTCGCGAGACGGGCTCGATGCCGAGACCGCCTTGGGAATGGCAACATGGAGGGGAGGAGTGGCATTGGGGCTGGATCGGAGCGGTTTCTCGCTTTCTCCCGACGGGCTGCCGCGTCATCTCTATGGCCTCTCGCTGGTCAAGATAGACGCCGCCGGATCACTCCCATCGGAAAAGGCGATCGCATTGAGTCTGATGGCATCTGAACACCCTGCGGTCCTGGTGCGTCAAAGCGGGTGATCCATGTCCAATCCTCCTGAAACATCCTGTTCGGATGATCAGCCAATCCGGCGTTCTGCGACGCGTGCGGCCCGACCAGTGTGGTGGCACCGGATGCTTCTGCAGCTCGGCAGCGTCAAGCTCGGCCTCGTGCTGCTCGCGCTCATCGCGATCTACGCCGCGCTGGGGAGTATCCCTCTCGGGCCGCTGTTCGATCGGCTGGGTGGGCAGGACTGGCACCCCTCCCGGACCGCGCGCCACCTCCCATGGATCGATCTGCGTGAGCGTGAATACTTTGCAACACCCTTGTTTGCGGCACTCTTGACCGGAGTTGTCCTGAACATGGCGCTCGCCACAATCCTGCGGATCCGCTGGGAGTGGCGAAAGTCCGGCGTCCTGATCACGCATGCCGGAGTCATAGTCCTCGCGATCGGTTCTGCGGTCGCATCGCTCAGCACATTGAACGCCACAATGGCGGCGTTCGCCGATGAACCCGCCTCGACCGCGATCGATCGACTCGGGACGGTCATTGGCAAGCCCGGCATGGACCCCGCTCGGACGCGAGTGGGAACTCGACTGCCCCGATACGCTGATTTCGGCACGCCGTGGGCGAGCGAAACACGGTCCATCGAACTGCCGAGCGGCGCGGTCGTGACCGGGTACGCCCACTCGGCCCGGCTGAGCCCGCGATTGTCACCGACGGAGGATGCGGGCGCACCCGGCTGGCAGTTCAACGAGCGGCTGCGCAGCGGCGAAACGAGGTCGCTGGCATTGGTGGCGGACGGCACCGACCGGGCGCGAGCGATGTTGACCGACGGGACCGTGGTGCTGGCCCTCAGAGGTCGCTTCGATCCGATCGAACTGCTCGAGGCCGGGTTCGAGAGTTCGTCAGGTCAAGGACAAGGAGGATCGGTTCGCATCGACATTCAAGGGGCATCAAAGCCGTTGTGGCTTCGAGCTGTGCCCGGTCAAACCGCCGCCCTGCAAACACCCGATGGTGAATGGCGCGCCGAGTTCCTCGATACTTCGGATTTTCTTGAGAATGGTCGCACGGCCAACCTGAGATTGGTTGGTCCGGGATTTCTATCCACGATCATCTTCGCACCTTCCTGGGACCCGACGGGATCCGGGATGTATTCCCAAGCAGCATCGCAGGATGAATTGCGTCTTGCACCGCTCCCCGTCGGCATCGAAGCGACCTTCATGGATGTGCAGGCAAACGCAGTCCTGCTCTCGCCGAACGGCTGGGCTCACTTCCACCGGGCAGGAGTGCAGTCCGGTCCCGCATTGACAGACGGAGAAGTGCTGCAACTGAGTCCGATGACGAGGGTCGAGATCAAAGCATTTTTGCCCCAGTCGACGATCCGCTCCGTTCTGGAGCGACTGCCGCTGGTCGAGGACGCTCAGCTTCTGGCCGATCCCAGACTCGGTTCTCTGGTTCGCATCGCCGATCCGGCGGTATCAGAAGGCGATGGATCGTGGATCGCCTTCGAGGATCAGTCTGCTGCAACTGAAGGTGAGTCGTGGGTGTACCGGCCAGCGACACTCGAAGTGACCGATCTGAAGGTCGTGTACCGAGGCTTTGAGGCCGAACTGTTTCGCCGCGGGAGCATCCCCAAGGACTTTCGGATCGAACTCGAATTTCTGCGTGGGTCCGACTCCGAAATCCGCACGCTGAGTCTGAACGACCCGGTGCGGACCAGGATGAGAATCAACGGGCGCGACCGACGGGTCCAGTTGTCTCTGATCGGGTGGGATTCGCACGGGTGGGAGGGGGTGCGTTCGGACACCGACTCTCGCTTCGAAGGGACACGGTTCGTCATCCTGTCCATAAACGCTCGGGAGGGCGTTGATACCGCTATGGCGGGTGGCGTGCTCATACTGCTCGGCGCGGGTTGTTCGATGCTGATACGGCTTCGTCGAGGGCGATCCTCGAAAGGAGCGATGCCTTGAAGCGGTTCGCATTCCTCATCTTCATCCTGTGCTCGACTCTCAACGCCGGTGGGGGGGTGCCGGACTTTCTCGATCGTGTGGACACATCCCCGCTGCGGCACATCGGCATCCAGCAGGGGGGGAGGGTGGTTCCCCTCGCCGGGTTTGCTTCCGATTTCACGACCGATCTCCACGGCACAAGCCCGATGCGGATCCAACAACGCGAAATCGATCCGATCGCGCTGCTGCTCGAGTGTGTGCTGGTTCCGGAGCGGGCGCTCGAATGGTGCGAAGTCGCTTCGCGCGGACGATCGTCCCCGCGTCTGGCGGGCGATGCTCTGAGTGATTTGGCGTTCGGGGTTGCGTCGAATGAAGCCGATGCCGAGCGCACCGGCGAGGATGCGGTTCTCGAAGCACGGCTGATGCTGCTGGTCTTTGCCGCCGAGGAGTTTCGCGTCGTGCCTCCGGCGAGCGCCAAGGAGGAATGGCTCACTTGCGATAAGGTCAGCGATTCCGAGCTTGCCGCAGCATTCGATCGGCTCCGTGCCGCGTGGATGGCGGGTGATGCACCGATCATCAACGAGTCCATCGCGACCATCGCTCGTCGGCTCACCGAATCGCAGGCGGCCTTGGGGATCAAGCCGCTGAAACTCAAAGCCGAGCTGACCCTCGCACGAGCCCACCCCCTCACGGTCGCGATCGTGCTCTACGCCCTGGCTGCGATGCTCTCGATGGTGATATCCGGCACAGGTTGGGCTCGCGCAATCATGCTGCTGGGGCTGCTCGTCCACCTCAGCGCGATGACCGTCCGTGCGCTCGTGCTGGATCGCGTCCCGATCCAGAATCATTACGAGTCCATGCTGGCGGTTGCTGCCCTGGTGACGATGGGCGTGCTGGTGTACACCGCGCGACACCCGAATGCCACGCTCGTTTCAATCGGCGCGTTGATGAGTGCCGCAATGCTCGCGGCAGCGGAATGGCTCGATGTACCCGGCCGTGTGCTCGAACTCGAAGCGGGCATCCTCTCGTCCACGGCGATCCTCAAATATCATGTGCTCACGATCCTCGCCGGGTACGCGCTGATCCTGCTCGGGGCCGGAGTGAGTGGGGCGGTGCTGTACAGGCGATCTCGGGGCGCATCGCTCGAGCAGGTTTCTTCGCTCCATCGCCTTCAGGTCGGCATCGGCTTTTGGGTGTTCTGGGTGCTGGGCCTCGGCATCCTGCTCGGCGCGGTCTGGGCAGACCGGGCGTGGGGGCGCTGGTGGGCCTTTGATCCGAAAGAGACATGGGCGCTCATCACATGGCTCGTGTACCTGACCATGGTGCATATCCCCGCGTCGAAACTGGCGGCCCACCGTCGCCCGGTGGTGGTCGCGCTGCTGCACCTGCTCGGGCTGCTCGCGATGCTCTGGACTTACTTCGGGGTCAACCTGCTCCTGCCCTCCCTGCATTCCTACGCTTGAGGCCTCCGAATCCGGCCTGAAAGCCATAAATATGCGATTTGAAGTTGTCCCGTGCGGTTCTGCCGATATCATTTCGAGGCCGATGGTGGCCGTTCACGGTACAACCAAGCATGAGCAGTGAAATCGACATCCTCTGGAGCAGACTGCGTGAGCACGCCGGGCCGTACCCGCCTCAGGCGTTCATTTTCGTTCAGGAAGGTCTGCGTCACACCTGCGACCGGCTCTACACCATCGATGAGGACGGCCCGACCGACGGCTCCCGCCATGTCACCGGTCAGGAACTCTGCCTCGGCCTGCGCGACTACGCCCAGCAGCAGTACGGCCTGCTCGCTCTGACCGTCCTCAACTCGTGGAACATCCGGCGCACTGAGGACTTCGGCAAGATCGTCTTCGCGATGATCGAGGCGGGGCTGCTCCGCAAGACCGATCAGGACTCCATCGCTGACTTCCAGAATGTTTACGACTTCCCCGAAGTCTTCGGCTCCACCCACGAACTCTGCTGATCTGACCCGTCCCGCCGCGGCGTGATCCGGACACCCACCTCCGCGTGGGCGTGCTATTCTCTGCGCCCATGAGTGAATCCCCGAAGCCCGATTCCCGGCGCGACTCGCTTCGCGACCTCGCGAACCGCCACATCTGGCAGATCCAGCCGGTGCGCGACCTGCTCGTGCTCTTCGCGGTGTTCCTGTTCTTCTGGCTCGGTGCCAAACTCTCGGTCGTGACGGTGCCGCTGCTCTTAGCGATGCTCATCGCCTACCTGGTCGAACCGCTCGTCCAGCGCGTGACCAGGGTCTCGTGGATCAGTCGGCAGGGGGCCGCGGCGGGGATCATCGTGCTGGTGGTGGTCGTCGTGATCGTCCCCGCGATTGTCGGCGGTGCGTTCGCCGCCCGGCAGGGGATCTCCACCATCTCGCGACTGACCGAGAACATCATCGTCCTCGACGATGTGGTCAGCAAAGGCGCGACCGAGGAAGAACTCGACCGTCTGCCGGGCCAGTTCTGGCAGGGGCTCGCGACCCAACTCGTTGAAATCCGCGAATCCGCCGAACGGGTGCGGCAGCGCCGGGAGCAGGGCATGAACCCCCTCCCCGAATCGGAGAACCGGCAGGGGGGGGATGCCAATGATGCGCCCTCTGACCAACCTGATGACACTGACCGGGTCGAGGACGAACCAGACGACGAAGCGTCCGACTCAGAACTCATCCCGCCCGCCGAGGCCACGCTGATCTACGGCTTGTTCGAGCAGGTCAGCGACTGGGTCACTGAGAACCGAGGGATGATCGCGCAGCGGCTCTCCAGCAGCGGGCTTGACCTTCTGGTCTGGATCGCGGCGACCATCGTCTCGCTGTTCTCGCTCGGGTTCATGGTCTTCCTGACCGCGTTCTTCTTCTTCTTCATCTGCACCGGGTGGGGGCGGGTCCGGGCGTTCTGGTTCAGTCTCATCCCCGAGCGTCGCCAGGGGCGCGCGGTCGACTTGCTCAGCCAGATGGACGCGGTCATCGCCGGGTTCGTGCGCGGCCGGCTGACCATCATGCTCATCCAGTGCGTGATCTTCTCGGTCGGCTACCTGATCATCGGCACGCCCGCCGCGATCATCCTCGGCGTCGCCGTGGGCGTGCTTTCGATCGTGCCGTACCTGGCGCTCGTGGGCATCCCGATCTCGATCGTGCTGATGCTCCTCGCGGTCGATCCGTCCACCGCCGACACCTTCCGGGCGCAGTGGTGGTGGATCGTTCTGGCGCCCATCGGCGTGTACATGATCGGGCAGGCCGCCGACGATTATGTCCTCACCCCGCTCATCCAGGGCAAGTCCACCGGCCTCGACACGCCGACGGTCCTCTTCGCCTCGCTCGCGGGTGGCATCCTCGCCGGGTTCTACGGCCTGCTGGTCGCGATCCCGGTCGCGGCGTGCATCAAGATCCTCATCCGCGAGATCGTCTGGCCCAAGTTCCGCGACTGGGCCGAGGGCAACGCCGCCGACCCGCTCCCGATCGGCGGGGGGGCCGGGCCGGACGACGGCGATTCGGACTGAGCAGTAACGATTCAGCGACGCTTCTTGCGCTGCTTGAAGCCGCGCTTCGGGCTCTTGCTTTTCGTCGAGCCGCGCCCGCCGGGCATCATGGGCATGCCCTCCATGCCGGGCAGCGAGCCGCCGCCCTTCTGGAGCTCGCGCATCGCGCTGATCTTGCCCTTGGTGCCGACGCCGGACATCTGCTTGCTCATCTTCGAGATCATGTCGAACTGCTTGGTGAGGCGCGAGACATCCTCGGCCTTCGTGCCCGAGCCCGCCGCGATCCGCTTGCGCCGGGACTGATCGAGCTTCTTGACATTCTTCCGCTCGGCGGGGGTCATGGAGTTCACCATGCCCTCGACGCGGTCGAACTGCTTGTCGTCGATCTGCACATCCTTGAGCATCGAGCCCACGCCCGGCAGCATGCCGAGCAGCTGCTTCATCGAGCCCATCCGGCGCAGCGTGCGCAGCTGCTTCAGAAAGTCGTCCATCGTCAGCTCGCCCTTGGCCATCTTCGCGGCCATCTCCTCGGCTTCCTCTTCGCTGACTTCCTGCTGCGCCTTCTCGACCAGCGACACCACATCACCCATGCCAAGAATCCGCGATGCGATCCGGTCGGCGTGGAACTCCTCGATCGCGTCGACATGCTCGCCGGTGCCGATGAACTTGATCGGCGCGCCCGTGACCTTGCGTACGGTCAGCGCAGCGCCGCCGCGCGTGTCCGAGTCGAACTTGGTGAGGATCACGCCGTCGATCGAGAGCTGCTCGTGGAAGGCTTTGGCCGAGTTCACCGCGTCCTGGCCGGTCATCGCGTCGGTCACCAGCAGGATCTGGTGGGGGTTCAGCGCCTTGTTCACGGCGCGCAGCTCGGTCATCAGATCGTCGTTGATGTGCAGGCGGCCGGCGGTATCCAGAATCAGCGTGTCGATGCCCTGCTTGCGCGCCTCGGTCAGCGCGTTCTGGCAGACTTTGACCGCCACGCCTACGGCCTTGCCGTACTCGGCGGCCTTGTCGTGCTCGCCGTAGAACCTCACCGGCGGGCCACTCGTGATCTCGGTGTTGACCGTGTCGACCACCGTCGAGAGCTGGTCGATGGCCGCCGGGCGCTGCAGGTCCGCCGCGGCGAGCATCACCGACCGCCCGCGCTTCTTCAGGTAGCCCGCCAGCTTGCCGCAGGTGGTCGTCTTGCCCGAGCCCTGAAGCCCGCACATCATGATGATCGTCGGCCCCGGGGCGACCCGCGGCAGGCCGGGCTGGGTGTCATCGCCCTGGCTCATGAGCCGGATCAGCTCGTCGTTGACGATGCCGATCATCTGTTGGCCGGGCTTGAGCGAGTCGAGCACCTTCTGGCCCTTGGCCTGCTCGACGACATTGTCGGTGAACTCCTCGACGATGTCGTAGTGGACATCCGCCTCGAGGAGGGCGGTCCGCACATCCTCCATGGCATCGCGGACATTGGACTCGGTGATGGTGCCGCGCCCGCTCATTTTCTTGATGGCGGAGCTGAAGCCGTCGGAAAGACGCTCGAACATGGTGGTAAAATTCCTTGCTGGCAGGGGAGAGATCCCGGGCCGGCCTTGATCGGTGGGTCATTGTACGGGTTTCGGGGGTGTGGTTCAGTCCCGGCTTAAGGTCCGATAAGGTTGGTTATGTAAAACTAAAATCCTAGAAACTGTCCAGTTCACACGGTCCTGATTCAAGCGGCGGATTGCTCTTCAGAGTCCGACTCAGACATCCTGAATAACTGTTGGCTGATTATCGTTCGCAAACTATTTGCGGATTCGGTGAGCTGTACATATTCGTTGTCGACACGATTAATGACATTGTCTAGCTCGGTCCGGCTTCTGTTTTCAATGAGAGCACGGAGTTCTGACATCCATAACTTGGCGGTAGTCTTTCCAAGAGATCGGGATTGATTGACAAAGATATCGGACAGCTCATCCGTTTTTTCATATCCGTATACCACGCATGTCAATGAAACCTGTGCTTCGTTGTCGGCCATCACTTCTGGCCGAATCAAATCCGCGTACTTTTGAACTGCCTGATCTTCAAGTGACAATTTCAGCTTGCTTGTTCCAGACTCCATCATGTCATAATCTTCTATAGCTGCTTTGATAATAGCTATCCTCGCGGCGTGTGCGTTTGCTATTTCTCCAATTTTTTTAAAGGTTTCTTCGAGCATGCTTCTCTTGTGCGTGAATCGCTCGCGACCAAGGGTCGCTTGCGCTTGAGTGATCGATGCACTAACTGTCGATGTGGCAAGCTTGTTGTGTCCTTTGTAGAGAGCTATAGCTGTCAAAAGCGGGACCAGTATTGCTAGTATTATTCCAATTATTGCTAAATAGTCAGGCACGATCATATTTGATCCTGTAGTTGAACGTCGTGGAAAGATTGCGAGAATGATTGGTGTCGTGGCGGGCCTGGAAGCCGCACACACGCCCAGCACGCCAGTAGACACCGAAGATGAATGTCTGGTGCGGCGTTATCTCACCGAACCGATCGATGATAAAGGGGTCATCGTGCAGCATGGCCGGCTCCTCGGTGTGTGGTACCCAGCCGGTACCGATTCACGAGTCGAACGGTGCCGAATACCACAACGCCCGCAGCAAAGGTGGTCCAGAAACGCTGCGGGCTGGAGGTGGGAGCGCCAGCGCTGAGCAGCCATCCCAGAACGACCGACACCGCGACGAGCAACGCCGTGACGGCGACATCCTTGGCTGTGAGGTCGAGCAATCGCCAGATTGGTGCTCTGGATTTCACGGTTTAGGGAGTATACCCCCAATCGCCCGGTTCACGGGGGGCTATTCCACACTCCCCTTCCGCCGGCACGCCTCCGAGCAGTACTTCACACGGTCCCAGTCGCGCTCCCATTTCTTGCGCCACGAGATCAGTCGGCCGCAGACCGTGCAGGGCTTGGTCGGCAGGCCGCGGGGGTTGTGGTTGCCGGGTTTGGGCTTGCGGCGGTCGCTCATGGTGAGGCCTGCTGGAAGAGGTCTTCGGGGATGGTCTCCTGCTCGGGTCCGGGCCGACCGAGCAGCCGCCCCGCCGCGGCCATCCCGCTGAGCAGCGCGCCCTGCACGCCGTATTCGGGGCGGGCCTCGTGGACCCAGTCGCCGCAGGCGAACAGCGGCATGTCGGGATCGGCGAGCGCTTCGAGGGTGTCCGAAGCGGGCTTGGTCGCGAAGGCGTAGCGCCAGCGGTGCGCGCTCACCGAGCGCACCGTCGCATCGATCCCCGCGTTGGTGAGCGCCGAGGCGAACTTGTCTCTGAGCATCGCGCCGATCTCGTCGGGCGAGCGTTCGAGTTCACGCGTTGAGAAGTCCGCGCTCGCGTGCACGACCCAGGCGCTGACGCCGCCGCGGTCCGGGCGACCCGGCTTGGCGGAGTTGTGGATGATCGATTCGAGGTCCGGGTCGCGGGTCGGGATGGATAGCGTTTCGGTGGAAGCGCGGTCGGTCTCGATCATGGCCGTCCAGCGGGGTGCCATCTCGGCCCGCCCGATCGCCAGGGCGAGCGACGACGAGAGCGGCCCGGCCAGTTCCGCCGCCTGCACCGACGGGATCGCGAGCACGACGGCATCGAAGCGGTCGGATTCGGTGGTCTCGCCGGAAGTCCAGCCAACCTTGAACCCCCCCGCCGCGTCTTGGCTGATTTCCTGCACCCTCGTCGAGGTTCGGAAGTCGTCGAGTTCCGCCGCGATGTGCGAGGCGAGCGAGTTCGACTGCGGCACGCCTGTATAGAGGTTGTCTTCGCCGTCGACCCGAGCGAGTACGCCCCGCTCGACCCAACTCTTGACCTGCCGAGTCAGGCGCGGGTCACCGACGCGGAACCACGGCGCGCCATGGTCGAAGCGCTGGTCGCCGGCGTAGCGGGTGGCGGTGCGTCCGCCGGGGCCGCGGGATTTCTCGAAGACGGTGACGGCGTGGCCCTGGTGTGTCAGCACGCGGGCGGCCATGAGCCCCGCGAGCCCCCCACCGACCACGGCGATGCGTTGCCGGCCGCTGCGACCGGGGCGCGTGACCCAGCCCGAGTAGCGTTTCAGGTCGAGTCGCTCGGCGTGCGAATCCGGATCGCGCCCTCGCACGGTGCCGAGGACGGGCTGCTCGGGCTCGAACGGGCGGTCGAACTGGCCGAGGCACCAGAGCAGGCCGCCGTAGGAGTTTGGGTTGTTGCCGTCGAGGGCGTAGCGGTGGTTGAGGTCGATGAGG
>CBFGVX010000003.1:0-70602 GCA_965652425.1 uncultured bacterium | reverse complement strand
CCCACGCCGGAACACGCGACCCTGAGCTCGCGCTCAGGGCTCCGATCCCAACCGCGCTTCTCGATCATGATGCCCCAACCACTCGCAAGCGGAAGGGATCAGAACCCGAATGCGCAAGCATCGGGTCACGAGCATCACCCAAGAACATGCCACCACGGGCCACCCGGTCCGACGCATCCCACACCGACCCCCGATCCCCAGCAGCACCGGCTCCTTCGTGGAGATATGACGCAGGTCCTGCACGCCGGGGCCGAGCGGGGCGCGGAGGACGCCGCGATTGCGCGCATGAGTCGCCAGTGCTGCCGGGCTACGCGATGCTCATGTTGCCAGTGCAGCGAGGATACCTTGAGCAACCCCAAAATGGCTTGCCAGCAGTTTCTCCCCTAAGTGCCAATCGCTCAACCATAGGTTCTTGGCACGACGGACACAGTGGAATATCGTTGACCAAGTCGTTCATTGATGACGGCACGCACGCTGTTGGAATGAATCGCGCTAGCGGCACTAAGTGTGTGGACTGGTCATCGAAGTAGATGCTGGGACCGAACGCTTGAATAGTTTCATTCTTCTCCACACCTCCCAGAAATGCCAAGTGATCCGGGTGCACATCCCATTGCTCCATTGTTTGAAGCACTCTCTGATCTGCAGGGGCATTGCGAGCAGTGAATAGCCCGATCTTGATTCGCCAAGCCTCGTCTGGAGGGAGCGCAGCACGCAACTTACCCAAGGCACGGAACACATTCGCAAAGGGTCCGTCTGGGATAGGACGCGCCGCATTTTCACTTTCGTGGTCAAGAAATGTCTGAATCCCCTTTTCTTTGTAAATTTTCTCCGACTCTTCCGCGAAAATGACAGCATCTCCGTCAAACGCAATCCGTAACTGCCCCACATGCCTATCCGCGACGGTCTTCGGCAACCCATAAATATGTCCGGCGGCGCAACCATTTGAATGTGCTTCGATGACATCCTTTGCGTCAGCTGATAGAAAGAGATCCACCTTTGCTGGCTTCAGATACGGAGCAACCGGATCGCCACTCGTATACCAGAATCTTTCGATTCGAACACCATGAGCATCAAGTGCGTTTCGCATACGGATCGCTGCTGATGGTGAATTCTTGGAAAGTAGCACCACCTCGACTGGTCGATCCGGAATAAACTCGTTTAATTCGAGAAGGCTGGCCACGAGCGGCATCGCGGGCCCGGGTGCTGGAGGGACATCCCTGTGTTTCTTTTGATACGCGATGAAAACATCCGGACCACCTCTCTGGAAGATCCGGTCTTCGCGTACCAAATCGAACAAGGCTCGACTTGATATTGCAACTACAAACTTGTTGGAGAGATCGTAAGACATGTCACATCCGCACTATGAGGTGCTGCGAACTAATCTCTCCTAAATGCTGAAACCGATTCGCGGTCTTTCGACCACGAATCGCTACTGGATCAATAATCCATATCATCCATACCCGCACCAGCCCCAACCGCCTTCTTCTCCTTGATCTCAACGATCGCGGCGTCGGTGGTCAGGAGCAGGCCGGCGATGCTCGCGGCGTTCTGCAGCGCCACGCGCTCGACCTTGGTCGGGACGATCACGCCCATCTTGACCAGGTCGCCGTACTCGTGGGTCAGGGCGTTGTAGCCGAAGTTCACATCGCTGGACTCCAGCACCTTGTGGACGATGACCGAGCCGTCGAGGCCGCAGTTCTTGGCGATCTGCTTCAGCGGGGCGGTGAGGGCGCGGTCGACGATGTCGATGCCCACGCGCAGGTCGCCGGTTGCGCCCTTGCGGATCTTGTCGAGGGCCTTGCGGGCGCGGATGACGGAGATGCCGCCGCCGGGCAGGATGCCCTCTTCGACGGCCGCGCGGCAGGCGTGCAGCGCATCTTCCACGCGGGCCTTCTTCTCCTTCATCTCGACCTCGGTGGCGGCACCGACATTGATCTGGGCCACGCCGCCGGCGAGCTTGGCGAGGCGCTCCTGGAGCTTCTCGCGGTCGTAGTCGCTGGAGGTGTTCTCGATCTGGGCCTTGAGCTGCTCGATGCGACCCTTGATGTCGCTCGACTTGCCCGCGCCCTCGACGATGGTGGTGTTTTCCTTGGTGAGCACGATCTTCTTGGCGCGGCCGAGGTCCTTGAGCTCGAGCTTCTCGAGGTCGATGCCGAGCTCTTCCATGACGGCCTGGCCGCCGGTGAGGATCGCGATGTCCTCGAGCATGGCCTTGCGCTTGTCGCCGAAGCCGGGGGCCTTGACGGCGGCGACCTTCAGGATGCCGCGGAGCTTGTTGACGACGAGGGTGGCGAGCGCTTCGGACTCGATGTCCTCGGCGACGATGAGCAGGGCCTTGCCGCTCTCGGCGACCTTGGTCAGGATCGGGAGCAGGTCCTTGGCCGACGAGATCTTCTTCTCGTGGATGAGGACATAGGCGTCTTCGAGCACCGCTTCCATGTTGGTGGTGTTGGTGACGAAGTGCGGCGAGAGGTAGCCCTTGTCGAACTGCATGCCTTCGAGCAGCTCGACCTCGGTCTCGAGGGACTTGCCCTCTTCGACAGTGATCACGCCGTCCTTGCCGACCTTGTCCATCGCGTCGGCGATGATCTTGCCGATGGTCTCGTCCTGGTTGGCCGAGCAGGTGCCGACCTGGGCGATCTCGTTGGAGCCCTTGATGGGCTTGGACATGGACTTCAGTTCATCGACGATGGCGGCGATGGCCTTGTCGATGCCCTGCTTCACCTGGTTGGCGTTCGCGCCGGCGGTGATGTTCTTGAGCCCTTCGGCGAAGATGGACTCGGCGTAGATGGTGGCGGTGGTGGTGCCGTCGCCGGCCTGCTTGGAGGCGTTGGAGGAAACCTCCTTGACCATCTGCGCGCCCATGTTCTCGTAGGGGTCTTCGAGCTCGATCTCCTTGGCGACGGTGACGCCGTCCTTGGTGACGGTCGGCGCGCCGAAGGACTTCTCGAGGACGACCACGCGCCCGGACGGTCCGAGGGTGACCTTGACGGCGGAGGCGAGCTTCTGCACGCCCTTGAGGATGCGCTCGCGAGCGTCGACATCGAATGCGATCTGTTTGGAAGCCATGTCTGTTGTTCCTTGCTGTCGGCCCGCCAAATCTGAAGAAACAGGGATGCGCTGGCGGGCGAGTGTGGTGTGAGGTGTTGAATCGGGTTCGAAAAAAGAAAGGTGAATCGTGAACGGGGTTGGGGGGTCAGCCGATGCGCAGCCAGGCGACGCGCTCGGCGTCGAGGATGACCACATGCTTGCCGTCGGTCAGCTTGATGAGGTGGTCGTCCTCATCGGGCACGAGCATCGCGTGCTTGACGGTGCAGGGCGGCGTCGCGCCGGTGAAGGCGAACTCGACATCGCGCTGGCCGTTGCACTCGGTGAGCGCCTTGCGGAGCTGATCGTTGGTCATGCGGGGCTTTCGTCGGCTGGGGGTGCGTCTTGATGACGATCAGTCGATGATGGCGAGGATGTCGCTCTCGGACATGATCAGCAGCTCTTCGCCGTCGACTTTCACCTCGTTGCCCGCGTAGGACGAGAAGATCACGCGATCGCCATTGCTGACGCTCAGCGGGATGCGGTCGCCGGTCTCGCGGTTGAGCGCGCCGTCGCCGACGGCCAGCACCACGCCGGTCTTCTGCTGGTCCTTGGCCGACTCGGGCAGGAAGATGCCCGAAGCGGTCTGCGTCTCGGCCTCATCGCGCCGGACGATGACCTTGTCGTGCAGCGGCTTGATGCTCAGCTTGGTGGATTTGGTGGAAGTCTTCTTGGTGGTCGGCTTGTTCTTGGTCGCGGTTGCCATGTCTTCTTTCTCCGAGTGAGTGCCCGGCCATCCAGCGGCGACGGGCAAAGGGGTTTGGTGAATCAGGTTTCAATGCCCGAGGCGGAGTCGCGCCGGGCGGAACAGGGAAGGAACAGGAAATCAGTTGTCGCACTCGGGCCACTTGCCCGAGTGGTAGCGGGTCAGCACCCGGCGCATCGCTTCGAGGACGATGTCCATGCGCACGGGGCGTTCGATCACGGCGAAGGCCCGGGCCTGGAGTGCCGCGTGCAGCTCGCGCGTGTCGTCGCGCCGGGTCTTGCGCCGCTTCACGACCAGGGTCGGGGGCGGGCAGGGCAGGCGCCCGAGCATCTCCAGAAGGCGGTACCCCCCCTCCTGCTCATCGAGCTCGGAGATTGAGGGTGCCGCGGGATCGAGGGGAAGGGCCAGGTCGACGACGGCGATGTGGACGGGCGTAACCTTTAATACAGTGGTCGCCTCGCTGCCGGACCCGACCCGGACCGTGTTGATGCCCAGGGGCTCGAGCAATCGGGGAAGCAGAGAGGCCCAGTCGTCCTCGCGCCAGTAGTCCCCGGACGACAGCAACAGATTCAACCGCCCGCCCTCGCTGGGCGAGGAGCCGTTCGGTGCTGAATGCAGCGGCGAGTTGGGGTGGCGCAGCATGACCATGTCGCTGGAACTGGTGCAAAGCCCGGGCCGAAAGCGAGAATATGCAAACGCCGCATTGACAGTGATTTACGGCATATAGCGGGCTGTCGCTCCCTGCCCGAACGCTGCCAGAGCGGTCCGCAGGGTGTCAGACTGGCAGTCAGGCAGCATCAAACCCGTCCATCCGAGAGACGCACGCTCGTCCGAGAACTTGTTGAGACTGAGTTGCAACTATATGCAGAACACTGTATAATTCCCGCCCTGCAAGATTCTGTTCCGTATCGCAGGAATAATCCCAGTATCTATACCGGCCCGCTTCGCGCCCCCTATCCGAGAGAGAGAATCTGTTATGTCACGCACTTGCCTGTTCGCCTCCGCCGCCCTGCTGGTTTCCGTCGGCTCCGCCGCCAGCGCCGGATCGCTGGTCGGCCCGTTCACCGAGACTTTCGAGGGCGGCAACGCCAACTGGACCAACTTCAACAACTCCGGCCCGCTGGACTGGTTCCCCGCCGGCGGCCCCGACGGCTCGGGCTACGCCTCGGGCACCTACAACCTGCAGAACGCCTCGGGCTTCTTCCCGCCCGTCGTCCTTCGCGGCCAGGGCGATTCGAACGCCTCGGGCGGCGCGTTCGTCGGCGACTGGATCGCCTCGGGCGTGATCGGTTTCAGCTTCGACATCCGGCACGACCTGAGCGAGCCGCTGACCATCACCGGGCGCTTCGCCACGCCCATGAACAACCCGGGCGCGGCGACCGAGTCCTCCATTACCGTTGAGCCGAACACCTGGACCACGGTCACCTTCGACCTGACACCGGAGTCCGACGACATCATCTCATTCGGGAGCGGGACCTACGAGAGCGTCTTCTCGAACATCGGGAACATCCAGCTCGGCTTCAATGTGCCGCAGGGCCTGGCCGGTCAGGACATCGAAGTGCGCTTCGACCTGGACAACGCGGCACTGGTGATTCCAAGCCCCGGAGCCGCCGGGCTGCTCGGTCTTGCCGGGCTGGGTCTCGTTCGTCGCCGTCGCTGATTTCAGTCTATAGACCGATAATCCCACCCTGCCCGGTCGATCCTGCTGGATGAAGCCGGGCGGTGTCGTTTTCGGCTGGATTTTCCTTAATTCGAGGGTACCTTCCATGTATAGTGAATGCTCCCCCGAACTAGGTATGTTGGGGGTTTTGTAGACTTCTGAATGGAGAGTAAAGAGATGAAGACCATGTTGTACGGCGCGGCGATTGTTGCCGCGGCTGCGATCGCTCCGTTGGCCTCGGCCTCGTCCGTGACCACCTACGGCGACACCTTGACCGGTCAGTTCGATGTCGGGACCGGCAATTCGAACACCAACTTCGCCATCACGCGCACGCAGACGCACGGCACGACCATCGAGCTGGGGATCAAGGCGAAGCAGGCGTTCGTCGGCGATGTCATGCAGAGCGGCGGCACCTACCGTGTGGAACCGGGCGGATCGGTTCAGAACCCTTCCAATTTCTGGTGGAATGTTGACTTCAGCGCCAACCTCGGCAATCGCAGCATCTCCAACACGGCGTTGCGCCTGACGGTTGACTTCCTCAGCCAGGACAACTCGACGACTCAGCGCGTCGTGAACACGGTGAATTTCTTCAATCTGTTTTACATTTTCGCCGGCGGCACTTACGCCCCTTCCGCTTCGCTGATCCAAGACTCGCAGAACCTCAGCTTCGGTTCCGTATTCGGGAATGGCACCTTTGATCCGAACGCGCTGGGCACCTACACCATCACGCTCGAAGCGCTGATCGGTGGAAATACCGTGAGTTCCGTGACCATGCAGGCGCAGAACTTTGATGCCGCCGTGGTGATCCCCCTTCCCGGCACCGCCGGCCTCGCGCTCGCGGGGATGGGTCTTCTCGGCGGGCGTCGTCGGCGCTGAACGCGATCGCGGCACAACCCGGCAATGACAAAGACGCCGACTCAATGAGTCGGCGTCTTTGCGTTTCCATCTGGTCCTAACCGGGTCAGGTGGGTGGCTGCTGCTGATTGTCAGGGTGCAGCACCAATCGGTGGACCATATAACCGCCAGCCAATGCGGCGATCAATGCGAGGCCTCCGATCAGGGCGAATGCAGGCCCTGAGCCCATGGCCGGTTCAAGCCAGAAGGCGAGACCGACCAGCAGCATCGTCAGGCCAACAATCGCGATGAGAACGAAGGCGAACGCGTTGATGAGCGTGACACCGGAGATGTACACCGCCCGTTCGAGTTTGCGCCGTTCCATCGCGATGAAGGTGCTCGCTGACTGCTGAAGCCGCGCGATCGGTTGCGGCTTCACGGCATCACGAGCGGTGGCGCCCGAGATAAGCCCCGAGAAGAGCGCCTCCAGCAAAGGCGGCAGCCAAGCTCGCGAAGGGGTGCGTGCTGACCGTGTCTTCGGCTTTGTGAAGTGCTTCGCGCCCGGTCTGCGATGACCATTCGGCGGCGTCGTGCGCGGCGGACTTGAGACTTTCACTCGCGTTGTGGAGACTCTGCTTTCCTGTGCGGAACGCTTCGCTCGCCACACCCCGAAAGTCCTCGCGGATCGCCGCGAGGTCCTCCCGCAGTTGCGCGACTTCCGCCCGCAGTTCCGAATCGCTCTTCACATCGTCAAGTGTTGTGCGGTTGCCCATTGTCGTTCTCCTTTGGTGTCGTCGTGTAGAGAGGCAGTCATTCATGCCGTGAATGAACTGTTCATGACAACACTACGGAGCCGCTCTGAACGCACACTGAATCACAGGTGAAGGATGATTCACGCCGCGATGACGGTTGCTGATTGCTCGTTTTCCTTCGCGATGCAGCTTGGCAAATGGATGGAGAACGATGTACCGATGCCGGGCTCGGATCGGAGGGTGATGGTGCCGCCCGCGCGCTGGATGAGCCGCTTGCACACGGTGAGGCCAAGCCCGCTGCCACCCCCCTGCTTCCTTGCCCCCGGCTCCCGCTGTTTGGTGGTGACCAGCGGATCGAACACCCGCTCGACGAGATCGGCGGTCATACCAGGACCGGTATCAACGATCCGAAGCACAATTTTCCCAGCAACATTTGTACGGCTTATGTTCGCATTGTTCAAGTGGCCCTGATCGAGTCGAAGTGCCGGCAAGCACGCGGCGGTAATGGCGAGTGTCCCCGGTCCGGGGCGCATTGCTTCGCAGGCGTTCAGGATCAGGTTCAGCAGCACCTGATTCAGATCCGTCGGGCTGATCGCCACCCTGAGGTCGTGGGAAATATCGATCAGTACTTCGATCCCATCAGCGACCGGGGGTCGGACCAGACCGGTCAGCGCGTTTTCCACGGCCTCGCGAAGGTGGCACCCATCCGGAGATGCCGATTGTTCCTGTAGGGATCCGAGCAGAGCATCGGCAACCTGAGAGGCCCGCTCTGCACTCTGGATGGTCTTCTCGAGCGCCTTTCGGGTGAGTCTCTCGTCTTCGGGGTGGGCCAGGGCCATCGCAGCGTAATTGAGCAGGGGGGTCAGAAGGTTGTTGAATTCGTGGGCGATGGCTCCGGACATCGCACCCAGTGTCGCGAGGCGCTCTGAACGGGCAAGATCACTTTCGAGGTCTTCGATCTGCTTGTGGAGGGCGGCGATTTCGTCCTCCAAAGCGTGAGACGATGGCACCGCCGGTTCAACTGGGGCGCGTGATGGGGTCAGGCAGAACTGCATGGATACCTTTCCGAGCCACCAGACGGGCTGTGAATCGGGCAAGAAAGTCGAATCTGTCCTGAATATCGGGTGATTTCGGTCTCGAAATGACCGCTTTCCGGCACTCCAGAGCGGGTGTTCCACGTGGAACACTTCGCCAAGCTGGGTAGATTTGGCGGCTGAACCGCCCTACCACTCGCTCTGACTCATCCAGGCCGGGCGAGCCAGCCCGGTACTGCCGCTCATCAGCCAGGCCTTCATGCTGAGCGGCCTCAGATCCACTTCGGAAAGAGCCGCGGCCTCCATCCAGACGAACTCGATGTGAGATTCCAAGCTTGGCACATCCTGCACCTGTGCCTCCGAGGTGCCGAGTGGCAGGGGGGTCCCGTCCGGAAGGGCGGCGTGTTCCACATGGAACACCAGATTGATCTCGTGACGCGCTTTCTCACCCTGCTTAAACCGCTGTTCCGTGACCATCGCACATGGCCCCACCCGGACCTTGGTCAGGCCGGCTTCCTCGGCAAGTTCTCTCGCCAAGGCGTCGGCCGCGGACTCACCCGGCTCCACATGCCCGCCGGGCAAGTATAAATACCCCCTCTTGCGGTCGCGGCAGAGCAAAACCTTCGATCCGCACGCCATCACCCCACGGGCGATCGTCTCAATCTTCTTCGGCTGTGGTCGGTCTGAGGTGCTCATGCCTGCTCCTGAAGGTCAGAATCGATGGGTTTCGCGCGAATCATACGAGATATCGGCCCAGACACTTCTCAGCGCGATCCGGAGACGGTACCCTGCCAACCAGATCCCCACTGTTTCTCCATGGAAGGTACAGCGATGGCACGGAACGCAAAGCCGCGGCTCGGAAGAGGGTTGAGCAGTCTCATGGGCGAACCGGTGCCGGTTCAGGCCGATCCCGAACCCGCCGCACAGCAGAGTCAGGTGAAGCAGGGGGGGAGCGAGCCCTCCCGACCGGAGGCCGCGGACTCACGAGCGGCGTCCCAGATTGAGAACAAGCCCGAAGTGGCAGGAGCAACAGACCTCACCCCTTCGGACCGTATCCTCCATCTCAAGCTGAACGATATTATACCAAACAGATTCCAACCTCGCAGCGCGATCGACGAGGGCGAACTTGCCGGGTTGGTCGTTTCGATCCGGGAAACTGGTCTGATGCAGCCCATCGCGGTCCGGCGCGTGGAACTGGCCTCCGGCCCGCGATACGAGCTGATCGCCGGTGAACGCCGCTGGCGTGCGGCTCGGCTGGCCGGGCTCGAGCGGATCCCGGCGATTGTTCACGAAGTTGACGACCGCCAGTCCGCGGAATGGGCCATCATCGAGAATGTGCAGCGCGAGGATCTGAACCCGATCGATCGAGGTCAGGCCTACGCGAACCTCGCCAGGCAATTCGGGCTGACCCATTCGGAGATCGCCGACCGCGTGGGCGTCGATCGGTCGACGATCGCCAACCTGATCCGGGTAGTGACGCTTGAGCCAGACATCTGCCGCCTCATCGCCGCGGGTCGACTGACCACGGGGCACGCCAAAGCCCTCCTTTCGATGCCACCCGGCCCGGAACGGATCCGGATCGCGGCGGAGGCGGCCGAGCGTGGCCAGACGGTCCGGGCGCTGGAGGCGATCTGCGCTTCTCAGGGCGAGAAGCCAGCACGGAAGGCCGATCCGAAGAAAGACGAGCAGGAGCGCCAGATCGCCGCGGCGATCGACGACCTGGCCAAGGGCATCGGCGATCATTTGGGGACCAAGGTGCGTATTCGTACCAAGGATGGTTTGAAGGGGACGCTGGAGATCGATTTTTACGATCTGGATCACTTCGACGGACTGATGAACCGGATGGGGTACATCGCCGCGAGCTCCTAAGTGGAGCAATGAGGTTGGTTGTTTCATGGCAGTGGATTGAACGACGCGCAAGGAGGATCTGTCCTTGCGGCGTTGCAATTCTCATATAACAGCTCTATGCTTTTCGCTCACGCATGTGAGCTTTCGTGGTGTCCGATCCCCGTCCCGGCTTGTTCCATAAGCCCGTTCGGTCACCAGCAAGCCGACGGAACCCCGCACAGCGATCGCACTGAGCAATCGCGCAACTTCTAAAGGAACATCAGAAATGGCCAAATCCGATCTGACCGACATGAGCATCACCGCGCTGCAGAGCGAGATCAAGCGTCGTGAGAAGCACGCGAAGTCGCTCCAGAAGCGTCGCGAGAAGCTCGTCAAGCAGCTCGCTGAGATCGACGCCGAGATCGCTTCGATCGGCGGACTCTCGGGCGGCGCTCGCGGCGGACGCCGTCCCCGCAACGACTCGAACCTGCCCGAAGCGCTCGTGGGCGTGCTCACCGGCAAGACCATGTCGGTGACCGAGGCCGCCGACGCCGTGCAGAAGGCCGGTTACATCACCACCTCGCCGAATTTCCGCACGATCGTCAACCAGGCCCTGATCCGCGACAAGCGGTTCAAGCGCGTCGGTCGCGGGCAGTACACCGCTTCGGGCGCTTCGGCTCCGGCCAAGACTCGCAAGAAGACCACCAAGAAGAGCGGCCGCAAGACTTCCAAGAAGTCCTGAGGCGTTCTACCCGTCGCGGGCCTCGGCCACCCCGAGCGTTCTCATGTCTTTGAGCAGGCGCGAGAACAGCAGGGCACCGATCGCACCGCAGCAGGCAAAGATGGCGAATGTCCACGCCCCGATGCCGCCGGTCACCACCGGCGGCATTGTTGTTTCATCGATCCCTGTCCACTCCGGAATCGAGATCCCGGCGTAAAGAATCACGCCGATGAACGGGCCGAGCGCGCCGCGCACGCCGGTGAGCGTGGCGTGGATGCCCATGTAGACCGAGGCGAGTTCGCGCCTGGCGAAGTCGTGGTGGCCGAGGTTCCACGCGAGCATGCCGCCACCGAACGCCACGCCCAGGATGATGCGAGCCGCGGTGAGCATCGCGAGACTCTCCATCGCGAAGCCGATCGCCGTCAGGGCGTTGGCGACGATGAAGAACCACGAGTGGTAGGTGCGGAACTGCACGATGTGCATCCGGTCGAGTACGCGCGCCCACAGCGGGATCACCAGCACCGGCAGCAGCACCGGGATCACATGCGTGAGCAGCAGGGCGGTCGTGTAGTTCAATTCGAACTTGTTGTCGTCGAGCGCGATGATGAATACGGGCATGGCGGCGATGTTGGCGATGCCCAGAAGGAACATCGCGCCCATGTACCGTCGGTACATCCGGTCGTCTCGGAGTACGCCGTACATCGCCAGCGGCCCGCCGGAGTTCTCCTTGGACTCGCGCTGTCGGATCTCGGTGCGGGCCTGCGATTGCCCTCCTCGCCAGCGGACATGGCTGAACGCCCAGATGCCGACCATTCCCGCGATCATCGCGAAGCCGTAGAACAAGCGGAACGCGCTCTCCGTGTTGTCCGGCTCGATGCCCACCAGACCAAGGGCGGGGCGGAACGCGCTCTGCACGGGAGCGGGGGCCTGCTCGAGGTCCATAACCAGACCGATCAGCAGCCCGGATAGCCCGATGATCAGCGTCATCACCATCGACAGGTTGCCGGTCGCGTGCGATCTCGCGGTGCGCGGGTAATTCGCGCGCCAGACATCCGAGCGTGCGACGATGATGCCCGCCATCGCGAACCGCGCGATCAGGACCGACACGACGATCATGGCCGTGCCGCGCGCCGAGATCGGGGCGAACGCGATCGAGCCCACGCAGAGCAGGATGATCGCCTGGAGCATCAGGATCGCGCGTACGCGGTTCCGCCCGTGGAACAGGCGTGTCCACAGGAGCGAGGTGATGTTCGAGAGCGCCGGTGCCGCGGCGAGGATCGCGATGACCAGATCGCCCGCGTCGAACGCCTTGCGCGCGATCGTTCCGATCACACCGCCCTCGACGCACGCCAGCGCGAACGGCAGGAAGCACACGCTGCGCAGCTCCCACGAGTAGGCGCGCCTGCTCATTATCGGCAGCGACTGCGGGCTGAAGCGGTGGCGGATGCGCGAAAAGGTAGGGAAAGCCGAAGGCATACGGGAAGAGTCATCCGGCACGCGAGGTGAGCGCAGAAAAAGATCGGTCGGCGGTGCCGACCGATCCACAATACATCAGAACCTGCCTCGCCCACCGAGGGTATCGCGATCGTGCTCGCGAACGGCGGGCTCAGGCGTGCGAGCGATCAGTAGGGGATCGGGTACTCGCCGCGCATCGGCCGGTCCGTGAAGAAGACCTTGCCGAGCTCGTGGTTCATCTTGCGGAAGTTGGTGTCGTAGATCAGCGCGTGACGGTTGCTGACCTCGCTGCGCGTGATGGCCATGCCATCAATATCGGGGGTGGGGTTGCCGAGGAACTCGGCGTGGCGAGCGTCAGAGCTGGGGGTGCATCCGACCAGCATGAACGACAGGGCGCACGATCCGGCGAGGGCGGCGACACGAGCAACAACAGTGGATTTCCGCATGACATACTCCTGAACGGTTGGCTAGTTTGTAGCGGCGAGCGGTCCGAGCGTCAAAGCCGTTTCAGACAAATCCCGAACTCGGTCTCCCCGCTCCGCCATCGGATATCAGGAATTGGACGGGCAGAACGCCCCCCGGTTCCCCGGTGATCGAAACTCGTCCATCGACCCGAACATACGGCGACCTACAATTTGATCCGCAAGCCAGCGCCGCCGTTCGCTTGGGCGGGCCATCGGTGCTAGTCTCCGAGCGGCTCGCGGCACCGTGCCGAGGCCAAGGCCCGGACCCGTTCCGGGCCGACTGTGGACCCAATGCTTTTCCCTTGTAGTGCATCCGGGAGCCCTGCATACGAATCGCCCGGGCGAAGGCCAGGCCTCCGACGAGTGGAAGGCCGGGATCCGGGCAAGGGCACCCACATGGTTCGAAGGGACCATCGCATTGCTTTCTCCACAGTCGGCCCGGGGGCCCCGGCTCCCATTCCCGCTTTCGCCCTCGCCCAACACCGAAATCCCGTTCATGAGCACGACCGAAGACCCGAACACCCACAATTTGCAAGGCATTGCGACTGGCGGACCCGCCGACACGGGCATCGTCGACCGGCTGACCCAGTCGATCCTCTCTGAGCCCCGGACACGGCACCTGCTCAAGACGCACCTGCCCGATCGGGACGCCGTCTCGGGTCTGGTGGAAGACCTGCGAGACCTGATGTTCCCCGGCTTCTATCGCCGGCGCGGCCTGACGGCCGAGAACCTCCGACTGCATGTGCAGGAGCTGGTCGCGAAGATCCACCTCACCGTCGAGCAGCAGGTCCGAGCGGTGCTGCGCTATGTGAAGCACATCGACACCGACACCGCCGACAGTCTGGACTCGCACGAGTGCGACCGGGCGGCGAAGACCTGTGCCGCCGAGTTCATGGACGAACTGCCGGAAATCCGGCGTCTGCTGGCCTTGGATGTGCAGGCGGCCTTCGACGGCGACCCCGCAGCCCTGCACACCGACGAGACGATCTTCTGCTACCCCGGCGTGGACGCGATCTTCTCGCACCGCATCGCCCACGCGCTGTACCGCCTCAAGGTGCCGCTGCTGCCCCGGATCATCCAGGAACTGTCCCACTCACGCACCGGCATCGATATCCATCCCGGAGCCCGGATCGGCGAATCCTTCTTCGTGGACCACGGCGCGGGGGTGGTCATCGGCCAGACCAGCGAGATCGGCCACCATGTGCGGATCTACCAGGGCGTGACCATCGGAGCGACGAGCTTCGAGCTCGACACCAACGGCCAGCTCAAGCGGACCGGCGACACCAAGCGGCATCCGACGATCGGAAACCGCGTCACGATCTACGCCGGGGCGGTGATCCTCGGCGGCGACACCGTGATCGGCGATGACAGCGTGATCGCCGGCTCGGTGTTCGTCACCGAGAGCGTGCCTCCCGGCTGTCTGGTGCGCCAGGAGAAGCCCGAACTTGTGCTGCGGACCGTGCGCGACCGATTGAAGTAACGGGTGCCGCGAGCACCGGATCGGAAGGTGCGTATGCCGGGCAAAAACCCTCATGAATTCTCTCCGCTCATCCGCGCTGCGATGGCGATCGGTCTGGGCGGTGCGATGCTGGTCGGGGCGGGCTGTTCGGAGGAGACCCGGACCGTCAGCGAGGTGAAGCGTGCATTTGCCATGCGGGCGGCGCAGGGCGAGGTGGAGATCGGCTCATCCGGTCGGCTCGCCGCGGGTGAGGTGGATCGAAAGACGCTCGATCTGCTCGATGTGCGCTTCGATATCGGCGGCGCGCGTGAGCAGGAACTGCTCATGCACGCCGAGCGTGCCGAGATCATCGTTGATCCTGAGAAGGACACCATGCTGATCCGTTTCCACAATGTCACCGCCGCCACCACCGATGGGGGGCTGACGCAGGAGCCGGTGCTGGTGACCGAGTCGTGGCCTCTGAGCGTGAATGTGGTTCCGGACTGATAGCGCAAAACGAGAAACGCACCGGCTCGCACCGGTGCGTGATGGATCAGGCATCATTCAGACATTCGAAGATTCAGAGACGCGGGCCGCCGCCAACGCCCGGCGAGCGGCCGTCGCGCTGCGGGCGATCCCCGGCGGGTCGCTCGGGGCGGCCTTCGCCGCCGCGGCGGGCGGGGGCGGCGTCCGGCGATGAGGACTCGGCGCGTTCCACAGTCTGGTTGATCATGTTGAACAGCCGCTCCTGCTGCTGGGGCGAGAGGCGCTGGATCCGCTGGAAGAGCTGGGCCCAGCGGCGCTGCTGCGCTTCGGGCCGGTCGGTCTGACGATCGGCGGGACGATCCGACTGCGCGCGGTTATTGAGGGCATCGGGACCGACCGGGCGTGCCGGGCGCTCGGCGGCACCGGGTCGCTGCGGGCGATCCGCGGGGCGGCCTTCGGGGCCATCGGCCGGGCGGACCCGCTCGGCACCGGGGCGAGCACCTTCACCGGCACGCTGGCGACGCTGCTCCATGCGCTGCTGCATGGCCTGATCGGACATCCGCTCCATCTCGGCGGTCACAAATCGGCGCTGGGGCGGCGTGAGCTGCTCCCAGACGAGCGCTTCGTACCGATCGGTCTTGGGCGCGTTCTGGCGGATCTCCTGGGCGTGGGCGCGGGCGCGATCCATGATCCGCTCGCGGGCCTGGGGATCCTCGCCAGCTCCCTTCACCGCTTCCTGCACGCGCTTGCGCAGGTTCTGCGTCTGCTCGCGCGTCGTTTCCATGTGCTCGCGCAGTTCGCCCTGGTAGGCGTTCTGGATCCGGGTGAGGGCCTGGGCCTGCTCTTCGGTCAGCTTGAGTCGCGCGTTGTCCTGCTCGCCGAGCGCTTTGACCGAGGCCATGAGCATGCGGAAGTTCGCGAACTCGCCGCGCTGACGGTTTTCCATCATCGAGTCGCCGAAACGCTCGCTGCGGGGCATCGCACGGTCGGTGACCGCGGGCCCACGCAGCGCATCGCTCGGGTTCGGACGCGGGCGCTCCTGAGCGAGGGTGCTGCCGGCGAGAAGAACAATCGCGGCCGAAGCGCTGAGCACGCGAACGACGGTATGGGAACGGTGGTTGGACATGGTGGTTGCCTTTCCTGAAAATCCGGGTTGCGTCAGTTCAACGCCCCGCGACGGACGGTATTGCAGGCCGCCTGGGCGATGAACTCTCAACCCTCGCTGGCGGCTCCGCCTATCATCCTCGACCCGGTCTTCGCGGCCGTGGAATTTTCCTCGAATTTCCGGGAGAAAACCTCGATATGGGCCTCACCAAACCGCAAGTCCTCGATGCCCTGACCGCTCTGCGGGATGCCACCACGACCGAGAACCTCGTCTCGCTCGGATTGGTGCTGAAGGTCGCGGCGTGCGACGAATACATCGCCCTGACCATCGCCGCCCCGGAGGACGAGGAGCTGCGCAATCGCCTGCGTACCGATATCCGGAGCGTGCTCAACGAGGCCGCGGGCCAGGTCGGGACGCAGATCCGGAACCTCACGGTCGAGTTCGTGGTCCCCAACGGGGATGAGAAGCCCGAAACCGCGAACACCGGCGACGGTCGCCAGTATGTCGATCAGCCCAAGACGATCCCGCTCAAGCAGGCCGCCAGCAGCCACACCACGAGTTCCGGGAAGACCCAGTCCGGGTCGCCCTCGATGCCCGGCGTGAAGAATGTGATCGCGGTGGGGGCCGGCAAGGGCGGCGTGGGCAAGAGCACCGTCAGCGTGAACCTCGCCGTCGGCCTCGCGCGCAAGGGCTACGCCGTGGGCATCCTCGACGCGGACATCTACGGCCCCTCGATGCCGACGCTGCTCGGGCTCCATGACCTCGATGTGCAACTGCACCAGAACATGCTGCAGGTGATGTATGTGCACGGCGTGAAGGCCATGACCATCGGCAAGCTGGTGGACCCCGAGAAGCCCCTGATCTGGCGCGGCCCGATGGCCCACGGCGCGTTCAAGCAGCTCGCCGAGCAGACCGAGTGGGGGGAACTCGACTACCTGATCGTGGACCTGCCACCCGGCACGGGCGATGTGCCGCTGACGATGAGCCAGATGCTCAGCGTGACCGGCGCGGTGGTGGTCTGCACGCCCCAGCGCGTCGCGCAGGACGACGCGGTCCGAGCGGTGCGCATGTTCCAGCAGCTCAAGATCGAGGTCTTGGGCATCGTCGAGAACATGAGCTACTTCATCGGTGACGACGGCAAGGAGTACGACATCTTCGGGCGGGGCGGGGCGGAGATGATGGCCCAGAGACTGGGACTGCCGTTCCTGGGCGCGATCCCCCTGAACATGGCGATGCGCCAGTTCTCCGATGCGGGCACGCCCCGCAAGAACTACACCGATGCGGGCGAGCAGATGAAGCGGTCGCTCGAGCGGATGACCGATCAGATCGAGGCGCAGGCCACCCTCGCGGGGAACCGCACCGGCAGCAGCCGCCCGACCCTCACCGTCAGCTGATCGGTTCGGTTAGCCAAAACGAAAACCACCCGCAGGACCGGAGGAGGAGGAGGTCGCTGCGGGCGGTTGTTGCATAGAGAGAAGTAGGTTTCGTAGAGACCCGGGGAGGAGCCGGGCCGAAGCCGCGAGTGCCGGTGTCCCGGCACGGGCGGCGGAGGAGGAGGACATGAGAACCGGAGAGAAAAAGAGTCCTGTCTGCCCTGTGGCCTGTGGCCTGTGCAGGCCGGAGTGTGATTGAGAGGTCAACCACTCCGACGACATGATTATTCACCAAGTGGTGACATCTGGCAAGAAATATTTCTTTGAAATTTTGTTTGGTGTATGGACGGATTCCGCGTACACTTGGCGAACTGCAGCAGATCCGCGGCAGAACGGAGGAAAAAAGCACCATGAATACCGATTGTCCATTCACCAAGACCACCACCGGCACCGGTTCTGGCCCCGCCGAGATCGGGCAGGCCGTCGCGTCCATGCTCCGCTCGGGAACCAAGGATCCCGCCATCTGGGACGCCTGGTGGGACGCCGATCGCATCACCTCGATCGAGGGGGATGGCAGCACCTGGACCGGGCGGAAAGCACTGGAGGCCAAAGCCGAGGCCTGGGAAGCCGAGAACGAGGTCACAAGCTTCGAGGTGAAGGGACCGTTCGTCGGCGCGACCGGGTTCGCCCTGCACTACACCGTGGGGCTGCGTTGCCGCAAGAACGGCGACACGATGAACATGAACGAGGTCGCCGTGTACACCGTCGAGAACGGGAAGGTTGTCCGCGAGGAGTTCATGTACTCGCACGAGGGCTGATCGGTTAGGGCTCGGACTGTGGCGGCACACCGCGCCAGAGCAGTCGGGGCCGTGCCGGTCGGGCGCTGCCGAAGCGGACCGTGCCGCGTGTGCGCGGGATGACGAGGTCGACGCGCCGGGTGATCGCCATCTCCAGTTCGATGCGCTCGGCGCCGCTCGGGCGTGCGATCCGCACGCGTGTACCGGGGAGCAGCGCGATCGCGAGGTCCGTTTCCTCACCGTCGGCGATCATGCGCGACAGCACGAGCGATTCCTTGCCCGTGCAGGCCACGCGGATCGCCAGATCGTCTACGGAGACGGTGTACTCGTCGCGCTCGGTGTGATCGTCGATGGAGTGCCGGATCAGTTCGATCGGCTCGGGATCGGTGTTGTAGATCGCCAGGTAGCGGGCGCTGTACTCGACGAGGTACCCCGGCATCTCGATCTGCTCCGTCCCCTGAGTCGGCGTGATGCTGCACACCACGGGTGCTCCGATGTGGCGCTCGAGCAGCGGCTCGTACGAATTCCCCACGATGCCGAGCACGGTTTTCCCGAACGCATCGACATCGCCCTGCTGGTTCTTGATGGCCGTGGCGACGCTGCCGGTCCGCGCGACGCGCCCGACCACCATGGAGAAGGTCCGCGCGATGGCGTCGCTGATGGTGTTGATGGCGTTGTACACCCAGCGGATCATCCGCCGGAACAGCTTCGGATTGATGCTGCGCTTCAACTGAATCTCGCGCCGGCGCAGCTCATCGTCCTTCAGCCCGCCGACCGGGCGGCAGAAGGCGATCGCATCGACCAGCTCATCCGCGTAGACGAGCGCGCTGGTCTTCGAAAGACCGCGGCGGCTGATGTACTCGGCGTCGAACACGACCTCGACTCCAGAACTGGTGACCCGCAGGTCGCCCCAGATCGGATCGGACTTCGTGGAAAGATAGGTCGTGTGGTAGTCGTCGAAGAGCTTCATGCAGCGGTCGCGCTGACGCCGGCGAATGAACGCGCTGATGATCGTGATCAGGAAGATCACCATCACCGACAGCCAGAACGCGTTGTCCAGCGACAGCAGGGGGGCCCGCGCGGGAGGAGCCGGCGCTGCCCCGAGCAGGCGGAGCAGAATCATGATCCCGCCTCGTCGGACTGCGGCAGCGACCGCATCTCACTCGTCATCGACTCGACCGGTTTCGGCTCGCTGAGCGTGCGCTCGGAGCGGGCGCCCGCTTCCTCGAACTTGCGCAGCGTCGGCATCAGGCGGCTGTCCACGGAACCGATGAACCGGTTGTAGGCCTTCACCGCGCGCTCGAGCGAATCGCCGACGCTCCCGGCGTGACCCAGCGCCACCGCCGTCCGCTCGTGCAGTTCCTTGCCGAGCTTGAACAGCTCGGCTGCGGAGTCCGACAACTGCTTCTCCCGCCAGCCGATCGCAACCGCACGGAGCAGGCCGATCAGCGTGGACGGGCTGGCGAGCAGGATGTTCGATTCCGCAGCGAGTTCGAGCAGCTTCGGCTCGCGCTCGAGGGCGGCGTCGACGAACTGATCGCCGGGGACGAACATGACCGTGAACTCCGGGCTGCCCTGGTAGTCCTTCCAATACTTCTTGGAGCCCAGCGAGCGGGCCTGCTCGAGCATGTGGCGCGAGAAGCGCTTGAGGTGCTGCTCGGCCTCGTCGGGGTGCTTGGCCTGCAGCGCATCGAGGTACGCCTCGATGTTGGTCTTCGCGTCGATGACGATCTCGCGCCCGTTGGGCAGCGAGACCACCATGTCGGGACGCAGAAGATTGCCCTCGGAATCCCGCACGCTGGACTGCGTTGAGAAGTCGCAGTAACTGGTCATGCCCGCGAGCTCGGCGACGCGCTCGAGCTGGATCTCGCCGTACTGTCCGCGCACCTGCGGCTTGCGCAGCGCGGTGACGAGCTTGGAGGTTTCTTCGACCAGCCCCTGGCTGCCGAGCTTGAGCGCTTCCACCTGCTCGTGCAGACGGACATACGCCTCGCTGCGCCGGCGCTCGAGCTCCTTGATCTGCTCGTCGGTCTTCTTGAGGGTCTCACCGATCGGGGAGACCAGTTTGCTGAGCATCTCGCCGGCTTCCTGATGGCGCTTGGCGAAGTTCTGGTCGGCGAGTTCGAGGAACCTTTTGTTCGTGCGATCGAGCGCCTCGGCGGCGGACGCGTTGAATCGGTCGTGGAACTGCTTCTGGATCTGCTGGATGCGGTCTTCGAGCTCCTTGCGGTGCGACTCACCGGCTTCGCGCAGGGCCTGGAGCTTCTGCTCGTGCAGCGACTGCTGAGAAGCCAGACGCTCGGCCAGCCGTCCGGATTCCAGCCGTGCCTCCTCCCGCTCGCTCGCGAGCCGCTCCAGATCCGCTCGCAGCGCATCGAACTCGCTGCGCAGGCGTTCTTCATCGGATCGGGCATCGGCGGCTTCGCGCTCGGCGAGCGCCAGGCGCGAGGCGCGGCGGCCCCGGTCGATCAGCAGCCAGATCGCTCCGGCGAGCGCGCCCAGAGACACCACGGTCAGAACTATGACAAGGGCTTCCATGGCCCGAGTGTATCCGGACCGTCAGCGTGCGGGTTCGACGCGGATCCGGAAAGACCGTTCTGGCAGCGCGTATCGGCCAAGGGTCTGCGAGACAACGGGAGCGGCAATTCCTTCAAGGACCGCGCTTGAAGCCCGCAGCGAGGCGAGCGGCACGCCGCCGAGGCCCTCGCTCCGCGCGAGCGCATCGGCCCACGCGCCAGAGGATTCGAGCCGGCGGTCCAGACGCGGCTTCAGCATCGAGACGGCCCGCTGCAGTTCCTGCTCGGCGGGCGGAGTGTCGATCAGTCGCTGCAGTTCGCTTTGCAGAATCGACTGCGCGAGATCGGCATCGCGCGGGTGCACGAGGGCGCGGACCCAGAACCTCCCGCTGCCGGGGGGGTGCTGGCCATCGATGTTGAGCACGACGGTGGAGCCGCTGATCTCGGCGTTCGAGCCGATCCGCTCGCCAAGGCGCTGGGTGAGGATCGCGGCGGCGAGGTCGAGTGCCAGCGTGTCGTCGATCCGCTGCGCGTCGGCGCTGCGGAATCCGATCACCACCGCCGCGGCGTCGGTGGCCAGCTCGGCTCGCCTCGACAGCTCGATCGTCTGCGGCTGCTCAAACTGCGCGGGGATCGATCGCAGGCGTTCGGCGTTCGGTGTCGGTCGCGCTTCGATCCCGCCGAGGTTCTCCGCCGCGCTCTGCAGCGCTCGGGCGCGGTCGATGTCACCGACGATCGCGAGGGTCATCGGCGACTCCCGCACGATCCTGCTGAGCCAGAGGTTCACGCTCTGCGCGGCCATGGCGTTCAGCTCGTCTTCGGTCGGGAAAGCGTGCACGCCCATCATGCGTTCGAGGACGACGCGCTCGAAGTCGTCCAGCGCCGCCCGTGCGGGCTCGGTGCGAGCGGCGGCGGCCCTGGCCATCGCCGAGGCCCGCCAGCGCTCGAACGCGCTGTCTTCGATCACCGGCTCCCGCGCCAACATCCCGATCAGGCGCATCGCGCTCTCGAAATCGGCACTGGATGCTGAGGCGCGGAGCGTCACCGCGTCTGGCGTCACGCGCACATCGAGGTCGATGCCTGTGCTCCGTAGCGCCGATGCCACGGACGAGCCTGCCTGCGAGCGAGTGGCCGGCTGGTCCTCGAGCGATTCGATCGCCTCGGTCAGCCCGCGCGTGGTCTGGTCTTCTTCGAAGCTGCCGCCGAGCAGCGACAGCGCGATCTCGATCCGGTCGCTGCCCGCGTCCATCTGCCGGTGGTAGAGCCGTGCGCCGCTGTCGAGCGTGGCGCTGGTGAGGTCACCATCGGTGTCGTGGGTGAGGGTCACGATCCGGGCCGGCGGGAGATCGGCGTCCGCGAGGGTCACCTTCGGCCGCTTCGGGATCGTCACCTCGGCGACCGCGCCCGCATCGATCCCGCTGGCGATCGCCAGTTGCCGGGACACCGCTTCGGCCGGAGGCGCGTGCTGCGCGGTCACCACGAGAGTGCTGCGGACCCGCTCGTCGAACAGCCGGCGCAGGTTATTGCGCACCTCGTCCGCGTCGATGCCGGGAACGCTGGCACGGGCGATCCGGCGGGAGTGCTCGCCGGACCAGACGGTGTTCGATCGCGCGAGCTGGGACGCGATCTTCGAGGCGCGGTACTCCGGCGAGGCCCGCGCTTCGGAGGCGGCTTCCGAATCGAGCGACTCCAGCACGGCCCGTCGCGCCGAGTCGAGTTCCTCGGAGGAGAAGCCCAGTTCGATCGCGCTGCGCAGGGTCGCCGCGGCCTCGCGCGTCAGTTTTTCCCAGCTTCCGGAGGATCCCGACACGCTCAGCGTGCTGATGCGAAACGAGCCCGCGTCCGGGTTGGTGAACACCCCCGCCTGGAGGGTCGCGCTGTCTTCACGAAGGGCAAGGGTGCGCAGCCGCTGGCTCAGCGCTTCCAGCGCCAGCCGCTCGGCGGTGCGCGCCCGCACCGCGAGATCGTTCTCCGTTGGCGCGCCCGGCTCATCGATCACCAGAAACTGCACCACATCGCCGACGATCGCCGGGTCGGTCTCCACGCGGACCACGGCGCGCCGGGCCTCGCCAAGCCCCGGGTCCGGCGGGTCCGGCGTGGGCTCGGCACGCAAAGGCCCGAGCGATCGCTCCAGCGCTCGGCGGACCACCTGCGCGTCGATCGCGCCGCTCACGACGACGATCGCGCTGCCCGGCGCGTACCAGGAATCGACAAATTCGTTCAGGGCCTGCGCACCGGTCCGCTCCAGGTCGGCATCGCTGTAGATCGGCATCCGCTTCGCCAGGATGGAATCGCCCATCATGTCCGGGAGCACGCGCGCGGTGATGCGCTGCGACGGCCCGGCCCAGGCGAGCTGCGAGGCGACGATGTCCCGGCGCGCGCGGTCCATGTCCTCGTCGCCGACGGTCACGCTCCGCGCAGAAAGCACCGAGCCAAGCAGATCGGTGATGCGCGAGATATCCGCGCTGCTCAGGCGCTCACCGCTCTGCAGAGGAACGCTGAGCACAAACCGAGTGGAGTCGTAGGTGGCCAGCGACCGGAGCGAGCGACCGGCGCCGAGCGAGTCCAGCGTTCGCCGAAAGGCCTCCGGATCCGCGCTGAGCGTGCCGTGGGAGGCCAGGTTCGCCGCGAGCGTGGCCGCGCCGATCTGATCGTCATCCTCGTGCGCGGTGCCCGCGTTGAGGTGCAGCAGGAACACCACCGTGTCGGTGGCGGCTCCGCCGTTCGCCGCGACCGGCGATGGCGCGATCGCGAAGCGCAGCCCGTTGGAGAGCGTGCCCTGCACCACCGAGGCGTCGGCGGGGAGCGGGATCGGCGCGTCCGGCTCGCGCGGTTCGACCGGAGCGCTCGCGCCGGCGGGCATCACCGTCCCGTGCGCAGCCGCCGCGACGGCGCAGAGCAGAGTCCGCCGCAGGATTCGTTGGAACAGAGGCATCGGTTTGTTCAGGCACATGGTGACGGTCGAGGATAGATCACTCACCGGCTCGGGAGGCCCGGCCGGGTTGGATGGAGTCAGGATCGAACGAGAAGACGCGGCATCGCCAGTTGGTCATACCCCCGATGCCGGATGCCGTTGCTCGCCGCCCCGGCTAGTCTTGTGCCATGGATCAGCACTCCCCGAATCCCCCGTCCGAGAGGCCCGAAACCCAGTCTGCCGCCAATATCGGGACGCCCGCCCGGCTCAGCGGAGCCGCGCTCGCCTCGTTCGGGCTGGTGCTGGGCGCGATCGTCATCGGCTGCGGCTCCTTGGCCACCAGTATCTTCGCGGGGTGGAACTCCTGGATCGGCGTGCTCGTGGCCCCGCTGCTGGCCCTCAACGGCTGCATCCTCGCCTTCATGGCCCTGCGCAGCATCGAGCGCGATCCCGAGGGGCTTATCGGCAGACCCCTGGCCCTGGTCGCGCTGTTCGTCGGGGTCGGGGTAACGGCCATCCAAGGGGCGCTGGTGCTGCTGGCGCTCGTCACGCTCAGCGCCTCGGCCCGGCTCGCTCCGGTCGGCGCGGAGATGGTCGGTTCGGCCCAGAACGCCAGACCCGGCCTGACCCGGCAGGTCATGAGCGAAGACCTCGGCCGGTCGCTCTCCGACGAGCAGATCGCGGCGTTCGCGGACGCGCTGCGCGATCGGCGAGGCGTGGTCACCGGGAGCGGCGCGGGGTTCGGCCTCATCCTCGATGCCCGGCGGGTCTTCGCCGAAGTGGGGCCGATGGAGGGCTACGACCCCGACGCCGCCGACATGCCACGCCCGATCTACCTCCGCTTCGGCGACGAACGGGTGCTCGCCTATGTCTACACCGATCCGGAGGCACTGCGCGATCAGAAGATCCGCATCCGCGACATGCTCGTGCTGCTGGGGCCGGGGGAGGTCGCGGTGCTGGACCCGACCGGACCGGCCATGGACCTGGCCGACGCGGCGGGCTGGCGCGTGGTCAACCAGCCCGAGGCCAACGATCAGGACCGGATGCTCGAATAGAGCGCGATCGCGATGGGCAGCACGATCAGACCCGGCACGAACGGCCCGAGCCAGTCTGGAAGGCCGGGCATCGGCAGCGTGGTCGCCGCGGCGGCCGCGCCCAGACCGATCAGGGCCACCGGCGCCGCCCGCATGGCCGGTCGGAGCATCGGACCGGGCGTGCGCACAAGGAAGCACGGCAGCGTCGCCATCAAGGTGAGCAGACTCGCAAGCAAGGCGGCGTACCGGCCGAACCGGATGCGCTGGAGTTCGTCTGCTTTCTCCTCGCTGAGCCCGCCGCCCTCGATGATCGAACCGAGCTGGCGGAACGAGAGGTTCTCGGCCAGCCCTGTCAGGTAGCGCACCCGGATCCGGTCCGGGCTGAGGCGCGAGTCGAACCGCTCGACCGGCTCGGGGGCCGCCTGGGGTCGCTGCGCCGGCTGGCCGTCCTCGCGCCGAGGGCTGACCGCGCGACGCTCGCCGTTCTCCAGCACCCACGCCCCGTCGGACCAGCGCGCTGAGTCCGCGACGATCACCGAGCGGACGGTGAAGGTGCCGTCGCTTTCGGCGCTGCGCTCGTTGTTGCGCGGGGCGACGAGCGACTGCGAGGCGTCGTCGTAGCGCGCCGCCGACACCAGCCGCTCGTCGCCGTCCGGGGAGGGCGGCAGGCGGAAACTGCGGATCGACCGGTCGCCGCTGTCGCTGATGCTGCGCGTCAGCAGGTGCGCCATGGACGGCACGACGAACTCCATGTTCACCACCTGCACGCCCGACACGAGCACCGCCACGACCAGGAACGGCCTCGCCAGCGACTGCAGCGAGACCCCGCTGGCGAGCAGGGCGACAAACTCGCGGCTGCGGACCATCTGCGCGCAGGTGAACCCCATCGCCCCGATCAGCACCACGCCGCCCATGTAGTTGAACAGCTGCAGCAGGCGCGGCACCCAGATGTCCACGATCAGCATGACCGTCAGCAGCGCCACATGCAGCGAAGACTCGCCCGGCGCGTTGTCGGCCGCCTGCGAGGCGAACCGGCGCAGGTTCAGGAAGACATCCACCACCACGATGAACCCGAACAGGAACACCAGCAGCGACACCACATTGATCAGGTACACCCGCGCGATGTATCGGTGGATGATGTTCACGGTCGGCTCCGGCGGTTGGTCAACGGACAGCCAGTGTACGCCCCGCGGGCGCACGCGGCCCAAAGCGCCTCGCGCGCGCACGCCCTAGACACGGACGAGCGCCCGGAATTGCTGCACCGTGAAGCCCGCCAGCGCCGCCACCCCGCCCCAGAGCAGGAGCAGCCCCTGAGGCCCGGATTTCTCGGTGATCTGCTGGCCGCTGGAGATCATCACCACCGCGCCCATCGCCGGCAGGAACGACCACAGGAACACCAGCAGCGGCAGCGCATCGCGCAGGCGCATCGCCATGATCGCGCTGACGATGCCCATCAGCGCCACGATGCATACGAACGCCGCACGCTCGTTCATCCGGGAGAGGATGTCTCGATCCTGCCGCTCGATCTTCTCGCGCAGCGCCTCCGCCCGCGCGAGCGCCGCCCGATGCGTCTGGTCGTCGGGATCGAGCGTCGCCGCCTGCTCGAGGAGTTGCGAGGCGGGCCAGTCCGACTCGATCAGTTCGCGATCGCTCTGCAGCACCAGCCCGCTGTAGGGCAGACTCGCCTGCTCGGCACCGAGGTTCGCCGCCTCGCGCACGGCGTCCGGGTCGGTCGCGACCGCGCCGCCCTCGGGACCGGCCATGGCGCTGTCGAGCGTGACCACGCGCTCGAGCACCAGCGTCAGCGACAGCCGCTCCTGATCCGTCCGCTGGGTATCCTCGTCGGCGACGCGGATGCCGACGACATCCATCCCGCCGCCCAGCCCGCGCGGGTCCGCGAAGCGAAGCAGAGCGCCCTGCGCAAAGTGCGTGCGCGAGAACCCGCGCTCGCTGGAGTACACCGCCCGGATCAGCGGCTCGTTCAGATCGCCGCGGTTCGATCGCAGTCGCCAGCCGCTCCCCTCGGCGACCATCTCGTCCACCTCGATCGAGAGCGTTTCGTCATCGCGGGTGAGCACAAGCCGCCCGTCGTTGCGGACTCGGTCGCGCAGGGCCTCGGCCACGCGCAAGCGGCCCAGTTCCAAGGCGAGCTGTCGCGCCCGCAGGTCCGTCGTGTCGATCCGGCGCGGCTCGCGCCTCGCTTCGCGCATCTGCTTGAAGGTCAGCATCTTCGGATCGTCGTCGAAGTTCGACGGCAGGATCAGCCGCCCCGTCCCGAGCGTGCCGATCGAAAAGCTCACATCGCCCTCCGGCACCAGACCGACCGGATCGGTGAACGCCAGCTGCACGGAGGTCCCCGGCTCGCCGGTCCCGGTTTCCTCCGGGCTGGCCTCGGACAGCCACATGTCCACCCGCCGGGCGGAGACGAACTGCCGGGTCACGCCGTCTTCGCCGATCTCCGCGCCGACCACGCTCAGCAGGATCAGGTGGTCCATCGCCGCCGACCCCTCGGGCACCTCCGGACGGTAGATCTGCTCGGCGTACAGGTCCCAGCTGCCCAGCCGGATCGGGCTGCCATTTCGGATCGGCCCGACGATCAGCCGCGCCACATCGCGCGCGACGATCTGCTCGGCCGCACGATAAAAGCGGGGCATCACCGAATTGGACAGCACCGCCACCGCAAGCCCCAGCATCAGTCCCATCATCAGGGCGGGTGCCAGGATCGATCGCTGGGGGATCCCGCTGGCCCGGCATGCGGTCGCCTCGTTGTCGGAACTGAAGCGGTGGTAGACCAGCGTCGAGGCGAACCCCGCCGCGAACGGCAGCGCGAACTGGCTCATCGGCAACGAAAGCAGCCCCATCAGCTTGATTGCATCCCCCAAGCCGATGTCCCCCCGGGCCAGCGGGCGGATCGCCGCGGCGAAACTCACCAGCAGCACCAGCGCGAACGCGATCAGCGCGAGCGATCGCCACAGCTCCACGCTGAGGTACCGCCACAGGATCAGGGGTGGTCGCCGGGAAGACATCGCCCGCATCGTCCCCGGACCGGCCACCTCTGGCAAACCGCGCGAATCCGAACTTTGCATGAAAGCCCACGACCCCGCCCCCGTACAATCCTTCTGTTCCCCGTACTCACCCTGAAGCCCCCTCGCCGGGTCTTTGTCCTCCTGCCCGCTTCGAACTGGTCTCCTCCGTGCCCGAATCATCCCCACGCCGAACCCGGAAAACCGCACTCGCGATCGCCATCGCCTCGATCACCATCGTGGCTCTGGCCGGAACCGGTGCCGCGATCGTGGGGTCCATGACCTCTTCGGGCTCGTCGCGGACCGGGCTGGCTTCGATGGGGGCCGCAGCGGGGGGACATCTCGACGGTGCAATACGCTGGCTGGAGCGTCGGGCCGCTGAAGGCAGCGACGAACTCGACCGGCTCATCCGCGAACACTCCCCCGAGCGGCTGCTCGCTCAGGCATCCGAGCGTCTGGCCGAGCGACTGGGTCTTTTCGAGTATCAGCCGGGTGATTCCGGAGAGCGGTGGCCGCGGTTCGATCCGCAGAGCACGCCGGCCGACCGGTCGGTCGTGCTGCTGATCCACGGCCTCGACGAGCCGGGCGACATCTGGGACGAACTGGCCCCGGCGCTGCACCTGGACGGGTATCGCGTGCTGCGTTTCAACTACGCCAACGACCAGTCCCCGGTCCGCTCGGCCGACCAGTTCGCCCTCGCGCTCTCGCGCGAGGCGGCGGAAGCCGGGATCGAGGAACTGGCCATCGTGGCCCACTCCATGGGCGGTCTGATCTCGCGCGATGTCCTGACCCGGCACGCCGCCGATGAAGAGTGGGGCGGCCCGAAGATTCGGCATCTGGTCACGCTGGGAACCCCGAATCAGGGGTCTCCGGTCGCGGCTCTGCAGCCCATCGGCGAGGCCCGCGAGGTCGTGGCCCGGCTGTGGAGTTCTCGAACCCTCGAACCCGCGGAGGTGCTCTCGTTCCTGGTCGATGGGTCGGGTGACGCCGCGCTCGCGCTCGCCCCGGGTTCGTCGTACCTCAAGGACCTGAACGCCCGGCCGCTGCCCGAAGACACCCCGATCACGGTCATCGCGGCTCACGCCACGGCGGCCCAGCGGGACCGCCTCGACGAGATCGCCTCGTCCGCACCGCTGGACGGGCTTCTCAGCGAGGAGTTGCGGGGACTGTTGCTGGAACGGATCGATTCCATCACGGATCTGGTTGGCGACGGCGTGGTCCCCCTCGAATCCACCCCACTGGAGGGCGCGAGCGAGTACATGGTCGTGACCGCCAACCACCGGAGCATGCTGCGCACGGTGCCGCTGGTGAGCACCGACGCCGTGCCGCCGGCGATCCCGTTGATTCTCGAAGCGCTGCGGCCTGCGCCGGAGAACGCCCAAGACACCGCATCCGACCCGAATTCCCCGTAACCCACCGGCTTTCCTAGAATCGCACCATGCAGCGTCATCACCACTGCGAACTCGCGTTTGAGGAGCATCTGCGCCGCCTGCGGCTGCCCTACATCGCGGTGGACGAAGCACGAAAAGCCCTCCTCCCACCTGATGCCGGACAGGGCGCGGTCAAATCCTTCGATTTCCTGGTCTCCGGCCCCGATCGCAAACTGCTGGTGGACATCAAGGGACGCAAGCTGCGTCTGAAGGCCGACGGGCGGATCGGGCGGCTGGAAAACTGGGTCACGCAGGACGACCTCCGCTCGCTGGCCCATTGGGAATCCCTGTTCGGGACCGGGTTTGAGGCGGTCTTCGTGTTTGCCTACTGGACCGATGTGCAGCCGCCGGACGGCCTGTTCGAACACCTGCTCGAAAGCAGGGGACGCTGGTACGCCCTGCGCTCGGTCCCGATGCGGGTCTACGCCCGGCACGCGAGAACCCGCAGCGAGCGGTGGGGAACCGTCGATCTTGCTGCGACGGACTTTGAGCGGCTGCGCAGCGCACTGCCCCTGTCCCGGGTGGCCTGATCCGGGCAATCGCTGAACGGACCGGAATGAGTCCGTGCCGGTCCGCAGGCGGATTCTGCTTGTTGTGCGGGAGCGGGCGGGGTACTGTTCGGCGATGAAGATCACCGTCTGCAACCGGATCGGGCTGTTTCTCGCCACCGCGGCTGTCGCGCTGCTTTCGAGCGCTCCCGCTGTTCTCGCGCAGGATTCCCGTCCGCCCGCCGTGCAGGATCTCGGATCCGGCAGCGTGATCCTTCCGTACCTGATCGGGGGCGTGCTCGCTCTGGCGGCGGTGGGTCTGGCGATCATGCCCAGCCGGCGCGAGCATCAGGACTGAGCGTTCTGATCCCGAGTGCCTCGTTCCAGACCACGCCGCGCAAGGAGGGCCGCCGTGAATAGAAAATCGTACAAGGGTCTGATCACGCTGAATGTGCTGCTGATCGTCGCTCTGGTGCTGGTCAGCATCGGGCCGAGCGATTCGAACGCTCAGAACGCCAACCGCGCCCGTGGCCAGTACTCGGCGCTGTCGATCACCATCCCCGGCTCGGTATCCGACGCCATCGCCATCGTGGACGCGAACAACCAGGAGATCGTGGCCCTGCGCTGGGACGCCAGCCGGCGGTCGCTCGCGGGCATCGACTATGTCTCGCTGCAGACCCCCGAGGCCTCGGGCGGAGGAGGGACCCGCCGATGAGCACCGACATCCGCCAGAATTCTTCACGCCTCGATACCGGTGCCGCCGCCCTGTGGGCCTCGGCGTTCGTGATCATGGCGATGATCATCACCCAGGCCTCCGACGCCCGTCTGGGCAAGGAGGCCCGCGCCGACATCACGACCGTGGGCTCGCTGACGGTCACGAATGTCAAGGCCCGGGAAGACTCGGACATCCTGCTGGTCATCAACGACGCGCAGGAGCGGCTCTATGTCTTCGGCATCGAGCAGGGGCGCACCCTCCAACTCCATGAGACGCAGAGTCTGCCCGAGATCTTCACCAGCGCCCGTCGCCGCCCCTGAACCCGCTCTGACCCCGGCTCCGTACCGACATACCCCGCGTAAGGCGTGCGGTCTGCTATGCTGCGCCCCGGTTCCGCGTCTGCAACCGCGCGCCTTGTCGGGGGGCGCGCGGTCCTGAAAACCCTTCCCGACGACACACCGAGCCCTCATACCGGTCCTCCGACCGGCTCCGCTTCGGTGCGCACTTTTGCCTGACCCCGGAACCCCTCTGCCGATGTCGATCTTCCCACTGCCCCAGTTCGAGGCCGATCTCGAGGATCAGCGCCACGCCGATGTCATCGCCTACAAGAAACTCAAGCCGCCGACCTCGATGGTCCTGCGCTTCGGCTCGATGAAGCTCATCGGCGAATTCCCCTACGACGGGGACGCCAAGCCCGGCTGCGGCTCGAAGATCGTCGCCACCACGCATCGCGGCACCGAGATCGGCGAGATGCTCACGAGCACCTGCCCCAACGCCGGATGCTCCAAGAGCGTCACCCGCAAGGAGATGCTCGAGTACATCGATCGCTCGGGAGGCAAGGACTACCCGTTCTTCAGCAAGGGCCGAGTCCTGCGCGTCGCCACCGTGGAAGACCTGCAGGCCTTCGACCGCCTGCGCGAACAGGCCGAGGGCTGGCGCAATCGAGTCCGGGAGCTCGTCGCCCAGCACGGGCTGGACATGAAGATCGTCGAGGTCGAGCCGATCCTCGGGGGCGAGCTGCTCACGGTCTACTACCTCTCGGAGGACCGCATCGACTTCCGCGATCTGGTCAAGGACCTCGGGGCCGAGTTCGGCACACGCATCGAGATGCGCCAGATCGGCGCCCGCGATGAGGCCCGCCTCGTCGCCGACTACGAGAAATGCGGCCAGCACTGCTGCTGCAAGCAGTTCCTCAAGGTGCTCAAGCCCGTCTCGATGCGCTCGGCCAAGATCCAGAAGGCCACGCTCGACCCGCTCAAGATTTCCGGACGCTGCGGGCGGCTGATGTGCTGCCTCCGCTACGAGGACAAGACCTACGACGACCTGCGCAAGAACCTGCCCCGGCGCAAGGCCCGCGTCGGCACGCCCTTCGGACCCGGCGAGGTCCGAGACAGCCAGATCCTCACCCAGCTCGTCCTGGTCTCGCTCGACCACAACCGCGAGCAGGTCGCCGTGCCGGTGGAGGACCTGATCTCGGTGGAGGAATCCCAGAAACTCCTCGAATCAGGAGCAGGTTCTTCGTCCGATCCGCTGCGCGGCATGAGCGCCGAGCAGGCCGGCGAGCGCGCCGCCAGGCGCGACAGCGAACCCGGTGCGGACTCGCAGACCCGCCATCGCGAGCGGTCCCAGCGCGAGGACGCCCGCGCCGAATCCGGCACCCGCGATCGCCCCAAGCGAAGGCGCCGCCCGGGCAAGCGCTCGAACGATCAGAGCGACCCCGGCGTCAGCGAGCACCCCGATCAGGTCGATCCGAAGGGACCCGAGGAGCAGACCCAGAGCGACCGGCCTCGGCGCAAGCCCCGCAACCGGCGGGGCGGCAAGAAGTGGTCGCCGCCGGACCTGCGCGATCGCCACGCTTCCGGCGACGGACCGAGCGGGTCGGACACTGGCAACTCCCCTTCGCAAGAGGGTGATTCATCGGGCTCCGGTCGGCCGAAGCGTCGCAAACGCCGCCGGCCTCGCGGCGGGTCGTCGGGCGGCGGCGGCTCCGGCGAATGAGATGCACAGACCATCCCGAACCGGATCCTTCGATGTCCCCGATCGGGGCGAAGCCGATATGGTGTGACCGATGAGCGACCACAGCAGCAACCCGCCGATCGACGCCAAGCCCGCCAAAGCCAAAGCCGAGGGTTCGATCAAGGAGACTCTGATCTCCCTGGTCATCTCGCTGGCGATGGCGCTGATCTTCAAGCTGTACATCATCGAGGCGTACCGCATCCCCACCGGGTCGATGGCCCCGACGCTCCTGGGTGCGCACATGCGGGCCCAGGGGCCCCAGACCGGCTACGACTGGTCGGTCGGGCCGTGGTTCTACGCCGGGGATATGCCGTTCGGCATCCAGGGGCCGGTTCGCGCTCCCGACGGCAAGGTCTACGGCACAAACCCCGAACTCATGGACCCGATGACCGGGTACCCCTACGAGTCGTCGGGACCCGATCGCACCGGCTCACCGATCCCCGAGGCCCTGCGGACCCGGGCCGGCGACCGCATCCTCGTGCAGAAGTACCTCTACGAGATCCGCGATCCGCGCCGGTACGAGGTGGTGGTCTTCAAGAATCCCACCGGTGCGGAGCAGAACTACATCAAGCGCTTGGTCGGTCTGCCCAACGAGCATCTGTGGATCGTCGAGGGCGACATCTTCACCACCCCGGTCATCCCCGGCCTTTCGGGGAGCGATGCCGCGACCCGCGCGCTCGAGCAGGGCCAGTGGCGGATCCAGCGCAAGCCCTATCGCGTGCAGAAGGGGCTGTGGCAGCCGGTGTTCTCCAGCGAGTTCACGCCGCTGAACCCGCAGCTCAACACCGTGCGGTATTTCGATTCGCCGTGGCTCGCCGGGCAGAACGAGGGGGCGTGGAGCATCGACGGGCAGCGGTCCTATCGCTACGACTCCGTCGAGCCGACGACGCTCGAGTGGGACAGCGTGCGCTGGCCCGTCACCGATTTCGAGCCCTACAACGACGGCACGCCCAACTGGCAGCGGGGTCGGCGCACGCCGGTGTACCCCGTGGCCGATGTGCGCGTGCGCGCGGGCGTGCAGCCGGAGCGTGACGGTCTGCGCCTAGGCATCTCGCTCGTCGCCCGGGGGCACGAGTTCCGAGCCACCGTTGAAAATGAGCGGGCCACCATCGAGATGCGCCGCCTCGGTGCCGACAGCGAGTCGAGCTGGGTCACGCTCTCGAGCGCGCCCGCCCCCGCGCTGCGGGCCGGTCGCGCCGCGAACATCGAACTCTGGCACCACGATCAGCAATTGATGCTGATCATCGATGGGAAAATCATCGGCCAGCCCGCGCCGTACGACTGGTCGCCGGCCGAGCGGCTGGAGTTCGTGACCGGGCGCGGCTTCGACAGTCTCCGCTGGCTGCCGGGCGCTGAGGACGAGGCGCGCCGGCCGAATTTCGATTCGCTGCTCAACAGCGCGACTTACGAGGCCCAGGGCCGCCCCACGGTCTCGTTCTCGTTCGAGGGCTCGCCGGTCACGCTGCACCGCGTCGGGCTCGATCGCGATATCTACTACCGCCCGTTCCACAACGGCCTCGGCGGCCCGCGCCGAGGGTACGCATGGCATCCGGATGACCTGGCCACCCTCGGCCCGGACCATTTCTTCATGCTCGGCGACAACTCGGGGTCCTCGCTCGACGGACGCGGCTGGCCAACGCACAGCATGCCCATCGATCCGGCCGTCGCCAACCAGATCGACGACACCCTCGGCGTGGTCCATCGCGACCTGCTGCTCGGCAAAGCGTTCTTCGTGTACTTCCCCGCGCCGTACAGCGCGCTCGGGCGCGTGCCGATCCCCGACTTCGGCCGGATGCGCGTCATCGAGTAAGCCGGGACCGCCTTTCAATCAGGCATCGAACGCGAGCGGATCGTCCTTGGGTGTCGGATCGCCGTGCGCTTCGATGATCGCGCTGGCCGACTCCAGCACATCCCCCAGCGGGCGCTGATCATCGAACATCGCCAGTGCCGCTCTGGCGACGCGGACCCGTTCGCGCGGATGAACCACCACGCCGGTCCCCATCGCCTCGATCATCAGTTTCGCCAGCATGCGCTCGAGCGCATCGCCCGGAGCGCGCCGCCGGATGTCGGCGGTGTCGATGAGCATCGGCACCGGCCCGTCCCCGTCGATCTCAGCGACGATCAGGTTCGAGGGCTTGTGGTCCCGGTTGTACAGCCCGGCCTTGACCAATCGCCCCACGCCCTCGCCGACGCGATCGAGCAGCCGGCGCGCCGATCGCGGATCGAGCGTGCGCTCGGCCGCGGCCCGGAGCAGCGTCGGCCCTTCGAGGCGCTGCATGATCAGCGCTTCCACGCGCTGGCCGGACTCGTCCACGCCTCGCGCAATCGCGTGGACCGCAGCGCAGGCAACCCCGGCTGCGCGGGCGCGTTCGCTGCCCCGCGCCTGGCGCCACAGGCGCGTCAGGCCCAGGCGCGAGCGCAGCCGATCCCGCACCCGGTCGAGCGCGAGCGTCTTGACCACCACGGCGTAGCCAGCCGCGTCACCGGCGTACACGCTCGCGCGATCGTCGGACTTGATGACCCTCGCCGCGCCGACGAACGAACCGTTGCACACCGACCGGGCCACGCTCCGCTCGCGAGCGCCCGACGACGCCGAATCTTCGGACTCGCCGAAGACCCGCACGCGCACGCGGCTGACCGGTGGGTGGACCATGGGACGCGAGTGTACCCACCCTTTGACCGACGCCGCCCCGCAGACGAGGATGAGCGGGTGAGCACCCCGCCCGCACAGCCCGATCCCGCATCGCCCGCCGGTCCGACCGATCGCCCCCTCGTGGTCACCGTGACCTGTTTCAACAACGAGGCCACGATCGCGCGCACCCTCGATTCGGTCCGCCCGCTGACCGATTCGATCCTGTGCGTGGATTCGGGCTCGACCGACGCGACCGTCCGGCTGTGCGAAGAGCGGGGGGCCAACGTGATCCACCAGCCCTTCCTCGGATATGTGAAGCAGAAGCAGTTCGCCCTCGATCGCGCGGCCGAACTTCGCCCCGATTGGATCCTGCACCTTGACAGCGACGAATCGCTCGAACACGCCCTGCAGAGCGCTGTACGCCGGGCCATCGCCGATGACGACCCCGCCGTCGGCGGTTACGAGATCAACCGCAAGGTGTTCTACGCCGGAAAGCTGCTCGAACACGCGTGGCAGCCGGAGTGGCGACTCCGCCTCGTGCGGAGCGGGCAAGCGCACTGGTGCGGCTACGACCCGCACGACAAACTCGAGCTGACGGACCCCTCGCTGCGCGTCGAGCGCCTCAAGGGCGACTGCCGCCACGACTCGATCCCGTCGATGAGCGCGTTCCTCGCGCGTCAGGTCAGCCACGCGCGGATCGCCGCGGAGAGCTACCGGGCGATGGGGCGCACCGGAAAACCCTCGAAGATCATCACCTCGCCCATCGGCGCGTTCACCAAGCAGATGCTCCGCTGCCGCGCGTACAAGGACGGCTGGCGCGGCTGGGCGGCGGCGGGCGCCACCGGCGTCGGCGCGATGATGAAGCACATCATCCTTCTCGAACAGACACACTCCGACAGCGAAAGCGAATCATGACCTGGGTCACCTGGAGCGTCGCGGTCGTCGTCGCCTATGTCGCCGGGAGCATCCCCTTCGGGCTGCTGCTCGGGTTCACGCGCGGCGTGGACATCCGCGAGCACGGCTCGGGCAACATCGGCGCCACCAACACCATGCGCGTGCTCGGTCGGCGTCTCGGACTCGCGGCGTTCGCGCTCGATGTGGGCAAGGGCGCGATCCCGGTCCTGATCTGGGGCTACATCATCAGCGCCGCCTCCCGCCCCGATCTCCCGGCAACCGAAGCATGGAAGTGGCTCATCGTCGGCGTCGCGACCGTCGCGGGGCACATGTACCCGATCTTCCTGCGCTTCAAGGGCGGCAAAGGGGTCGCGACCGGGTTCGGGATGTTCCTCGGCTTCTGGCCGTGGGTGACGCCCGCCGCGCTGGTGGCGCTGGTCGTGTGGATCGTGACGCTCGTGGGCTCGCGCTTCGTGAGCGTGGCGTCGATCGCGGGCGCCGTCGCGCTGCCGCTGGGCATCGTCGCTTTCGCGCTCGCGCCCTGGCCGGCGCAGACCACGCTGGTCGGCGGGTGGCCGTTCGCGCTGGTGGGCGTGCTCATCGCGGCACTGGTCGTGGTCAAGCACCGCTCGAATATCGCCCGCCTCAAGTCGGGGACCGAGCCGCGCATCGGGGCGCGCAAAGCCGCCGATAACGCCGCGCCCTCCGAAAACCCCTGACGAACGCCCGCCGCGGTTTCATCGATCTCGGCGACTCACCGAAATTTCGATCGGGCGTGCCCGCACAACCCGAACCCCCAACCCGGGTGGAACAGCCCACAGCGCGAGATTTCTCGGACAGGCGAGTTCACCCCATCAAAACCGCCTGATCTCGGTGCATTCATGCCGACATGAAGCCGATCTCATTGCCAGACTCCTCTCATCCCGTAGAGGACAAGGCAGGTGTGTGTCATGCTGAATCTCAACGCTGGTCATCGCAGTGCCGGCACCAGGATCGACAGCGACCGAGATGTTCTGCCCTTCCCGACCGGTGGTGTCTACGGCCCCGCCCCCGAGCCGAGCCCGAGCACAAAGACAAAGTCCGCGCTCGATGTCGCCCGCTCGATCGAAGCCGAACTGGATCAGCTCAAGCACGGTCTGGACCGGCTGAGCGAGCAGATCGACGAGGACGAGTCCTCCGACCTGCTGGCCGCCATCCCGTTCCATCGCTTCCAGCGTCTGTCGGACTCCGGGCCGCACAGCCCCGCGGCGTGATCCGACCCCGCTCGCTCACATCGCGCTGCCCAGGCCCATGCACCGTCTCCAGGTGCTGATCTGGCCGAGGTGCATCATGGTGTGCCCGCCGAGCAGGAACCCCGCCGCGGCTCCCACCGTCGGGCACATCTCGCGAAAGCGCCCCTCGACGGGGTTCTGGCGCGACAGCGCCTCGTCGTCGGTCGCGCCCAGTGCCTCGATCGCCGCTTCGGTGCGCTCGATGAAGCGCGCCATGATCTCGTCCTTCGCGGGGTAGTGCGATCCGTCCGGATCGTCCGGGGACGCCGTGCCGTCCTTGAACAGGGCCTGATAGCGCTCATCGGACTTTGCGAGGTCCGAGCGACCGATCAGCTCGAGCACGCGGTCCGGGTAGGTGCTCAGGTGGCCCATGCACCACGCCGGGGTGTTGCAGTCCACGCCATCTGGCTTGCGCCCGAACCGGTCCGCCTCGATGCCGTTGCAGACGGCCTGCGCGTAACGCAGAGCGATTTTCGCCATGGGAACCAGACTGGAAGCGCTGTTGGTGGTCGCGGTACTCAAGGAAATACTCCTGTGAATGAAAAGGAATAAATGCCGGTGGCTGAACGCTCACATCCCCGCTCGGGCGGGGCATCCACTGTAGGCGTGGAGGGCGCGACCGGACCGCTGGCACCGATTTGCTCGAACTTCAGGGAATCTGGTCCGTATGATCTCAGTGAAGGACACCGGCACGCCCGCCGGGTGAACCAGCCATGACCACGCCAGAATCCAAATCCTCACCGCCCCAGGCCCAGGAGCCGATCGCCGATCGCGTCGCCCGCACCCGGCGGCTGGCCCGCCGCGCATCGCGCCGGCGCTTCGCCCGCGATCTGCTCGGGCTGATCGGCCCGTCGATGACGATCGCGCTGGCCGGTTCGCTGGTGGGCATCGGCGTGGACCGGCTGATCGGTCCCGGCATCGACTGGTGGTTGATCGCCGCTCCGGCCGCGGGTCTGGCCCTGACGGCCTCGCTGGTGATCGCGCTTCGGCGCAAGGGCGGCGATCTCGAGGGCGCAACCGAAGTCGATCGGAGCATGGCCCTCGAAGACCGCCTCAGTTCCGCGCTCGCGCTGGCCGAGAAGAACCCCGAAGACCCCTTCGTGCAGATGGCCGTCGCCGAGGCCGAACGCCTCGCCGAGCGTGTCCGCGCACGGCAGGCCGTGGAGGTCAAGCTCGGACGCTCGTGGATCGCGTGGCCGGTGCTCGCCTCGGGCGCGATCGCGCTGGGCATCTTCCTCCAGCCGATGCACCTGCTGCGCAGCCCCGAAGAGGCCCAGGCCATCGCCGAGCGCGAATCCCGCGTCCAGCAGGCCGTCGATCGCATCCAGCAGCTCAAGGAACAGCTCGACAGCCCCGAAGACACCGAAAACGCCGAAAACCAGACCGAAACCCCCGAGGGCACCGACCTGCTCTCGCCCGAGCAGCGGGAATACATCGATCAGCTTCAGCAGCAGGTCGAATCCGGCGAGATCACCCCCGAAGAGGCGGAGGCCGAGATCGCCCGGATGCTCGAAGAAGCCGCGGCCGAGCGCGAGCAGCGCGCCAAGGACCAGCGCGCCCGCGAGGAAGCCCTGCGCAACCTGCTCAAGGATCTGCCTTCTCAGTCCTCTCCCGCCGGCAGCGAGGCGGACCCCGCCAGCGCCGCCGCCGAGGAACTCCGCGAGGCGATGCGATCGGGCGACCTCGATCGCGCCGCCGACGCCCTCGACGAACTCGAGCGCCAGAACCGCCAGGCCGATCCCGAGCAGCGCGAGCGCACCGCCGAGGAACTCGAGCGGATCGCCGAGGACCTCGACCAGCTCGCCCAGCAGGAGGCCGAGCGACGCGAGCAGCAGCAGGCCCGCCAGCGCGACGACCTCAACCGGCGCGGGCTCAGCGGCGATCAGGCCGAGCGACTCACCGAACAAACCGAGCCCCGCTCCCGCCAGGACATCCAGCGCGAGCTGACCGAACAGGGCATGGACCCCGAGCGGGCCGATGACATCGCCCGACGCGTCGAGGAGATGCAGCGCGAGAACCGCGGCTCCGAAGCCGCCGAGCAAACCGCCGACGACCTCGCCGAGGCCATGCGCCGCTCGGCCGAGCAGACCCGCTCGCAGCCCGAGCCTCCAGCCGAGCCGCAGAGCGAGCCGGGCGATCCCTCGTCGTCACCCGAGAACCAGACCGGAGAGAACCAGTCCCAGCCGCGCCAGCCCGGCGAACCGTCGAACCCTTCCGACCCGAACTCCGCTGAGAACAATCCGCAGAACGCCGGCGAGGATCAGGGTGAGAATCAGAACGAAAACCAGAACTCCGAAAACCAGCCCGGCAGCGAATCCGGCCAGCAGAATCAGGAGCAGTCCGGCGAACAATCCGGGGAACAGTCCTCCGGCGACAAGCCCTCCAGCACCGGCGCACCCTCCGACGCAGCGCCCGCCAAGGGTTCCGAAGCCGGGCAGGACGGCCAGTCATCCGACCAGCGAGGCACCGAGGAGCGTCCTTCCTCCACTCGCGAGGGCTCCGAGTCCCAGCAGTCCGACCCCGGCCAGTCCGGCCGCCCCGAAGGCCAGGAGCAGTCCGGCGCATCGGGCAGCGGCGAGGAATCCCAGGCCGATGCCAACTCCCAGGAAGGCGCCGGAACCAACTCCGACCGCTCGGGCGAACAGAGCGGCTCCGAACAATCCAGCGGCCAAGGCGAAACCGCCGGCCAGTCCGAAACCGGTTCTCCGTCCTCAAGCGAGAGCGGCCAGCCCGGCCAGCAGCAGCCCGGCGGCGAGTCCGGCGACGCCCAGTCCGACAGCCCCTCCGGCCAGGGCGGCGACGGCCAGCAGACCGGCGAGGGCGAGCCCAATTCCGAATCGTCCGGCCAGCCCGGCGGCGCGGGCGCGGGCCAGGGCGCGGAGCGGTCCCGCTCGGCGTCGGAAACCCTGCGCGATCTCCAGCGCCAGCGTCGCAACGCCGAAGTCGATGAGGCCGCCGCCGAGCGCCTGCGCGATCAGACGCGCCGCCTCGTCGAGGACGAATCCACCGCCGAACAGCTCGAGCGCCTGAGAAGACAGGCCGAGCGCGACCGGCGCGAAGGCCTCGGCCCCGACGGCTTCGACCGCCCGGTCGAGAACATCGATGCACGCCGACCCGGCGACCCCAGCGGCGAAGAAACCGTCATCGGCGAGCGCGAGAGCGACGGCAACCGCCCGATCACCGCAGACCGTCCGCGCCAGTCCGCCGGCCAACTCGAACAGGACCTCATCCGCCGGCGCGAACAACTCCAGCGCGACCTCGAGGAGAACCGCATCTCGCCCCGCTACTGGGAAACCGTCAGCCGCTACTTCGACAAGAGCATCGAGCGGGCCCGTCAGATGCGCGAGAGCGAAAACTCCGGCGGCGGCTCATCGGGATCCGAAAGCGGATCAGGTGCCGGATCGGGCGACTGATCGAACGCCTAAGCCGTCGATCCCCCTAGACTGTGATCAGCGTGGACATCACCTTCGACAACCCGCTCTGGCTCTGGCTCGCGCTGCTGGGCCTTCCGATGGCGTACCTCGCCATCCGCGACTTCCGAGCCGCCATGAGCACCTACCGCGCCTGGTCGGCGGCGATCGCCCGCATCGTGCTCATCGCCCTGATCGCGACCATCCTCGCCGGCGCATCCTCGGTTCGCGAGACTCGTCGCCTCGCCGTCGTCGCCGTCGTGGACATCTCCGACTCCATGCGCCTGTTCGCCGATCAGTACTCCGACTTCGGCACCGACAGCGAAGGGCGCGCCCGCACCTACCGCGAGGCCGTGCTCGAATTCCTGCGCGACAGCGCCCAGGACCGCACCCCCGAAGACCTGCTCGGCGTCATCGTCTACTCGGGCAACTCGCTGGCCGTGTCGATCCCCTCGGCCTCCAGCGGCTCCGATCTCGAGATCGAGTACGCGCTCGCCGACGGCTCGAACATAGAGACCGCCCTGCGCTTCGCCGAGCGCCTGTTCCCGCCCGACGCCTCGCGACGCATCGTGCTGATCAGCGACGGCGTGCAGACCGGCGGCGACGCCCTCGCCGCGGCGAGCGAACTTGCTTCCGGCCCGGCTCCCGTGCGCATCGATGTCGCGCCGGTCACCTACAGCGTGCGCAGCGAGGTCATGGTCGAGGCCATCGATGCTCCGCCCCGCTCCAGCAGCGGCGCCACCGTGCCCGTCCGCGTCGTGCTCAGCGCGACCCAGCCCACCACCGGAACCATCAACCTCCGCTACAACGGTGAACTCGTCGATCTGTCGCCGGGCCGGGAGACCAACGCCCGATCCGTCACCCTTCGGCCCGGGCGCAACATCGAGATCCTCCAGGTCCCCCTCGCGCAGTTCGATGTCCTGCACCGCATGGAAGTCACCTTCACCCCCGACGATCCCCAGCAGGACCGGGTGGTGCAGAACAACCGCGCTGAGACCGTCATCACCACCGAAAGCCGCGGCACCGTCCTCATCGTCGACGGACGCGCCGAACGCAACGCGCAGGCCAACCCGCTGCTGCGCACCCTCGACGACGCCGATGTGCCCGTGCGCAGCGTGACCCCGCGCGAACTCGGCCGATCCCTCGACGAGATCAACGCCTTCGACCTGATCATCCTGCAGGATGTCGCCGCCGGCGATCTTCCTCGCCGGACCCACGCGCTGCTCGCCGATTATGTGAACCTCATGGGCGGCGGGCTGGTCATGGTGGGGGGCTACGGCGGGTTCGGCGCCGGCGGCTGGAAAGGCACCGACCTCGAAGCCGTCCTGCCCGTCGAGCTGGATCTGCCCGACGAGGTCGTCACCGCGCAGGCCGCCGTCTGCTTCATCATCGACTCCTCCGGCTCGATGGCGGCGCCGGTCAACATGGGCTCGCGCTCGCAGCAGGAGATCGCCAACGAGGGCGCCGCCTACGCCATCCTCTCCCTCGACGAGACCGACCTCGTCGAGGTCATCGAGTTCAACTCGCTGCCCAATGTCGTCGTCCCGATGGGCCGCAACAGCAACCCCCAGCGCTCCGCCGCCCGCGTGCGGGGCATCTCTCCCGGAGGCGGCACCAACCTCACCCCGGCGATGCGCCAGGGCGCCCGCTCCCTGCTCGATGCCGAAGCGTCGGTCAAGCACATGATCATCCTTTCCGACGGCGTCTCTCAGGGCAGCCCCGAGGAAATGGTGGCCATGGCCGCCAACCTGCGCGAAGCGGGCGTCACTGTCTCCACCATCGCCATCGGAGACGGCGCCGACACCAACACGCTCAACGCGATCGCCGTCGCCGGCGACGGCACCTTCCACCCCGTCACCGACCCCAACACCGTCCAGGGCATCTTCCTCAAGGAAGTCCAGGTCGTCCGCCGCCCGCTCGTGCGCGAAGGCCAGTTCTCGCCCATCGTCACCAGCGGCGGATCGCCGCTCATCAACGGCGTCGTCGGTTGGAACCAGGTCCTCGCGGGCGACAGCGCCATCCCGCCCCTCGGCGGGCTCGTGCTCACCCAGCCCAAGGCCGATCCCAAGATCACCAACGCCCTCGCCTCCGACGATGGGTATCCCTTGCTCTCGCACTGGTTCATCGGCAGAGGCCAGGTCGCCGCGTTCACCTCCGACGCCACCGAGTGGGCCGCGCAGTGGCGCAACTGGCCCGGCTACGCCGGTTTGTGGACGCAGATCGCCCGGCTCATCTCCCGCCCGGCACAGGATCAGGATCTCGAGATTACCGCCGATGTCGTCGGCGACGAGATCATCGTCAAGGTCGATGCCTTCGACGAGGACGGGCGCCCGCGCGACGGGCTGTTCATCGAGGGCAGCATCGACCAGCCCGATGGAACCCGGTCGCCTATCTCCCTCCAGCAGGTCGGACCCGGCCAGTACACCGCCCGCGCCAGCGCCCCGAACCAAGGCAGCTATGTCGTCAGTCTGTTCCCCCGACGCGCCAGCGACGAACGCGTCGCGGGCATCACCGTCAGCGCGGTCCGCACCCTCAGCCCCGAGTTCCAGTCCCTCCGCTCCAACTCCACCCTCCTCCGCCAGATCGCCCAGGTCAGCGGCGGACGCGAACTCGACCTGCTCCGCCCCGATCAGGCCGACCTGTTCGACCGCACCGATGTCCCGATCATCACCGCGTCCACCCCGCTCTGGCGCATGCTGCTGGCTTGGTGCGTGGTCGTCTTCCTGTTCGATGTCGGCACCCGTCGCCTCGCCTGGGACCGCCTGCTCTCGCGCGAGCTGGCCCTGGAGCTCAAGCGCCACACCGCCGAGGCCGTCACCCAGCGTTCCGAGCAGGCCGCCGCCACCCTCAGCGGCCTGAAGGGCCGCGCCGCCAAATCCCGCGCCCGAACCACGCCCGGCCAGCCGACCGAAGCACAACCGGCCATGCGCCAGGATCGCCCAGCTCCCGCCCCGGCCGCCTCGCAGCCCGCCCCCTCCGCAACCGATGCCCTGCGCAAGGCCAAAGCCGAGAAAGCCGGTCGCCGGCCCACCCCGGCATCCGATCCAAAACCGGGATCCGCGCCCGCTTCGAGCACTACCGATCAGGCCCCCAAACCAAAGCCCGCTGCGGAGCAGGCCCCTCCCGCCTCGACCACCGAGGGTCTGATGGCCGCCAAACGCCGCGCTCAGCGCCGTACCGGCGGCAGTTGATCCAGCCCTGAGCCGAATCCGGCCACCGTGCATCATCCGGTGCGTGCTCTGGTATCCTCGCGGTTCGCGCCCGAGCAACCCGTGCGAGTGACCATCCTTGGAACGACAAGAGTTCGAACAACTCGCCCTCGAACACCTCGACGCGCTCTATCGCATGGCCCTCAAGCTCACGCGCCACCCCGATGAGGCCTCGGAGATCGTCCAGGAGACCTACCTCAAGGCCCTGAGGAACGCAAAAAACTTCGAGGAGAAGGGCAAGGGCATCCGGGCCTGGCTCTTTACGATCCTCCACAACACTTTTTATTCGGACATGCGCCGGCGCAAGCGCACCGCCACCACCGTCGACGAGTTCTACGACGCCCAGTCCGAGGACCGCATCCCCGATGAGGCCCCCCCGGTCTGGAATCTGGCCAGTCTGGACTGGGAACATGTCGACGATCGGCTCAAAAAGGCCATCGACGACCTCAGCGACGAGCACCGGGAGGTCCTGCTGCTCTGGGGCGTCGAGGGCATGAAGTACCGGGAGATCGCCACGGTTCTGGCTGTACCGATCGGAACGGTCATGAGCCGGTTGCACCGAGCGCGTAAAATTCTTGCTGATTCATTGGAAGATTTTGCCTCCGAGGTGGGTTTTACTCCTGCACCGGACACCACCGAAGTCGAGGACCCCTGAGCAGCGGTCAACCGACCGGGTGTATCTCCCCGGTCCCCTGAGCCGATCTCCCCTGTACCCGCCTGTTTTTTCCGCATTCTCCCGATCGAAGCGTACGACCATGGCCGATTTCACCCCGCACAATCCGAATCAGTCCGACCCGCAGCCCATCCGGTTGCCCGAGGCACTGAGCCGCGCAGCGCTGATCCGCGCTGCCGCCGATGCGGAGGGTGACGCTTCCGGCCGCCTGAGCCACGACTCGGACCACGCCACCGAATCCGCCATCGCCTTCGAGCGCACCCTCCGCGAGGCCGTCTCGCGGGCGATGTCCGAGCCGGTGAGCGCACCCGAGGGTTTGCGCGAGCGCATCCTCGCCGGATTCGATCGCGAGTTTGCCCGGAATCACACCACAGAGTCCCCGGATACCCCGACTCCGCTGCCCATGGTCGAGCCCAAGCACCGTGCCCGCTCGGCCCGCAAGACCTCGCTGGCGGCGTATCTGCCGCGTTTCGCCGCGATCGCCGCGGTGCTGGCCCTGAGCGCATCCCTGCTCTACATCGGCTCGCAGCAGTTCTTCGCGCCCCCGACCCCGCAGGGCCAGACCATCGCTGCCTCGTCGGTCGCCAGCCAGCTCCAGTTCGTCCAGCGCGAGCACAACCGCTGCTCGGATGTCTCCAGCGGGGCCTTCGCCTCCAAGATCGTCGCCACCGATATCGAAGACTGCCGCACCTACGCCGAGTCCCAGCTCGGGTGCGGCGGACCGCGCCTGGCCGAAGCCATCGAACGGATGAACACTGCCGGGTACTCCCTGGTCGGTGTCGGCCCCTGCAAGGTTCCCGGCGGAGGCAGATCGCTCCACGCCCTGTTCACCCCGACCGATGCCGCAGCCGGTTTGACCCCGGTCAGCGTCTTCCTGCTCGAAAGCCCCGGCGAGGGCTGCGCGAAGGCCAAGCCCGGCGTCTGCTATTCCTGCCCCAAGTCACTCCAGACCGGCAAGCCCGCCATGCTCTGGCGCGATGGCAACCTCATGGTCTTCGTCCACTCCGCCTCTGAATCGAGCATCCAGTCGGTCCGCACGGCCTATTCCGCACCCGACACCATGGAATCGCTCTAAACAATTTCCCCCGCGAAACAGGCAATCAAATCCACGACCACCGCCGGATGTGAGGGGTTCTCAGAACTTTCCCCTCTCTCCGGCGGTATCAGTTCATAGAGTGCTCCATTCATCGTGCGATCTCCGATGATCGTCCGATCCGCATCTGACAGGAGGCCTTGCCATGACCACCGCTCGCACCAACACCCGCCTGATCCCCGCGCTGCTCCTCGGGCTGGCCGGGCTGACCATCGCTCCCACCGCCTCCGCACAGGACGCGCTCGGCAGCGGCGACGCTCTGGGTGGCGGCAACGCCCTCGATGCCAACCCCCTCCAGGGTTCCGGAGGCGTGAACACCCTCACCCGCGACTGGAACGCCGAGATCGCCTATCGCAACGCCATCGTCACCGGCAATGTCGGAGGCGGGCGCGAGTTCAGGGGCAACCTCGGCTACTCCGGCATCAGCGACTTCCGAGGCGCACTCGGCAGCGACCTCGTCTACAACTTCCAGCGCGAATCCTTCTACTCCGGCCTCGCCACGCGCAAGGTCCGGGGCATCGAAGCCACCGCGCTCCAACTGCAAAGCCCGTTCGCCGGCCTGCGCGGCGACGCCGCCAGTCTCGCCGGAGGCCTGATCATCAATCGTCCCGGCTCGGGCGTGGTGTCCGCGCAGATCTCCCAGCCCGGCAGCACGCCGCAGAACCAGCTCAGCGAACTGATCGCCTTCGACCGGGTGAACAACACGCTCCGCTCCACCTCCGCGTACACCGTACGCGATGCTTCGCGTCCGCAGATCCTCGGCCAGGCCACCGACGGCACGAACAATTACCTGCTCACCGCCTCGCCGCTGGGCGGCATCGATGCCCTCAACCCGCTCGATCCCGCCCTCGTCTCGGGACGCAGCTACAACCCCGAGCAGTTCGATTTCGACCCGCGCATCTCCATCCCCGGATTCCGCGAGCAGGCCATGCGCGATCGCATGCTGATGGACGAACTCGAGAACGCCGAGATCGTCGCCCAGCGCATGCCCACCCACAACCGCATCCTTGAAGACCTGCGCGAGCAGGCCCTGCAGCGCGGCCTGATTTCCGAGCAGGACCTCGAACCGGCCCGGACGCCCACACAACCGAATCAGCCGCAATCGCCCGACCAGCCCGAGCGCACGCCGGGCAGCATGCCCGGACTCGAATTCCCCGCGCTGGACGGCACTATCCCGGGTTCCGTGCTCAACGGCGATGAAGCGAACGGTGGGGGTGGCATCGGACGGCTCGACGGCCAGGGCAGCGGCTCGGGCGCGGCGGTCGATGAACTCGATCGCCTGCTCCGCGGCTTCAGCCGCGAACTCGTCAACGACCCCTCCCGCGCGATCGGCCCCGAAGGTGCCGGCCCCGGTTCGATGAACGAAGCCCCCGGGCTCGGACCGACGCGCCTGCGTCGCACCGAGGACCCCGGGCGCAACGATCCGTCCACCGTCGACGATGCCCTGGGCCAGCAGACGATGGACCGCATGATCGAACTGCTCAAGAATCAGCGGACGAGCATCGATCGCATCGCGCCCAGCGAAGAAAACTCGCTCTACGCCCAGCACATGCGGGCCGGCGAACGCCTGCTCTCCGAGGGCATGTGGTTCATCGCCGAGGAGCGCTTCGTCGCCGCCCTGAGCGCGAAGTCGGGCGACGCGATGGCCGCGATCGGTCGCGTCCACGCCCAGATCGGCGCGGGGCTGTACCTCTCCGCCGCAACGAACCTGGCCGACCTGCTGCGCGCCTACCCCGAGCTTTCCACCGCCCGTTACGAGGACGGCCTGCTGCCCGGCGCAGATCGCCTCGAGCGCATCCGCACCCAGCTCCGCGCTCGGAGCGTGGACGACAACACTACCGCGCGAAACGCGGGGTTCCTGCTGGCCTACCTCGGATACCAGACCGAGCGGACCAGCGACATCCGCGAGGGCTTCGCCGTGGTCGAGCGCGTCAACCAGGCGCTCGACGCGCAGTCCGACCCGCTGATGGCGGTGCTCGCCCGGCTCTGGCTGGAGAACGATTCCGTCGACACCGAAGAAGCGGATGCCCCGTGACACCGAGCTGACCGGCCGCAGGTAGCGGATCGGCCCCGGCGATCGACCGTACAATCCGGTCCGAGCCGACACGCTTCGCGCCAGTCATCTTCGCATCCGTTCCCGGTACATCAGTGGCATCATTCATCCCAGCCAACCCGATCTCCGGCGGTTCGCCGCCCATCCCCGAGTTGGCGATCCCGGCTGGTGAAGCGATCGCCATCCATGACTTTCTCACCGACGGTTCGTTTCCGGCGCTCTGCGAGAAGCTCACGGACCTCCTGGGCATGGAAATCTCGTTCCGTGATCGTCACGGCGGGATGATCGAGGCGGCGCCCTCCCAGTCGCCCCCATGGAGAATCCACGAGCCGTCACCCGCCGATGCGCCGATCGCCGAGGCCATCGAAACCGGCGCGTCCTGCAAGCCCGTCTTTCTGGGCGACTCCGCAACGCTGCTTCCGCTGCGCATCGCCGAGCGTCCCATGGGCGGGCTGCTCATCGAATCGCGTGCCGGAGAGCCGAACGATCCCGCTCGGCTCGAGCGCGTCACCGCCGCCGCCGCGCTGCTCGCGCTGACCGTGGTCGAGCTGTGCAACCGCGAGGTCTCGCTCCGCCGGCGCAACGCCGAGCTGGATGTGCTGTTCAAGCTCAGTTCGCTCTTCGTGGGCGCGGGCGATCTCGACGAGTTGCTGCGCGTCGCCCTGAGCAGTTCGCGCCAGATCCTCGGCGTGGACGCCGGGACCATCCACCTGCTCGAGCGCGACGATCAGGAGATGGCCATGCACGCCGCCGACGGCCTCTCCGAGGAATTCCTCGACTGGTTCAACGCGCTCGAAGCGCCGCGCGCCTCCGATCCGCAGGCCCTGAGCGGCGGCGTCGTGGTCGTGCCCGACTTCGCCGACTACCACGACATCGCCGTTCGCGAAGCCGTCATGACCGAGGGGCTGCGCAGCATGCTCAGCGTCGGCCTGGTGTTCAAGAGCAAGGTGTACGGCGTGATGCGCCTGTTCACGCGCCAGCCGGTCAGTTTCCGCCAGAGCCAGCAGATGCTCGCGCGCTCGCTGGGCGAGCAGATCTCCGCCGCCGTCGCCGCGGCCCGCCTCGAGGCCCAGCGCCGGCGCGACCGGCAGATGCGCCGCCATGTGCGTCTGGCCGCCGATGTCCAGCGCCGGATGCTCGCCTCCGAAGCGCCGAGCTTCGACACGCTCGATGTCGCCGCACGCTACGACAGCTCGCTCGAACTCGGAGGCGACTTTTATGACCTCATCGACCTCGACGGCTGGCTGGGCATCGTCATCGGCGATGTCGTCGGCAAGGGCGTGCCGGCGGCGCTGCTCATGGCCTCCGTCCGTTCGCTGTTCCGTGCCCACGCCACCCACGCCGAAACCGTCAGCGAGGTCGCCCGGCGCGTGAACCACACCCTCACCCGCGACACGCTGCCCAGCGAATTCGCCACCGCCTTCGCCGCGTGGATCGATCCCGACTCCAGAGAGCTCTGGTACACCAACGCCGGGCACGACCCACCGATCGTGATCCGCGCGTCCGATCCGTCGTCGCACATCAAGCTCGAATCCGGCGGCCCCTTGCTCGGCGTGGACGCGGGGTTCGAGTACGAGCACGACTCGATCGTCCTGCGCACCGGCGACACGCTCATCGCCTACACCGACGGCGTGACCGACGCCATGGACTTCGACCAGCGCAAGTTCGGGCGAGACCGCCTGCTGCGCAGCGTGCGCTCGCAGCTCGAGGAATCCCCCGACAGCAGCGCACGCGAGCTGTGCGACCGGATCATCTGGGACATCCGGCGCTTCGTCGGGCTCAACACCGAGCGCGATGACATCACCCTCATCATCCTGCGAGCCCGCTGAACCAACCCCCAGCCGAGGGCCTCAGCCCGTGCGCGGGATCTCGACCAGCGCGCTGTTCCAGGTGTCGCCGGTCGTGGGGTCGCGCTGCACCTCGCCGTTGTAGAGGTTGTGCGGGAACCGCTCCTGCAAACGCTCCAGGCGCGGGCTGACCTGTCCGGTGCTCAGGTCAAAATCGCGCGCGGTGAACGCGCCGATCGTCACGCTGCTCACGCGCCGGCCGTGGAAGTAGTACGCCTCCTGCCCCTGATTGCGCAGCTGCGCGCAGTACCGCTCGGCCTCCGCCCGGCGCTGCGATTCGTCTCCGGCGAACACCGCCACCTGCAGCGTGTGCGTGTAGATCCGCTCCAGCGACTTCGCCGCCTCGACCAGACTGTGCCTCGGGTTCGACCCGTCCTCCACCGGCGGCGGCACGAGGATCGCCATCGCGTAGGGACGCGAGCCCTGCACCGACAGCGACTTCACATAGCGCAGGTCCTCCTGCGCACGCTGGTCGTCCGGCCCGGCGTACCCGCCCATCACCACCGCCGAGCCGCTGCTCACCGCACGCACCCGCACATCCGAGCGACCCAGCGCACGGGCCAGGGTCGCGGCACGGCCATTGGCTCGCGACTGATGCTCGGGGCCGCTGACCCGCTCCAGCAGGATCGCCCAGCCGCCCGTGTCGGCCGCCGCGCTCGGGCGAGGACGAGGCTGAGCGGGCTGGCGGTCTTCGGCACGGGTGGGCTGGTTGCCGTCGATCGACAGGGTGCGCGTCATCGGCAGCGCATCGGGATCACCAGGATCCTCGAAGACCCGCGCCCGATCCGTGCGATCGAACGAGCCGTGATCGGCGAACACCGCCGGGGCCTCGCGCCGGATCTGGTCCCGGCGGGCCTGATCGGGATCCTCCGAGCCGCTCGCGGCACAGGCCTGAAGCCCGACCAAGGGTCCGACCAGAACCAGAACAGCCAAGGCCGAGCGGATTCCGGCCACGAGCGACGAGATTCCTGACAAAGACCGATCAGTTATCGGGTCAGATGCCCCCGATGAGGGCGGAAAATGTGTGGTTTCCATGCGAGTCCATCCCCGAGTTATTGATCTAAGTCTATTTTCAGAAAGCACTTAACCCGACTGAAGCAAAAGATGCAAAGTTGAAGTCAACCGCACCGCCTCGTCGATACAGAGTGTGTCACCGGAAAAGTGGATAAGTTCCGGATAAATGTTTACGGACGCGGCCATTCCCAGCCGCATCCTAACGCTTCGAGAGCCCCAGCGCGTACGCACGGAAGCCACTGCCCGCCGGACCGATCGAAGCCAATCGCACCAGGAGTACCTCCGCCATATGGCCAGCAACATCAACAACCTGAACGGCATCGCGAGCACCCGCCTTGAGCAGATCGCCCGCGCTTCGCAGGACCGCCCCGCGCGTGGCGCCTCGCAGCCCGCCGCCGAGGCCCCGCGCACGCTCGATCGCAGTGATCGCGTCGAACTCTCCGCCGAAGCGCTGAGCGCCGAAGGCGTCCGCACCGACCTCGTCGCACGCATCCGCGCCGAGATCGCCGCCGGAACCTACGAGACCGACGCCAAGCTCGACAGCGCGGCGGAATCCCTCGCCAAGGAACTCGGCCTCTAAGCCGGATCCAACAGACCTCGCACGAAAGCCGGACACCCCCGAGGGGTCCGGCTTTTCTCATGGAGAGGGTGCATCATCCGTGGAATCGCTCGTGAGTGGAATGACGACTCGATGCTCCGCGCCGATCAGGTCGTGCCAGATGAACTGCGCTTCGGTTTCGGCTTCGTTGAATTCGATGCGGTAGTGGAGGGGGCTGTCGCCGATTTGGAAATCCCGAGATTCCTCCGCCATGACAGCTTCGACAACATCAAGTACCTCAGCCCGCGATGGCCGTAAGTTCTGCACCAACTCTTGTTGAACAAGATGAGAGATCATCTCCAGTGACTTCTCGTTGTTCACCATCGACACACCCCGACCGATCTCGCCTCGATAGACGGGCGTGCCTTTGTACATCACTGCCCCAGCAAGCGCACCAGGTGCGAGAACGACCACCGTCCAAAGCAAACGTGAACTGTTTCTCGGAAGCAGTGGCTGACCGGGGGTCTTTCCGCTGACGGAGGCGAATAGCAGCCAAACAACACCGCACACGATCCATAGTGTGGCGGCCCATCCAAGAGCCCTTGCAGATCGCGCCTCGGGCGTATGGAGGAGAGGATCAATCTCGATCTTGCTCTGAATCGAGATCGGAATGTCTTGTTGCTGATCTCGCACTGACAGAGAGCCCGCCAGTCTCGTCACCGTGGAAAGATCGCTCGCCATTGCCACCAAGCCGGGATGCGCAATCGTGACCGGCCGACTTCGCAGTAGAAGACCGGCACTGCGATCATCGGGTTCGCGCGGGTCTGTTTGAATCTCGAACGATGTCAACGCATCAAGACCATTTGCCGAGGCGGTACCATCGGAGAACACAAATAGTTCCAACGCAATTGCCTCGTTCCCGATCGCGGTGAGAGCCATCGGGTAAACCGGTTGCTCCACCGTGAAACGGAACTGGAGCGGATGTGCTCTTCGCAATTCAGTCTGTTCCGTCTGTCCCCGCAGTTTCACCGCGGCAAAGACCCAGCCCCGATCCAGATAATCCTGCATCACACCTTCGGCACCATCTGGCACCGCGAAGTCATTCTCGCTGAGCCAGTTCGCCACATCAGCCGAGCGCGTTCCCCCGAGAACCGCTGTGTCGTAATGACCGACTATTTGCTGTTGAAGTACATCGACCGAACCCATTACGCTGCGCATAGAGCCGCCAAGCGTCGGCAGCCACAGGAAGACGACTGTCAGAATCAACAGGATGACGAGTAGTGCAGCCACCTTCCTCAGTTTGAACCAAATCGCAATCAGCACAATCGCACCAACAAGCACGCCTGGCGCAATTGCACCCAGAGGCGCTCCCCGCCCCGTCACCCTTGGCGCCGTCACCATCGCCGCCGTATCAAACATCCCCTTCGTCGCCGGCAGGATCTCCGGCTCGCTCGGCAGCGGCACCAGCCACGCGAACTCGTCGCCCGCGCCCGTGAACGCGGTGTCGATCGCCATCCGCTGCTCGCCGTCCTTGAACGCGATGATCGCGCGCTGCCGCGGCATCGTCGATCCCGCCTCCGCGCTGTCCACCGCGATCGACAGGAACACCTTGCCGTCGGCGCGTGCCGACGGAGCGGCGAAAGCAACCAATGCGAGCAGCAGAGCAATACACAGCGCGATCGGGGCGGGTCTGGCCATGCCTCAGGATACGACAACGACTCCGAGCCGGTTGCAGGAAATCCCGCTCAGCTGAACTTACCGAGCAGCGTCAGGGCCTTGCGCAGCCCGCTGCCTTCCTTGTCCAGCACGCCGCCGCTCAGCTTGTCGAGCGTCGAGACGAAGTTGAGCATCTCGTCGAGCCGCTCGTTGTGGGCCTTGAGTTCCGCGGCGTCCGCGCCGTTCTTCTTGGCCAGGCGCGTGTCGCCGGTCATGTCGCGCACCTCGAACAGCGACGCCACGACCGGGTCCAGCTCGCGCTTCTTGCGCTCGCGCGCGATGGTCTTGAACATCGTCCAGATGTCCATCTCCGCCTGGAAGTACTCCTTGCGGTCGCCGCGCTTGTGCTGGCGATGCACGATGCCCCAGTCGGTCAATCCCCGCAGCGTCATCGAGGCGTTGCCGCGCGAGATGTTCAGGCGCTCCATCACATCGTCGGTGCACATCGACTCGCCGGTGATGTACAGCAGCGCGTGCACCTCGGCCATCGTGCGGCTGATGCCCCACGCCGATCCCATCCGGCCCCAGGTCTCGATGAACCGATCCTGCGCCTCGCGCACCGAACCCGAGTTGGTTTCTGAAGTTTCAGACATGATTGAAGACCCGCACCCACAAAGGTATCCGGGCTTGGCCTCCCGATCCACGCGGAAAGCCCGAGGCACCGGCATATTCTGCGAATCCGGGCGATCGCGACGCGGAAAAAAAGAGCCGGCGAGCAACTGAAAAGTCGGCTCGCCGGCCTTCCGGGGGTTAGGTCGGTTCTGGCCAGCTCGCTTCGGGAGCGACCATCCCTGAAACATACCCTCGTTTTCCAGCGGTTCAATCCAGCCACGACTGGAGAATCAGCCCGCGATGAGCACATCCACGATGCCCGCCAGCCCGAGCAGCACGCTGACCACCCCGTTGAGCGTGAAGAACGCCAGCGGCAGGCCTGCCACGCCGCGCTTCGCCAGCACCCGGTGCTCGAACACCAGCAGGCCCGCCACCGCGATCACCGCGCCCCCGAACACCCAGCCCAGTCGGGGTTCGCTCAGCCACGCCCCGACCAGGGCCGCGTACGCCAGCGCGTGCAGCCCGCGGCTGACCCACAAGCTCCCCTTCACGCCCAGCACGCTCGGCACCGAGTGCAGGCCGACGCTCCGGTCGTACTCGTAGTCCTGCAGCGCGTACGCCACATCGAACCCCGCCACCCACAGCGCGACGAACCCGCACAGCAGGATCACGCTCCAACCCGTCGCGCCCAGTTCGCCCCCGAGCACGCCCATGGTGAGCGGATCGATCGCCAGCACCGCGCACAGCGGCGAGATCGCGAGCGCCGAGCCGAGGAACAGGTGGCACAGCGCGGTGAACCGCTTGGTGTAGCTGTACAGCGCGATCCACCCCAGCACCGGCACGCCCAGCACCAGCGGCACTGGGTTCGCGCTGACCAGCAGGAACCCCGCACAGCCGGCGAGGAAAAGCCCCGCGCTCGCGAGCGCCAGCACCCACCCGTCGCGCACGCCGAGCGCCCCCGTGGCGATCGCCCGGCGCGCCGTGCGCGGGTTGTCCTTGTCGAGCTTGTGGTCCGCCAGCCGGTTTACCAGCATCGCCCAGGTCCGCGCGGCGACCATGCACAGCACGATCAGCCCGAGCAGGAGCCACCGCTCGCCCGCCGGGACGCGGTCGATGACCAACACCGCCGCGAGCAGCGCGAACGGCAGCGCGAACACGGAGTGCGCGAGCTTGATGTCCGCCAGCGCAAGCCGAACCCGCGCGCCGAGCGGTCGCGCGGGTTGGGCGAAGTTAGTGGGGGAGGCATCGGGCTCGGTCATCGGCGGGAATGCTAGCCCGACGACGGCTTGGTCGCCCGTCAGAGCCAGCCCCTCGCTCGGTCGACGAAATGCCAGAGCACCAGCCCTATCGCGAGCAAGACGATGACGCTTCGAGCGAGCTCGTCGACGAAGAACTCGCCCGCCCGCAGCCGACGAACCTCTCGCAACAATATGGAGGCAAACGGGATGGCGGAAATCAGCAGCGCCAAAGCGATGGACGCGGGCAGCAGCGGACCGAACATGAAGATGAACGGCCCGGTCATCACCACCAACAGCACGAATCCCAGAAAGAGAAACCCAAGGGCGATCGTGGTGTGATTGATCGAAGTTGCCAACTGGAGCAGAAACAAGCATCGCCCGGTCGCACCCCGGGCTACACGACGCTCGTTGCGACCGATCCCTTGATCCTTGAACAGCGGTGTCGGCTTCATCCCGGGTCACCCCACAACAAGGCGCTGAATGCGCCGCGCACCGGGGCCAACCACAACACGCCAAGAAACACAAACCAACCGATCACCATCACCGGTCCGGCGATCAAGTCTTCGACGATGAAGACTCGCCGCTTGAGACACACCACGGCGTGAGTGAATCTAGTCGCGTGCACCAGCAGCCGACAAGTGACCAGCATCGTCGCAAGGACCATGACGGGCAAGAGACCGCGGACGCTGAATAACGCGATATCCGTAGGCATCATGCTCAACAGGAATAAAGTGATTCCCGCGCAATAAACCAACTCGGGCAAAAGCCACAGCGGCGATAAAAAGACGGTCACACGGTTCAACCACAACCGCCTGCCCTTCCTCGTCCTTTTGAGGATGGACAGACGGACATCTCGATCTCGGACCACATACTCCAACGATTCGCGTTCCTCTCCGTGTGCCCGCCTCACATCATCGCCATCAGCGCCCGCTGCTCGAGCGTCATGATCGCCCGCAGTCGGTCGATGATCCGCTGATCCAGTTCGGACTGTTCGCGTTGCTGCTCCATGTCCGGCTCCTCGCCGCCCATGCCGGGCATGCCGTACATGCCCATCATCCCGCCGTACATCGCTTCTCCCTCCTCGCCCTCGGTCACGCGCATCAGACTGAGCGTGCCGCTGGGGGTGGGGAGCTGGATGTAATCCGGATCGGCGTTCGCGTCGGCGCCCGGGGCCTTGGATTCGTGGCGCGACCGGATGGACTCGCTGCCCGCCTCCCAGTCGGCCTTGATCTGCGCGACCTGCTGACGCTGCGTCTCGCTGAGCGGCTGCACCTCGCGCATCCGGCGCAGGTACATGGCCATCTCCTCGCTGTCGGACTCGCCCCACATGTCCGCCTGCATCTGCGCGGAGGCGATGTACATCTCCAGGTTTTCGAGCAGCCCGATCATCATCTTCGCGCGCGAGTACCCGCCGTACATCCGCGTCCACATATCCTCTTCGGATTTTGGGCGGGCGATCTTTCGGAACTCATCGAGCTGCGCGCCCGACAGGCGATCCTCGACCCGACGGCGAAACTGCACATTCACCTCACGCACCCGCGCGCACGCCTGGCGCAGCTCCATCCCCAGCGGCACGAGCTGCTCCCGGGCCTTGTTGTACGCCGCGTACGCCGCCTCGACCGAGGCCGGGTCCTCGTAGTCGAGGTTCTCGTAATCGATCTCGATCTGGTTGGCCTCCATCGCTCGCTTGCCGACCTGCTCGGCCTTGCGGTTGCGCGAGACCAGCACCGAGTCCATCTGCATCCTGTACTCATCAAGGATCGGCTCCAGCTCGCGCTTGAGCTCATCGCTCAGCTCGATCGCCTGCACGCACGCGACGATGTCGATCTTCTCGTCGGGGTACGAGGCGTACTTGGCCAGCGTCTTGGCGCGGCGCTGCTCGCGCTCCAGCAGGTTCCACTTCTCGCCCTGCTCAGCGCTCAGCACGAGGCGCAGATCGCCGATGAACTGCTCCTCCATCCGCTCGACCTTCTCGTCGAACGATCCCTTGATCGTTCTGAACTCTTCCTGCACCTTCTCCCAGTCGCGGCTGGCCTGCGAGGAGTGCTGCGCATCGCTGCGCGCCTCCGAGAACAGCACCCACTCCCGGTTGTAGTTGCGGCTGAAATCGTCGAACGCGTCGCGCATGATCTCCATCTGCATCTCGTCCAGAGCCAGCACCTCCGCGTACAGACGCAGGTCGCGAGCCGTGATCGGTGCGCCGCCGCCCATCATGAACCCGTAGCCGTACACATCGTTGCCCGACTCGGACCAGCCGGCGAATTGCCACTGCTGGGCCGACGCCGGAGACGCGGCGATCGCCGGAACAAGCATCGCCACGACGGCCCAGAGGGCCCCGCACCAAATCCGGTTCAATCTCGAGTAATTCATAGGGTTCCTCCTCCTTAACGCTGCACCAGCAGCTGACGCTGTTCGATGGTCAGGATCTCGCGCAAACGGTCGATGGCCTCCTGGTCGATCCGCGAGATCCCACTCTGCAGTTCCTCGCTGATGGCAACGCCGTTCGAGAACCTCACGGCGTTGCCGGATGGCTGCTCATCGGGTCGTCGCACGAGCGAGATCTGTCCCTGCGGCGTGGAAAGATGGATGGAATTCCTGTTCTCCTGCTTCCATCCCGCGGGCAGATGGCGGTCGAGCAGGGCCTCGCGCTTCGCGTCGAATTCCTCGCGTATACGGTCGATCTGCTGCTTCTGCTCGTCGGTCAGGGGCTGCACATCGAAGCGGACACCGTTCATCGTGTAATCGCGCATGGATCCGAGATTCGAACGCATCTGTCCCAGCCATGTGAACATGCGCTCCGCCCGGAACATGTGCTGCACCGGTGACCGCTCTTCGATCACGGTCAGTTCCCGAAACGCATCCAGAGAGTTCGGCGGCAACTGCTCTTCGATGCGGGCTTGGTAGTGCAACTTGATATCCCGCAGGCGTGCGCACAGCCCGTGAAGCTCGAGCGCTGCCGGCACGAGTTGCTTCTGTCGCTCCCGGATCTCGTTCCACCTCTCGCCACTGGTCATCGGGTCCGAGCTGTGCAAGACTTCTTCCTGCTGCCTCTGCAGTTCCTGAAGCTCCTCGCCAAGCTTGCGCGCCCTGCTGTTCCTTGGAACGAGCGTCGCATCGATCTGCATGCGGTACTCGTCGAGCAGCGGCCGCAGATTCTCGCGCGTGGGCTCGTCGAGATCGAGCGCGCCCACGCTCGCCACCAGATCGATCCCCTCTTCCGGATGCGCCGCGTACGCGCTCAGCGTCTTCAGGCGCCGGTGCTCCCGCTCGAAATCCGGCCACCGCTCGGACTGGCTCGCCGAAAGCAGCAGACGCAGGTCCGAGAGGAACGCCGACTCTAGGCGCTCCTTCGTCGCCTCGTAGCGATTGATGATCTCGATCATCTCCGGACTTTGCCGGTCCATTCCGTGCCGCATACGACCGCTGCTCTGCTCATCGTGTCGCGCTTCGGCGTACAGCGTCCACTCGCGGTTGTGCGAGCGAACGAACTCGTCGTACATATCCCGCAAGATCTCCTGCTGCGTCTCGTCGATGCCGAGCACATCCGCGTACAACCGAAGGTCCGGCACCGTGATCGCTGGCGGCGTGTACTGCACGAATGGACTTCTCGATTCGCTCTGAAAACCGGCGAAAATCCACTCCTGGGCCCCGACCTCCTGCCCCGCCGTCGCAACCATCGCGACCGGGATCGCCAGCGACGCGGAACCGCCCATCAACGCACAGGGCACAGAGCAGAACACCCGACCGAGCAAACCGGCGGCGACAGACAACGGTGACGACATGGTGCTTCCTCCTGAACGCATGAACTCGGACACCCGCCAGGAACCCTTGCCCCGCGAATGTCATGCACCCACCCATGATGCCATGAGATCCCAGGTCGGTGATGTCCCATTCCGGATTTTCCCGGACATTTCACGCCGCCCGCCTACCATTCCCCTATGCCAGACTCCGGCAATACCGTGGCTCCCCGCGTCGTCATCATCGGCTGCGGCTTCGGCGGCATGCAGGCCGCCAAGGCCCTGCGCAAAGCCGACGCCGCCGTCACCATCGTCGACAAGCGCAACCACCACCTCTTCCAGCCCCTCCTCTACCAGGTCGCCACCGCCGGGCTTTCCCCCGCCGACATCGCCTCGCCCATCCGGCGCGTCTTCCGCAGCCAGCGCAACGCCCGCGTCCTGCTCGATGAGGTCACCTCCATCGACACCGAACGGCGCATCGTCCACCTCGACCACGAACGGCTCGAATACGACTACCTCGTGCTCGCCGCGGGCGCAACCCATTCCTACTTCGGCCACGACGAGTGGGAATCCATCGCCCCCGGCCTGAAGACCATCGACGACGCCACCGAGATCCGCCGGCGCATCCTCCTCGCCTTCGAACAGGCCGAGCACGAATCCTCCGATCCCGCCCGGCGCAAAGCCCTCACCTTCGCCGTCGTCGGGGGCGGGCCGACCGGCGTCGAGCTGGCCGGCGCGATCAAGGAGATCGCCGCACAGACCATCCCGCGCGACTTCCGCGCCATCGACACCCGCACCACCCGTGTGGTCCTCATCGAAGGCGGCGACCGGCTCCTTTCCGCCTTCGACCCCTCCCTCAGCGAACGCGCCCGGCGCGACCTTGAGAAGCTCGGCATCGAGGTCCGCCTCAACACCCTCGTCACCGGCCTCCAGCCGGGGCGCGTCACGATGGGCGAGGACGCGATCGAGGCCGGCAATGTCTTCTGGGCCGCCGGCGTGAAGGCCAGCCCCATCGCCCGCTCGCTCGGCGTCGAGCTGGACTCGACCGGGCGCGTCCCCGTCGAGGACGACCTCAGCGTCCCCGGCCGCCCCGAGATCTTCGTCGTCGGTGACATGGCCGCGGCGAAGCGCCGACCCGGCTCCGATGAACTCGTCCCCGGCGTCGCCCAGGGCGCGCTCCAGGGCGGCACGCATGTCGGCAAGATCATCGCCCGCGAATTGAACGGCACCGACCGCTCAGAACGACCCGCCTTCCGCTACAAAGACAAGGGTTCCATGGCCACCATCGGCAGAGCCAAGGCCGTCGCCGAGATCGGCAACCTCAAGCTCGGCGGATATATCGCCTGGGTCCTCTGGGGACTCGTCCATGTCATGTTCCTCGTCGAGTTCCGCAACCGCGTGCTCGTCATGCTCCAGTGGACATGGAACTGGTTCGCCTTCACGCGCGGCGCGCGCCTCATCACCGGCGGGCGCGAAAAACCGGCCAACCCGAATCAGCCCGAAGAGATCAGAGCCAATCCGTAGCCAGCCCGTTCACCCCAGTTCGATCCCCGCCTGCACATCCGCCTCGATGCTCGCCCCCAGCCCCAGCGCGATCCGGCTCGCGTACGCGCAGTACGCCGCGGCGTGCACCACATCGTGTACCTCACGCTCCGTAAGACCCGCCCCCTTCAGCGCACCGATATCGCCGCCCGTCATCCCGCCCGGATCCACCGTCAGCTTCTGCGCAAACTTCGCGATCGCCTCCTCGCGGTCGGTCAGCCCTTCGGTCTCGCCTTCCGTCGCGAGCGGCTCCACGATCTTCTGCCGATCAAACGGCAGCAGCTTCTCCAGCGCCGCCGCGTGATGGTTCAGGCAATACTCGCACCCGTTCACCAAGCTCACGACCACGCCGATGATCTCCCGCTCGATCCGCGACAGGGGCGACTCCGCCAGCAGCGCGCTCACCGCCATCGTCACATGCGCCTCGATCGCGGGCGGGTTCGACGAGTGGACTTTGAGAATGTCGTTTACCGCCGCCCCGTCGTCGCCCACCGGACGCGAATAGCGGGTGTACAGCTCCTTGAGCGGTCCGGAAGCGCGGGATTCATCGATCGTGCTGATGTAGGCCATGAAAAAAATTCCGTTTCAGTGTGATTGAGCAAGCCGCTCGAGGATCACTCGTCCGACGTACCCGCCCTGCGCTGCATCGGGTCGCGCGTCGGCGTCGGGTCGGACATGGTAGTTCTCGGGGAGCTCGTCGCGGCGATCAAGGTCCTTGACCTGCACCTTGTCATCACCATGAATGATCACCGCGAACCGGGCGTACTGCCGCTCGGCGTCGCTGAGCAGCTTCTTGAGATTCCGCGTCGCCTTCGCCGTCGTCCGCGCGTGCATCGGGCGCACGCCGCCGGCGTTCGGATCGAACCGCGCTGCGTCCCACGGCTTGCCGTCGAACCCGTCCGCCTCGATCCCCGCCCGCAGGTTCGCGAGCAGTGGCTGCACCAGATGATCGTGCTCCTCGCCCCCGGAGACCACGAACACCTCCGGACGCAGACTCACGCCCGAAACCGTCCGCTGGATCGCGTCCATCATCTCGGCCCCGTCGGCGGGCATCAGGCCGTGATCATCGAGCAGGTTCCCGAGCACCACAACGCCCATCCCGAAGCCGCACGCGGGGGGGGGGGGTCCGCCGAACAGTTCGATCAGGTTGTCGTACCGCCCGCCACCGGCAACAGCGCGCTCGCCTTCGGCGATGAGCTCGAAGACGGTGCCGGTGTAGTAGGCGAGGCCTCGGACGATGGAGGGGTCGTAGACCAGCCAATCTTCGATTCGCAGGTTTGAAGCAGCATTCATGATCTCTCGAACACGGCTACTGGCTTGTGAATTGTCTCCGGTTGATTCGAGCACCCCATTCAATTCGCCGATCGAACTTCCGAGCGCAGTTGCACGCTGGGCTCGTTGGTGCTGATCGAGTTTCGCCCATGCATCGAGCAATTGAAGAAACTCGCCTTTCCGGCTGGCATCGATCCCAGCATCGGCAAGAAGTGCATCCACCATGGTTCGATCATTGAATCGAACTTTGATGTGCTCTGCCGAGATCCCCAAAGTTCTCAGCGCGTCGATCGCACATGCCATCACCTCAATATCGTGATGGGTAGCAGCGATTTTGTGGTTGACTTCAGTTGCGGTCGAGTTGTAGTCCCATGTCAGTTCTTCGATGTTGCCGGTCAGATCGACAACATCCACATTCCACTGCATGAACTCCCGCAGCCGCCCGCGCTGCGGCTTCTCCGCCCGGAAGAAATTCGGCACGCAGAACCAGCGGACCGGCTTGGGGAGCTGTTTCGCCTTCGCCGCGTACATCCGCGCCAGCGTCGGCGTGAACTCCGGCCTCAGCGCAAACGGGGCGTTGCCCGTCTCGCGAACCTGCTCCCGCTCGTCCTCGGCCTTGCCGCTGAAGGCCTGGAACAGCTCGCCGAGGATCCCCTCGCCGCTCTTGACCGCGTACAGCTCCGAATGCTCGAAGGTCGGCCCGTCGATCTCCTCGAACCCGTGCCGGATCGACACCGCCCGCCACACCTCGGTGATGTACCGCCGGCGCAGCAGGTCCTCAGGATAGAAATCCCGCGTCCCCTTGGGGGAACCGATCGATCGCGGGTCAACCTTGGTCAGTTTGGAATCAGAAGAGGCCATGAGCGGAGGATAGCCGCCCACGGCCCGCGCTGTGCCGCCCCGCACCACATCCAAAAACAAACAGGGCCCCGCGCCAGCGGAGCCCCGAAGACAAGCCCGACCGTCAGCCGATCAGCGCCGGCGCCGAGCAGCGCCGATCCCCGCCAGCCCGAGCAGCAGCGCCGTTCCGGGAGCCGGGACGATCCCGGTGAGTTCCACAAACCGAGCGGTCCCGTCCGGAGCCAGCGCCCGCGCGAAGATCTTCGAGCCGTCATCGGAAATGTCCGTGGTGTGCGTCAGCACCCAGCCGTCGGGAATGAGATCCGCGAACAGCACATTCAGGTCGTAGGTCATGTCGTTGGCGAAGTCGTACAGGAACGCGTGGTTGGACAGCCCGGCGCCGAAGAAGTTCCCGCCGCCGAAAGTGCCCGTGTAGTTCACCGCGTTCATCGTGCCCATCACGCGCCCGCCCACGCCGGGGATCACATGCGCCTCGCCGCTCGCGTCCCAATAGATCGGCACATCCAGGGGAGCGATGCTCGGCACCCGCGCCGCCCCGCCGATGATCGATCCGTCATACGAGATGTTCGAGCTCGATGCGCCCCCACCCATCGTCACCGAGGTCCCGCCCGCCGGAAGGTTCAGCGGCGAAATGGCATCGGTCTCGTAATTCCAGCGGAACGCGGTCGTGTTGTACACGCCCTGCGTGTTGCCCGCGACCACTTGGATCGGAGCGTCCACCGCGATGCCACGGTTCACGCCCGCGAACGCACCGACCGGGAACTGGTCCACGAACGCGTCGTTCGCCCGGCGAATCCCCGTCGGCGTCAGCACCGCCGACGACAATCCGTTCTGCACGATGTTCAGCACCGTGCCGTCGCGGTTCACGCCGTACGCGAGACTGCCCGCCGAACCGCTGAACGGGTTGGAGTAGACCGCGCCGGGGATGGTGCTCCCCACCGCGTCGCCCACCGACCATTGCACCGGAGCGCCTCCCGCCGGTCCGCCGAACGCCATCGTGCCATCGGGGGTGATCGCCAGCGCTCCGCCGCTCCCGGTTTGGATCAGCAGCTCGCCCTGATACACATACGCCGCACGACCATCGCTCAGCAGACCGACATACGAGTTGCCGTCCGCCGAGATGTCATAGATCTGCGTGTAGTACGCCCCGTTGCCGGGATCGACCAGCGGACCGAACGCCAGCGGCGTGTAGCTCACGCCCGGCACAACGCCCGCGCTCGCACCACCAGCAGCCGCGACGACCACCACTGCACCCGCGGTGCGGCTCAGCATCTTCTTCATAGGAACGACTCCTCCGGAAGCAATATTGAATACCCCCTCATTGGGGTGTAGCCCCGTACTTTGCCTCCGCAGCCGTGCGAGTCAAACAAAAACCGCGTTTTCGATTCATAATCGCGGTTTTGTGAAGATGGAGAAACCCAGAACGACCGATAGATTCGCTCTTTTAACCCTGACAATTCTGGGCAATTCAACCCGAGCACACCGTCCCGAACGCCGTCAGCACCGCGTTCAGATCGTCCAGATCCACGATGCCATCGCCCGTGGCATCCCCGATCGTCGTCGCCTGACCGAAGCTCGTCAGCACCAGGTTCAGGTCGTCCAGATCGATCTCGCCGTTGCCGTCCACATCGCCCGGGCAGGCATGTGGCACATCCACCGCCTCGATCGCCGCGAGCACATCCGGCAGCACACCGATCTTCTGCGTCGCCGGGTACTGCCCATTCGACTGTGCTGCGCCGGTCTGCTCAAGCAGCTCTCGCAGCGTCAAGGGCTCCATGGGAGTGCCCAGCACGGACTGATGGTACGACTCCAGCAGCGCAACCGCCCCGGTCACGATCGGTCCGGCCCCGGAGGTCCCTCCGAACGAAGAGGTGTACCAGTAGTTCTGGCCCATCGAGTCGTAGGACGATCCGTACCCAGTGGTCCAAATCGCCTCCCCCCAACCCTGCAGGTTGAAGCGCGAACCGTGATTCGAGTACCACACCCGCGATCGCGCCACACCGCTGCCCCCGAAGCTCGACGGAGCATGGCCCGCACCCACCATGATCGCTCCGGAATCCGCACCCTCCACGAAGGGCCAATGCCCCGCATTCCCCTGCGTGTACACCGGATCATCCAGGTTCTGCTGCCCGTTCCCCCCCGTCAGCACCACATGGATCCCGTTCCCGACCGCGATCAGGATCGCGTTGTAAGTGGAAAACGACCACTCCACCGGCACGCACCCGAAGCAGTCCGGCGGAAAGTTGACCGAGTTCGGTCCCCACATCTGCGCCTCGACCAGAATCACATCGCCCGGCTCAAACTCGTTCACGCACCGATAAATCGCGCTCGCGATGTTCAGCACACCGTTCACACTCGAGTGCGAAAAATACAAGTCCGCCTCGTGCGCGATCCCTGTCGTTCCCCAACCGTTATCGAGCGAACCAAGCTGCCCGAGCACCGCGGTGCCGTGGTCATTGCTGAACGGCTGAGTCGGTGTACCGACCGTCAACACCGTCACGCCGGGCAGATCAGCATGGTCCGCGTTGAAGTCGTACTCGATATCCGCAACACGAACACCCGCCCCACGCACACCCTTGGACTGCCACACCTCGGTCGCTCCGATCCCGACCGGTGAAGCTTCCAGATACCCTTGCATCCCCTCGAAATTCGGGGGCGTCAATCCGCTCCGATCCCCACCACCGGCGCGAGGCGATGGGGTCGGCACCTGAACCGGCAGAGCGAGTTCCACCACATCGAGGGCGTTGAAGGCATCAATCGCCTCGCGAGGTGTCACACCCTCGGGCAACCAGAAATGAAACTCGCTCCGAGGATCCGCGATCGACCGACCCAGTGCCGTCTCGGCACGCCTTCGCGCAGTCTCCAGCCGCTCCGGCTCCAGAGAATGGGCCGCTCGCCAACTCCCCGCATCCATCAGGGGCTCCGCAGCTCGCGTTTCGCCCAGCGCGTCTTCAACCCCTTCGATCACCAGCACCCCGTCGATCGCACGGATCGGCAGATCGTCCAGAAATTTCACCCACACCACATCGCCGCGATGCCGCCAATCAACCGAGACCGCCTCATCCTTGCGGAGCAGCGAACGCGCCTCGGCCTGCCCCCACGCCAAACTGTTCCCAGCCAGCACCACAAACACGCCAGCCATCGCCAGCACGCCAAACCGGCGAGCAAACAATCCAGATCGTTTCATGTCACACGCTCCGCGGGTGTCGACTCGACCGCACGACGCGCCGGCCCGCGACTCGCCAACCCATCCGCAAACATACCCCAATCGTCGCACAATCCAAGGCAATTCACCCACCCCGCACCGCCCTAAAATCGCAACGCGACAGAGACGGACCTCCATCCAAGGAGATCTCCTGCACTTCACACCGCTCACACAGTCCGAATAATCCGGGCCTCAGCCGCACACCGTCCCGAACGCCGTCAGCACCGCGTTCAGGTCGTCCAGGTCCACGATGCCGTTGCAGTCCAGATCGCCCTGCCCGGAGGTGCTGCCGAAGTTCGTCAGGATCAGATTCAGATCGTCCAGATTCACCTGACCGCTGACATCGATATCGGCCAGGCACGGCCCGGTCAGCTCCACCCGGTCGATCCCCACCGTCTCCACGACGATCGAGCCGAACTCCGCGGGCAGATAGAGCTTCGCGACGCTGGCCATGACCGCATCGAACTGGGCCTGGCTCGCGATGGCCCCGTTGCGGTTGCCGATGCGGAAGGCAGAGGGCTGCAGGATGAGGCAGCGCCGACCCCAAGCCCCGACTGCGGGCATGGGCATCTCGCCGTAGAGGACCGTGTTATTGGTCCCAACGAAGATGACCCCACGCTCAATTGCGTAATTGTCGAAGTCGGTGAGGACGCTGTACCCCAGCCGACCGCCGGCGTAGGCCGAGAGATCGCCGGAAAAGGCCGGGGCGGCCTCGAAGTAGAAGCAGTTGGCAGAGGGGTCGAGACGGGAGATATACGCACCGGCATCGCCCCCGGTGGGATTCCAGTCCACCCCGTACAGCCCAATCGGGTTGAGGTACGACCCGCCGCACGACATATCCGCCACCCGCCAGCCCGCGGCATCAACATCAAAATCCTCGATGATCGGGGGCACACCCAGCACCGCAGGGCAGACCAACAGCACCACACTCAGGCAACCGCTCAGACGCATATCAATCTCTCCTCCCGCGAAACCGCCATGACAGGCCGCCCGATCCGGGCAAACGCCACAGCCACAGCCGGTCGCGGCTAGTATTCTACTTCGGACCCCACCGGTTCCAAACGATTTTCTACACCCCACCAGAGTTTGGCTGAATACATGCCCACGATCACCATCGACGGCAAAGTCTGCGACTTCGAACCCGGTCAGACGATCCTCCAGATCGCCAACGCCAACGGGATCGCCATCCCGCAGTACTGCTACCACGACGGCCTCTCCATCGTGGCCTCCTGCCGCATCTGCCTCGCCGAGGTCTGGGCGCCAAACCCCCGCAACCCCGATGCTGACGGCAAGCCCAAACTCGAACCCATCCCCAAACTTCTGCCCACCTGCCAGACCCCCGCCGGCGAAGGTCAGGTCGTCTACACCGACTCCCCCAAGGCCATCCAGAACCAGAAGGCCGTCATGGAGTACCTGCTCATCAACCACCCCCTCGACTGCCCGGTCTGCGACCAGGCCGGCGAGTGCTGGCTGCAGGACTACTCCTACGACTACGGGCGAGGCGTCTCACGCTTCGAGGAAACCAAGGTCAAGCAGCCCAAGAAAGACCTCGGCCCCCATGTCTACCTCTACTCCGACCGCTGCATCATGTGCACCCGCTGCGTCCGCTTCTGCCGCGAAGTCACCGGCACCTCCGAACTGATCGTCGAAGGCCGCGGCAACGCCGAACAGATCGACATCTTCCCCGGCGAGGCCCTCGACAACGAGCTCTCGGCCAATGTCATCGACCTCTGCCCCGTCGGCGCGCTGCTCGATAAGGACTTCCTCTTCACCCAGCGCGTCTGGTTCCTCAGGAGCGCCCCCTCCATCGACGGCATCACCGCCCAGGGCGACAACATCCTCATCGAGCACAACCGGGGCCAGGTCTACCGCATCAAGCCCCGCGAGTGCGCGGAGGTCAACAAGTGGTGGATCTCCGATGAGGTCCGCTACGGCTACAAGTTCGTCCACTCCGAAGACCGCCTCACCAGCCCCCTCGACCTCGCGCACAACCGCCAGACCGAGGTCCACTGGGGCCGCGCCTACCGCGAGATGCTCCGCCACCTCACCGGCGACGACCGCTTCGGCGGCGACGGCAACGCCAAGCACATCGCCATCCTCGTCAGCCCCATGCTCTCCACCGAAGACGCGTACCTGCTCGGCAAGATGGCCCGCGCCATCGACCCCAGCGCCGTCCTCGCCGTCGGACCGATCCCCCGCTCGGGCGAAGACAAGACCTTCCCCGGCGGCTACACGATCCGCGCCGAGAAAGCCCCCAACGCCCGCGGCGTCCGACGCGCCCTCGAAGCCATCGCCGGCGAGGGCAATGTCCCGAGCTTCGAGGACATCACCGGGCGCATCGGCTCCACCGAGTTCTCCGGCCTCATCGTCACCGGCAACTACCCCAGCGAGTGGGTCACCGAAGAGTTCGCCCGCGCCTGCCAGGGCAAGGCCGTCGTCCTCATCGACACGCTGCCCAACCGCCTCACCAAACAGGCCGAGGTCTTCCTGCCCGGCGCGAGCTGGGTTGAGAAGGCCGGCTGCTTCGTCAACGCCGACGAGCGCATCCAGGCCTTCGAGCAGGCCATACCGCCCATCGGTCTCAGCCGCAGCGAGGCCCAGATCGCCCTCGATGTCCTCGCCATCCTCGCCGGCGAAGCCGAACCCGGCGACACCACCGGCACCATCACCGAATACCCCGACGCCATGCCCGGCCAGGTTCCCGCGGCGATGGAAGTCGCCGCCCCCATCGGCGAGCGATACAACGCCGCGATGATCCGCCAGCGCATGGCCGCCGAGTACCCCGCCCTGCGCCCCTTCGTCGACGAGATCCACACGCCAACGATCGAAGTGCGCCAGCAGGCGGATATGGAGATGGTGGAGCTGTAAAGCAGTTCGCACCATCTTGAATCAAAACAACAACGCCCCGCCGGCTCTCGCTGTCGGATCGCAACTTCGCTGCAACCCGCCGCGCGCACATGCCGTATGGTGGCCCATGGTTGAGCAGCCTCCATCCGTTCCGCTCCCGAGAAAAAGGAAGTTCTGCGAGGCGCCTTGCTTGAACTGTGCCTACGACCTCGCGGGTCTCGCGTCTGAGAGCGAGCCAACCTGCCCTGAATGCGGCTGGCCCAGAGAGCGGATGCCGAGTCTGTTCCGACCGATGGGCACGATCCTCCTTGCTGTGAGCGTATTGACCTGCGGTGCTGTGCTGTTTCTCTACAACTCTGTTGTCGTCGGCGTGACGAACTCGTACTTCCCCGGCAGTTACCCCGGTTGGCAACAATCGTTGTGGTCTCTTGGCGCACCAGCCCTTTGGTTTCTGGCGATTGGCGTTTCCATCGTCGCGCCACTTCGAACTGTACGCCTTCGGCACAGACCTGAAGCCCGCGGCACAACCATCGGATTCGGCATCGTGATCTCGTTCATTCTTCCGGTCGTGATCATCGGTGGCCTGTTCGCGGTGGCGTTGTAAACCTCGCCAGACAAAGTTGAAACCCAGTCTCACCGTTCTTCCGCCCCTCCCTGAAGTACCGTCCACCCATGCCCAACACCGCCCCCGCTCGGCGATCTTTCCTCTCCCACCTCTTCTCCGATGAGTGGCAGATGCCCATCGCCCTCAGCGCGGGCGTCGCACTCCTCCTCGGCTACTCCCTCCAGGTCATCGTCAACGAGTCCAACGCCGCCGACTGGGCCCACGCGTTCCACGCCGTCGGCCACGCGCTCGTCTGGGTCTCGCTCGCGCTCGGCGCGGTCCACGGCCTCAAGGCCGCCGCCGAATCCATCGCCGCACGCGAACCCAACATCGATGTCCTCATGGTCGTCGGCGCCGGCCTCGCCGCGGCGATCGGCCACCCGGGCGAAGGCGCACTCCTCCTCTTCATGTTCACCCTCGCCGGCGCACTCGAACACCGCGCCATGGCCAAGGCCAAAGACGCCGTCGCACGGCTGAGCAAGCTCATGCCCAACGAAGCCATGCGACGCACCAGTTCCAACGGGGACGGCAACGGCATCGAGAGTTCGGGCTGGGAACCCGTCAAGCCCGAAGACCTGCGCAAGGGCGACCTCGTCCTCGTCCGCCCCGGCGAGACCGTCCCCGCCGACGGGACCATCGAGAAGGGCCAGACCACCCTCGACCAGTCCCACCTCACCGGCGAGAGTCTGCCGCGCGCTGTCGAGCCCGGCGACGAGGTGTACGCCGGCACCATGAACCAGAACGGCGCGATCGAGGTGCGTATCTCCCGCCCCGTCGCCGAATCGAGTCTCCAGAAAATCCTCGAGCTCGTCCTCGAAGCCCAGGAGCAGCGCCAGCCCCTGCAGCGCGTCATCGACAAATTCTCCTCGCCCTACACGCTCTCGGTCTTCGCCATCGCAACCCTCGCGCTCGTCCTGCTCGCCACCACACGCATCGGTGGCGGCGACAATCCGCTCTCGTGGGCAGACGCCGCGTACCGCGCCATCACCCTCCTCATCGTCGCCAGCCCCTGCGCACTCGTCATCGCCACGCCCACCGCCACGCTCTGCGGCCTCAACCGCGCCGCCCGCGCCGGACTCCTCGTCAAAGGCGGCGAAGCGCTCGAACGCCTGTCGTCGGTCAATACCATCGCCCTCGACAAAACCGGCACGCTCACCACCGGGCGCATCGAGGTCGTCGAAACCCGCGTCATCACCGGCGACCAATCCGCCGCCGCCGCCCTGCTGCCCGTCGTGCTCGCGATGGAAGAGCAGTCCACCCACCCCATCGCCATGGCCATCGCCCGCTCGGCCCGCGCCTCGGGCGCCCGCCCCGCGCCGATCGACCGCTTCGAGATGATCCCCGGCAAGGGCATCCGCGCGATGCACGCGGGCGAACCGGCGTACATCGGCAACATCGAGTACATCGCGCCGCTGCTCAGCGCCGACGACCGGCTCAACGCCGAGCGCATCCTCGAAGAGGTCAGAGCCGAGGGCGCGATCACCGCCGTCTTCGCCCACGCCGGAACCGTGCTCGTCTTCACCCTCGCCGACACCCTGCGCGACGGCGCCAAACAGCTCGTCGCCGAACTGCACGATCTCGGCATCTCGCGCGTCGTCATGCTCACCGGCGACCACGAGAACATCGCCGCCAAACTCGGCGCCGAGATCAGCGTCGACGAGGTCCACGCCGGCCTGCTCCCCGAGGACAAGGTCGCGCAGATCAAACGCCTGCGCGACCAACCCGGCACGCGCCTCGCCGTCGTCGGCGACGGCGTGAACGATGCGCCCGCGCTCGCACTCGCCGATGTCGGCCTCGCGATGGGCGGCATCGGCACCGACGCCGCGCTCGAGGCCGCCGATGTCGTCATCTTGAACGACGACCTCGCCGTCATCCCCTGGGCCATCCGCACAACCAGGCGCGTCCGCCGCGTCATGTACTTCAACCTCGTCTTCGCCATGAGCGTCATCCTCATGCTCGCGGCGTTCACGCTCGTCGGCTGGATCCCCATGGGCGTCGGCGTCATCGGCCACGAGGGCTCCACCCTCGTCGTCGTCGCCGTCAGTCTGCTCATCCTCACCTGGAAGGGCCCGGCCACACACCACGAGTAAACAGATGGTGTGCCATGGTCGCCCCTTGAGGCGACTATGCGGAAGCTCCAAGGGTGCCGGGGTCAAGACCGACAAAGTCGGTCGCAGGCCCCGCGAGGCGCTGCAAAACCCCCCGAAACCGGGTTCAGAAGTCCACACCGGCGCGCGCCGACCGGGCCGCAAGAATCCGCGCCCACCCAACTTTTTCAAATTTTTTTCTCCGCTTCTTTCCTGACGATCCGCTCACTACCTCTCCGGATCTACCACACCTGCGCGCGCCAAGTGGGCCTGCGGGCACCTAGGGCGTAGGGCGTGTGTTTCGCATCGCCCCTCCTTCACACCCCGCCGGAGCGCGCCATGCACACCACCATCCCGAACTCCTCTCCCACTCTCAACGACCTCAAGCAGACCATGATCCGCATCCAGATCGCCGCCCTCGAAACACTCGAG
>CBFGVX010000002.1:0-73212 GCA_965652425.1 uncultured bacterium | reverse complement strand
TTTTTGTTTGGGTCAAGGGGTTTGTTTGGGTTTTTTGTGGGTGGGTGACATGGTGGTGTCAGTGGCTGGGAGGCGAGGGGGGCGGGCGGTTTGGGCTACGCTGGGGCTTGATCATGGCAGCAGACACCGAGCACCTCATCTCTGAAGGCCTTGCAATGCGATGGGCTACTCTCGCGTTGGTGGTCGCTGCGTTCATCGTCTTTGCGATCACCTTTGTGCCGAGGGGCCTCGACGGGATCCTCTTCGTTGCTGCATTCACGATGACGCCGTTCGTAGTCACAGGAGTGCTCGCGTGGCGGTGGCGGACTGTCGTGGGTCAGTTTGTTCTGATCATCGGCGCCGTCGGATACGGCGCCTGGTTCCGGCACACCTACATGTATGTGGTGCACTTGGACCCGAACCCGGATCCGCAGAGCGGCATAGCGGTGATGCTGGTCGGGATCTACGCCGCGCCGGTGCTCGGGCTTCTTTGGTGGGGCGGCTGGTGGCTGGAGAAGCGTGGCCGGATTGCTTCGGAAGCGGAGCCGTATGATCCGGGATTGGGCCGTTGATCTTGCGTGATATGGGGCGAGGAGCATGGGCTACGCTTCGCGTAGACCATTGCACTTGGCGGCATCGGTTATTGCATCGCTTGTCTGATCTGTTCCTGCAGACCCCGCACTTCAGCCCCACCCATCCGCACACGAGCGAGTTCGTGGTCCCCGTCGGGCGTCGCGACCACAAGCACGACATGATGATCGGACGACGCTCGCACTGTCAGTATGGCTCCGTCATCGATGATGTATGACTGGTGCTCCGTCACCTCAAGGTCACGAACATCCGCGATGAATGTAATGCCCTTCCGCCAAGGGGTCTGCCCGCCAACCGGATCCGATGCGATCTGGCGGTTCACGGAGTCGAGTTGTTCTACAAGGCGACCGGCCTTCTCGTCGTCTAATCGAAGTATCAGGGTCCACATCCGACTCGCGCGATCTTCGAGAATGATCGTAGGCCGGGCATCAACAATCCGGCGGGTGCCGTCTGAGCCGACATATTGCGGCATGCCTCGCCAACCGAGGTCGCCGCTGATGGAATACACACCATTGTCATCCGTATCGGTATAGGCGATGAGATAGACGCCCGCGAACGTCGGTTTCGGCGGCGTTGGTGAGATGAACTGCTCGATCTTCCTGGCTATCCCGTTCAGATCGATCGATGACTCGGCCATCAGCACGACCGTCGCGCCTTGCCCATCCAGGGCGAGTGGGTAACGAGCGATATGACAGACAAACCCGCCCGTCGAACCGCCGTGCCAGAATCTCGTGACACGCCCGGCCTCGTCGACATCCAGGTAGAGCCCAAGCCCGTAGCCATCGTCGCTCGGAGCGAGCATCAGTTCGCGCGACGCGTCGGTGAGCCAGTCACCGGCCTGAATCGCCTCGAACCAATCGGCCGCTGTCTCGGCTGTCATGACTACACCGGTCGCGCCCCGCTGGCCCCAGTTCCATGGGTAGTCGAACATCGAGGTGATCGAAGGGAGGCCGCGAGTCGCTCTGGAGACGCGTGCCGTCGGTCTCTTACCGGGCACTTGACGATCCCCTACGAAGCCAACGCCGACAAGATCGGCGGGCTCGAAGACCATCTCGCGAGTGATCGACTCGAACGAACCTTCGCCAACTTTCTCGATTACTGCGGCGAGTACGAAATACCCAGCGTTGGAGTACGCGAACTGCTTGCGGCCGAGCGGTACTTGGCCGAGCGCGCCGATCAGCCCGTCTGCCGAATCCAATGCACCCGGCTGCGAGAACGCGGTCCCGCCGCTCCCGAGACCGGAGCGATGGCGGAGGAGCTCCTCCATGGTCACCTCGGTGAGGTTTCCCGCGCCGTTACCCAACACTTCTCCAACGGTTGAGGACAGCGAAAGCTTGTCTTCCTCGATCAAGCGAAGCACGGTCGCAGCAGTTACGGACTTGGCGACAGACCCGATATCGAAAAGACTGACTTCCGGATCGATCGGATGTAATTCTCTGCTTTCAAGCCCATACCCGCGGGCAAACACGCTCTCGCCTCCGACCCTGATGACCACAGCGCCTCGAAACCGCCCCAGCTCCGCACGACCGATCACACCCTCGATCTCACGCTCTACTTGGTCGCGGTCAGTCCAATCGATTGGCGGTTCGGTCGGGATCGCAGCCGCAGGTGGACAAAGACCTACGAGCATCAGCATCACGAGTCCACTGAAGAGGGAATGCAGCATCTCTCCAAGATACCACGCACTCGAACCAAGGTCCTTAGAAAGTGCTCATCGGGACTCGCCAGTCAGTCCGATTCAGACGCTACAACTCCCTGCGGTTGCCGACGCGGGCCATGCCGAGCATGGCGATGCTGATCATGATGCCGAGGCCGCTGACTCCGGCGGCGGGCCAGGTCCAGCCCATGGCTTCGAGGGCGGAGTCGAGGTTGCGGTCCTTGGCGCGGAAGAACTGGCTGGGGGTGACCTGCTGCATGGCGTAGTGCTGCCAGAGGTCGCGGGTGCGCTGTTCGGGGGTGGGGATCATGTCCTCGGGCGTGTACTTGCCGGGGGTGTGCAGGGCGTCGAGCTCGCGGTAGGTCTTCTGGGTGAGCGTGATGGGCTCGGGGCCGGTGGGGTTGAGCTCGGCGATGCGGTAGACCCAGTCGGAGCGGCGGACGAGGCCCCAGCTTTCGGCGTCGTAGCCCTCGGCGGGGTAGCGGGCGGCGACGATCATGCGGGGCTTGAGCTCGCCGGAGGCGAGTTTCGCCGCGGCGTCGTCGGCGGAGCGTGCGCCGGTGACCATGGGGAGGACGCGGAGCCACTGCTCGACGCCGAGGAGGCCGGGGAGCTTTTCGTTGTCTTCGAGGACGATGGGGAAGTCGACGGACTCGCCTCGGTACGAGAGGCGGAAGGCGCGGGTGGCGGCGAAGGGGTTGGACTCGGGCTCGACGGCGGTGCGCTCGAGGGCGACATCGTGGTCTTCGAAGATGAACTCTGTTTCGGTGACGGGTTCGTTGAAGTAGACGAGTTCGACGCTGCGCTCGGCGAGGCGGGACATCATGAACCACGCGCTGGCGAAGAGGCCGATGATGGAGAGCGTCAGGATGAGCAGCGCGGCGCGGGCCATGGGTGTTCGATTCGTGCGATCGGTTGATCAGTAGTCGGAGGAGCCGTCGCCGTCGGCGGCGTGGTACTTCTCGCGCTTCTTGACATTCTCGGGGTCCTGACGGGCCTGCTCGAGGATGGAGAGGCCGGGGCTGTCGGACCAGAAGGGCGAGTAGACGCCGCGGCTGACGACGCGGTTGCCGTTCTCGTCGGTGGTGATCTGGACGCTGCCGCCGATGGCGATCTCGCCCTTTTCGGTTTTGTCGACGATGTCCTGGGTTCCGATGTCGACGAGTGTGAGGGTGAGGAAGAGGACGGCGGCGAACATCGTGGCGACGACGATGACGGTGTTCATGGCCTTGTCGTAGATGAGGTGCATGAAGAAGGCGGCGACGAGCAGGCCCTTGAGCCCGGCGATGATGAGGGCGACGATCAGGTTGACGGAGTTGCTGACATAGAAGTACTCGGCCTTGGCGGTCCAGAGGGTCAGCGCGGTGAGCACGAGCAGGCCGACGAAGACGAGGAGCATGGGCATGAAGGGGGTGACATGCACATGGTGTCCGTCGTGGTGGGCGCCGTGCTCATCGGTGTGGGCGTGGGCGTGGGCGGGGTTGTCGAGGTTGGGCATGAGCCCCTGGTTTTCGGTCTGGTTGTCGTGGTCGTGTGCCATGGCTTTTGCTCCGCGCGTGCGGTGGAGAGTGTGTTGGTCGGCGCTCAGACGAGGTACAGCATCGGGAAGAGGAAGATCCAGATCACATCGACGATGTGCCAGTAGAGGCCGGTGTTCTCGACGAACATGAAGTTCTTGGGGCCGTAGCGGCCTCGGGCGGTCCAGAACATGGCGTAGGAGATGACGAGGACGCCGACGAGCACATGGATGCCGTGGGTGGCGGTGGAGATCCAGTAGACGCTCATGAAGAGGTGGTCGTGGGTGCCCTTGGGGTTGTAGTACCAGAAGTTCTGGCCGGCGAGCTTGCCGTCGTTGATCTTGGGGATGTACTCGAGGGCGAGCTTGGCGACGAGGAAGAAGATGGCGCAGAGGTTGGTGATGCCGAGGTAGATGAAGGCGCGCCACTTGCGAGCGAGCTGGAGCTCTCGGATGGCCATGACGACGGTGAAGCTGGAGAGCAGGAGAACGACGGTGTTGACCGCGCCGATCTTCCAGTCGAGGTAGGCGTGGGAGGATTCGCGCCAGGTGTCGTAGTGGACCATGCGGCCCCATGCGTAAGCGCAGAAGAAGCCGGTGAATAGCAGGACTTCCGTTGAGAGGAAGAGCCACATGCCCATCTTGGCGCCCTCGGCCTCGTCGGCCGCGTTTCGCCAGTGGTGCTGGTGGACATAGTCCTCGTGCATCTCTCGCTTCCGGGCGAGTTCAACGGTGGGCTTGACGGGGGCGGTGGTCATGTCTGAGAACCTTGGGGTTTCGGAATGAGCGAGAAACCCGGGCGGGCCCTTTCGGGTCTGCCCGAGGATGGAGGATCTTTGGGATCAGTGGCCGTGTGCCCGTGCGACGGCTTCGGGGTCGGGCAGCGGGTAGTCGGCGGGGTCCCAGCCGGGGGGCACGACGAGGTCGTAGTCGTACGGGCCGTGGGTGAGCAGGGGCTCGTGGGAGAAGTTGTGCTCGACGGGGGGCGAGTCGGCGTACCACTCGAGGGTGAGGCCGCCCCAGGGGTTGCGCGGGGCCTTGCGTCCGCCGGCGAGGGAGAAGACGAAGACCAGGAGGTGGATGAGGAAGCCGACGGCGAGCAGCCACGATCCGACGGTCGAGATCTTGTGGAGCATCTCGAACTCTGGGACATAGGTCGCGTATCGGCGGGGCATGCCTTGGGTGCCGAGGAAGAACTGGGTGAAGAAGGTGACATTGAAGCCGACGAAGACGATCACGGAGGCGAGTCGGGCCCAGTTCTCGTTGTACATCTTGCCGGTGAACTTGGGCCACCAGTGGTGCAGGCCGCCGAGGAAGGCGAGGACGGTGCCGCCCATCATGACATAGTGGAAGTGTGCGACGACGAAGTAGGTGTCGTGCAGGGCGATGTCGGTGGCGAGGGTTGCCAGCGGTGGGCCGGTGAGGCCGCCGATGGTGAAGCAGAAGATGAAGAACGCCGCGTAGAGCATGGGCGTGGTCCAACTGATGGACGCTTTATAGAGCGAGCTGGTCCAGTTGAAGACCTTGATGGCGGTCGGGAGGCCGACGAGGAAGGTGAGGGCGGAGAAGATCACATTCGCCGCGGGCGATTCGGCGGTGAACATGTGGTGTCCCCAGATGAGGAAGGACACGGCGGCGATGCCGATGGAGCTGAACGCGATGGCGCGGTAGCCGAAGAGGCGCTTGTGGGAGTGGACGGCGATCAGCTCGGAGATGATGCCGAAGCCGGGGAGGATCATGATGTAGACGGCGGGGTGGCTGTAGAACCAGAAGAAGTGCTGGTAGAGGACCGGGTCGCCGCTGAGGGCGGGGTCGAAGATGCCGATGCCGAAGGTGCGCTCGAAGACGAGCATGAGCAGGGTGATGCCGAGGACCGGGGTGGCGAGGACCTGGATGATGGAGGTGGCGTAGAGGGCCCAGATGAACAGGGGCATGTCGAACCAGCCCATGCCCGGCACGCGGAGCTTGTGGACGGTGACGATGAAGTTCATGCCCGTGAAGATCGAGCTGAAGCCGAGGATGAAGGCGGCGAGGACCATGGAGGTCACGCTGCCCCAGTTCGTGGAGGTTGAGTACGGGGTGTAGAAGGTCCATCCGGTTTCGACGCCGCCGAGGGCGAGGGAGGCGACGGCGAAGATGCCGCCGAAGATGTAGATGTACCAGGAGGCGAGGTTGAGCCGGGGGAAGGCGACATCCTTCGCGCCGAGCATGATGGGCAGGAAGATGTTGCCGAGGGCTGCGGGGATGGCGGGGATGATGAAGAGGAACACCATCACCGTGCCGTGCAGGGAGAAGAGGCGGTTGTAGACATTGTTCGAGTTGACGGTTCCGGCTTTGGAGGTCCAGCCGGGCCAGAGTTCGCCTGTTGTGACGGTCTTCTCTTCGAATACCGGATCGCCGTTCTCATCGACCTTGTCGGTCATGACGGGGTTGCCGAGCGGCTGCCCCGCTTCGTTCACGGGCTGGCCCTCGTCGTTGGTTTTGGGCTTGAGGACCGGTTCGCCGTCGCCGTCGAGTTCCGGCTGGCCGTCTTCGCGGAGCGCGGGGACAAGGACCTCCGCGCCGTTCTCGAACATTCGGAGGCCCTGATCGTTCGTGGCCTGAACCTGGGCCTGAACCTGTTGGGTCTGCAGGGTCGTGGGCGTCCAGAGCTCAGCGCGGAGCATCATGGCGAAGACGCCGCCGAGGAAGAACATCAGCAGGACCGCGCAGAGGTACATCACGCCGATTTTTTTGTGGTCGACGGTGTAGATCCAGGACCAGATGGTCTTCCCGAGAGTCTCTTTGGGGGCGTAGTAGGGTCTGTCGTGGTGTCCCATGATGGGTTTGACCTCCGGTGGTCAGTGTCGCCGGGAGCGGCGTGCGTGTGTTGCGATCAGTGGGTGTGCTGGGGTCGTTGATGGCGGCTTGGGGTCAGCCCTCGGAGCCGTTTTCGGATTCGGAGAGCTGGGCTTCGAGTTCTGCGGCGGCTTCGCGTTCGGCCTGTTCGGCGTAGTCGGCGGAGAGACTCTTGATGTAGTAGACGATGGATTCGAGTTCTCGGCCTTCGATGGCTCCGAGGTAGGAGGCCATGTTCTGGCCCCTGTAATCGGGGTGCTTGTAGCGCTCGGGGTAGAGGATGGACTCGACGATGTAGCCGCGTTCGGCGACGCCGGGGGTTGCGGCTTCGGCGAATTCGGGGCCGGGGGTCCAGCCGGGGACCTGCCTGCCGTAGAGGTTCTGCCAGGTGGGTCCGGTGTTGGCCGAGCCGTCGATGGAGTGGCACTGGAAGCAGCCATTGCGACGGGCGATCTGGGCACCGAGTTCGACGAGGTTGATGCCGGAGGTGTCCTTGCGGGCCTCGAGCCACTTGTTGTAGTCCTCGGGGGTGAGGGTGGCGATGCGTCCGGCCATCTGGGAGTGCTGGTCGCCGCAGTATTCAGCGCAGAAGAGGTAGTAGCCGGGGCGGTCGGGGTCCCAGGCGACGAGTGACTTGTCGTCCTCATCGAAGTAGTGGGTCACGCGGTCGGTGGTCTGGAACCAGAGGACGGTGTAGCGGTTGGGGAAGACATCGCGCTTGACGCGGAATGCGGGGACATAGAAGGAGTGGATGACATCGCGGGAGGTCATGATCATCTTGTAGGGCTTGCCGGCCTGAACGGGGATGATCGGGGAGCTGGTGTTGGCGGCGATGTCCTCGTACTGGTTGACGCTGTAGCCGTCGGCGTAGGTGAAGTCCCAGCCCCACTGGTAGGCGGTGACGGAGATCTGTTCGGCGTCGACGGGAGCGACGAGTTTGTCGAGGTAGGCCTTGAAGCCCCAGAAGAACATGATCGCCATAAGGATGGCGGGGGTGACGGACCAGCTGAGTTCGAGGGCGGTGTTGTGGGAGGGGCTGACCTCGGCGACCTCGCCGACCTTGGAGCGGCGGTACTTGATGCCGAAGCCGATCACCATGGCAACGATGGGGATGAAGAAGATGGCCGACACCAAGAAGATGAAGTTGTAGACGGCGTCGGTCGACTCGGCGAAAGTCGAGCCGCTCTCGCGGAACCAGAACCGCTCCCACAAGGACAGATCCTCTTTAGCGAGCGTCAGGATGGGGTTGATGAGATTGGGCATGGGTGCGGACTACTCCTTGCCGGATTTCTGTTTTACAGCAGTTTGTCCGGTACTATAGGAATCGTATCGTTGGAAATCCTGCTGAAAACTGCTGGGATCGGTCTTGTACGGGCGTGAAGGGCTGGCTCAGAGTGAGGGTCGGCCCTTGAAGTGATTCGTGACAACCAGAACGGCGATGCCGCTGGTGAGGACGACGACGGTGAGTGCCCCGACGAGCTGCATGACCCGCATGGGGGAGATGACATATTCGCCGGTGCTTTCGTCCATGACGCGGCAGAGGAGGGCGACCTGATCCCAGATGGTTCGCTGGGTTTTCTCGGAGGCCTCGGTGAGTCCGGTTCGGACCTGCTCTGTGGTGTACTTGGTTCCGGGGAGGTAGTTGTGGACGGTGCCCTCTCCGGTGAGGAAGATCATGGCGCTGGTGTGTGAGAAGTGGCCGCTGTTTGGGTTGAAGCGGTAGCCGAAGCCGACGGCGCGGGTGATGGCGAGGATGTTCTGGGTGCTGCCGGTCCAGAACTCGATGCCGCCTTCGCGTGCGGGTTCATCGAATTTGAGGAGGAAGGCCTCGCGCTGGATGTTGGCGTTGCGGGGTGTGTCGCGGTGGTCGAAGCTGAGCACGAGCAGGCGGTAGTCTTCGCCGGGGGTCCAGTCGGTGAGGCCTCGCAGGGCGTTGCCGGCCTGGTTCATCGTGGTCGGGCAGATGATGGGGCAGTCGAAGTAGACGGGCAGGAAGATGACCGGGGGCTGTCCGGGGCCGAAGAGCTCGGCGAGTTTGCGGGTGCGGTTGGAGGTGTCGCGGAACTCGAGGTCGAGCGGGAGCGGCGCGCCTTCCATGCGGACGAGGCCGACGCCTTCGAGGTCGGCGGTCTGGCGCGGGTTGCCGGAGAAGGCGTCCTGGGCGGCGGCGGTGGATCCGATGGGCGTGTGCGTGAACGAGCACAGCATCGCCGCGGCTGCGATGGCGCGGGCGAGGCGTGAGGCGTGCTTTGCGTTGCGGTGTGCCATAATCGGATTCTAGGCGCGAGGCGAAAAAACTTTGATCGTTGTCGGGAGCGGTTGCCGGGCTCAGTTGGCGGGGTTCTGGCTGTAGGTGGCGATGACTTCCTGCGCTGCGTAGTCGAGCGGGATGCGGACGGTGCGGGTTTCCCGGTCGATCCATCGTGGATCGCCCTGGATCTCGGTGCGCCAGCGGGTTTTGGCCTCGATGGTTTCGCGGGCGAGGATGTCGGTGCGGTTTTCGGACTGGATTTCCTTCTGGCTGGCGACTTCACGCCCGACATAGCCGAGGATGATGAAGATCAGCGAGAAGGTGATGATGATGACGACGGCGAGGAAGCCGATGATGAACGGCGCGTTGATGGCGCCGTGCGCTTCCTGCGCAGCGCCTTCTTCGGCGGTGTGCTTGAACCAGTCATTGTGGTGGTGGTCGTCGCTCATGAGCGGCTCCGGTCGGCGGGTGTGGGTCGATCAGACATAGTTCTTGTGCGAGAGCGCTTCGGTGGTGCGCGGATCGTGCAGCGGGACGAGGGGCTGGCTGACGATCTTGCGGACGAGCAGGCCTCCGAAGATCAGGACGGGGCCGAGCACGCCGACGAAGTCGAGCCAGGTGAAGCCGGGTGTCTTCTGCTTGGCTTCGGGGCGGATGTTCCAGAACACATCGACGATGTGCATGAAGACCATCCAGCAGCAGACGACGAAGACGACGGCGGTGTTGCGGCGGGCGGGGCGGGGGAGGAGGACGAGGAAGGGGACGATGAAGTGGCCGATGGGAAGCAGAAAGCTCAGGGCGTTCCAGTTCTCCCGGCGCATGTTGAAGTAGGCGGTTTCCTCGGGGATGTTGGCGTACCAGATCAGGAAGTACTGGCTGAAGCCGATGTAGGCCCAGAAGACGGTGAAGCCGAAGACGAACTTGCTCATGTCGTGCAGGTGTTCTTCGGTGAACGCGCCGTTGAGCTTGCCGAAGAAGCGCAGCGCGATGAACACGATGGTGAGCAGGGCGAGCGCGGAAACGAGGTTGCCGGCGAAGAAGTAGACGCCGTACATCGTGCTGAACCAGTGGAAGTCGAGCGTCATGATCCAGTGGAACGCGGCGAACATGGTCGCGAAGGCGTAGAGCACGAGGCCGATGGTGGAGAGGCGGCCCATGGTGAGGGTGTGCCAGCGGCTGGCGTCCTCGTCCTGACGCTTGGCCATGCCGCAGAGGGCCTTGGAGAGGCCGATGTAGACGGCGGCGTAGACGATGGAGAGGAAGATGAAGAGGGGGAGGTTGAGGAAGGGTTTCTTGTGCTCGTAGAGGACATCGCCGGCGACATAGTTGGGGTCCATCCAGTTCCAGAGGAACGGGGCGTAGACGCCGGCGGCCTTGTCGGTGGTGACATCGGAGATGTTGACGAAGAGGGCCTGGAGGAGGAACGCGGCGAGGACGAAGAGGCAGCCCAGCCACGCGAGACTCATCATGTTCTCGAACTGGCGGCGGAGCAGCGCGGTCCAGCCGGCGTTGGTCACATTGCAGATCATGTGGAACGCGAGCGCGCCGAGGGGGAAGCCGAGGGCGACGATCGCGCCGACGAAGAAGGCGTGGAGCGCGACGGACTTGGCGACGGCGTCGCCTCCGAGGCCGCCGCCGATGGTGAGGATGACAAAGAGCACGCCGATGCCGAGCATGGCGTTTGAGAGCAGCGAACCGGCGGAGTCGCGGAAGTGGATGTTGTCGCGCTCGAAGACGCGTCCGAGTTCGAAGTGCGGAGCGATGCTCACTGTTCACCCCCGTTGGTGGTATCGGGTTCTGTCTGGCCGACATTCTGGAGCAGACGGTCGGCGGCGGAGCGGTCGTAGCGACGCAGGGTGTCGATGGAGCCGCGCTGGGTGGCCTGGATGGTGCGGAGGTAGGCGACGATGGCCCAGGTTTCCTCGACGGAGAGCTTGCCGCCGTAGGGAGGCATGGCGTATCCGGTGGGGCTGGCCTCGTTGACCTTGCCGTTGCGGATGATGTCGAAGATGTGGCCGTCGAGGGCGGTGGGGATGGGCTGGCCGTCGGCATCGACCGCGCCGAGCTGCCACGCGTCGTCGAGGAAGTTGGGAAGCAGGTAGGCCCAGCGTGAGCCGACGACTCCGTCGCCCTGGCCCGAGCCGCCGTGGCAGACGAGGCAGGTGATCTCGTACTTGGTGCGGCCGAGCTCGATGAGTTCGCGGTCGACGGGGATCGGGATGCGCGGGACGACGCTGCCGTCCATGCGCTTGCCGGTGTTCACGACTGGGTCGAGGGAGAGGAACGAATCGCGCTGGGCGAAGTCGACGGTGCGGACGGCGAGTTCGCCGTTGACCACGCGGTAGCCCTGGATGGGTCCGGCGTGCGACTCTCGCCCGAAGGCGACGGTGTTCTCGACGGGCATGCGCGGGGTGCGTCCCCAGTCGGGCGCGTTCTTCTTGCCCTCGAACTCCTCCCAGACCGTGTTCTTGGTCTGGGCCTTCATCTTGGGCTGGTCGTCGAGGTCGGGGAAGAACTGGCGGGGCGGCTTGTTGGAGCGGTCGCCACGGCAACCGCCCATGGCGGCGGCGCCGGCGATGATCGCGATGGCGAAGACGCGGAGGGCGGTGTTGGTGCTGCGGTGTGCGCGGGTGGTCACGGTGCTTACTCCTCCACCAGTTCGATGTGCTTGCCGCCGAGGGACTCGAGGAAGGCGTGGGTGTCCTTCTGGTCGAACTTGGGGTCCTTGGCTTCGACGGCGATCACGAGCCGGTCGTCGCTGACGCGCAGGAAGCGGTCTTTCTTGAAGAGGGGGTGGTGCCAGCGGGGCAGTCCGTTGATGGCGAGCATGCCGCCGATGGTCGCGAAGGCGGACAGAAGAACGGTCAGCTCGAACATGATCGGAACGGCCTGTTCCCACGCGAAGAAGGGCTTGCCGGCGGTGTTGATGGGGTAGCCGCTGAAGACATCGAGGATGCCCGGCAGCTTGGAGCCGGCGCCGAACCAGAACTGGATGAAGAAGGCGATGGTGAGGCCGGTGAGCGCGCCCGCTCCCATGCAGAAGGCGACCTTGGATCGCTTGAGGCCCATGGCCTCGTCGATGCCGTGGATCGGGACCGGCGCGTACACATCCCACCTGGTGAAGCCGTGGTCGCGGCACTTCTGCGCGGCCTCGAAGACGGCGGGGATGTCGTCGAACTCGGCCATGATGCCGTAGATCCGGGGTTCATCGGGCGCGAGCGTCCGATCGGTATGGGTGTCGATGACCGCCATATCAGTAGCCCTCCTTGAGGGAGCTCATGTGCCTGTCCTCGTCGTGGTCGTGCGGGTGCAGGTGCTCGTGGGCCTGGTGCATCGCGTTCTTGACTTCGGAGATCGGGAGCATGGGCAGGAAGCGGGCGAAGAGCAGGAAGAGGGTCATGAAGATGCCCATGGAGCCGACATAGGTCGCGATGTCGATGACGGTCGGGCTGTAGTACGCCCAGTTGGCCGGCAGGAAGTCGTAGGTGAGCGACGCGGTGATCACGAAGCGCTCGAACCACATGCCGATGTTCACGACGATCGAGATGAAGAAGATGAACACGAGGTTGGTGCGGCACCACTTGAACCAGAAGAGCTGCGGGCTGATCACATTGCAGAGCATCATGATCCAGTAGGCCCACCAGTACTGGCCGAAGGCGCGCTGGACGAACGCTCCCTGCTCGAACGGGTTGCCGCCGTACCAGGCGATGAAGAACTCGGAGATGTAGGCGAAGCCGACCATCGAGCCGGTGAGGGTGATGATCTTGCACATGTTCTCGATGGTGCGGGCGGTGACGAAGTCGCTCAGGCCGGGGTAGAGGGCCCGGAAGGGGATGAGCAGCGTCAGCACCATCGCGAAGCCGGAGAACACGGCACCGGCGACGAAGTACGGCGGGAAGATCGTGGTGTGCCAGCCGGGGAGGATGGACACCGCGAAGTCGAAGGACACGATCGTGTGCACGGAGAGCACGAGCGGCGTCGCGACGCCGGCGAGGAGGATGTAGGCCTTCTCGTAGTTCATCCAGTGGCGGCTGGACATGCGCCAGCCGACGGAGAGCACGCCGTAGACCAGCGCGCCGATGCGGTTGAGGGGCAGGGTGACCGTGGTGGCCTTCTTGACGAAGCCGGGCAGCGGGTGCGGAGCCCACATGGGGCCGATGGTCACGGGCTGCTTGATGCGGGCCATGCAGCGGTCCCGCAGGGTCGCGAGGTCGGGGATCATGCCCATGTACCAGAACAGCAGCGACACGGTGAAGTAGGTCGACACCGCGAACACATCCCAGAGCAGCGGGCTGCGGAAGTTCGGCCAGATCACATTGGAGTTGGGGATCGGGAAGAGCATCCAGGCCATCCACACGCGACCGATGTGGATGCCGGGGAAGGTGCCGGCGCAGATGACCGCGAAGATGGTCATGGCCTCGGCGAAGCGGTTGATCGAGACGCGCCACTTCTGCTTGAACAGGCAGAGGATCGCGGAGATCAGCGTGCCGGCGTGGCCGATGCCGACCCACCACACGAAGTTCACGATGGCCCAGCCCCAGCTCATGGGGTTGTTGAGGCCCCACACGCCGACGCCGGTGATGATCAGGTAGATGATCGCGGCGGTCGCCACAGCGGCGAGCGCGTTGGCGACGGCGAAGGTGGCGATCCACCACGGCGGGGTCTTCTGTTCGATCCAGCCGCAGATGGTGTTGGTGACGGAATGGAAGTCGCGGTCGCCGAGGACGAGTTCCGGGCGGCGCGAGGGATCGTCCACGATCGTTCCGTCGATCGTGTGCGGATCCCGGCGAGCCGGTCGTCGGGCGCCGGCGAGTCCGGCTGCGGTGGCCTGATCGGGCTGGATAACGCTCATGCGATCTCTACCCCATTCGCATCAAGGACCGGCAGGGAGAACCGCTTCGCGCGGGCGTGCTCCTCGCCGGGATCGGTGGTGTGGTCGTTGGAGTGGTCAGCGCCGTGGTGGAACGGGTCCTCCCAGGACTTCATCCGCTTGGCGGCGTCCGTGTTGCCCGCGTTCTTCGCCTCTTCCAGCCACAGCGGGTTCGGGTTGTGGACCCGGATCTGGTAGGTGGTGCGGGGGCGGGTGTTCAGGTACGCCAGGAGGGCGTAGCTGCGCTGGCTGTTGCGCTTCTGGCTGACGCGGCTGCCCTCGCGGGTGGTGCCGTCGTTGTCGCGGTACTGCGTGTAGTCGTAGATGTCGCCGAAGACGATCGCGCCGGTCGGGCAGGCCTGCTCGCAGGCGACCTTGAAGAACCCGTCGGGGATGATCTCGAGGTCGTGCAGCTTGGTCTCGACGCGGGCGGCGTTGACGCGCTGGATGCAGTAGGTGCACTTTTCCATCAGGCCGCGGCTGCGGACCGTGACATGCGGGTTGTACTGCAGCGTGGAGACCTCGATCTTCTTCTCGCGCAGGCGCGGGGGAACGAAGTTCTCACTCGCCGGCTTGAGGGCCGAGGGGATCTGGTCCGGAACGCCCTCGAGCGGTTCGGCGATCTGGCCCAGCCCGCCCCGGAACTGCTTGGTGGCGTAGTCGAAGTAGTTGAAACGCCGGACCTTGTACGGGCAGTTGTTGGAGCAGTACCGCGTGCCGATGCAGCGGTTGTAGGCCATGTTGTTCGTGCCCTCGGGACCATGTACGGTCGCGTTGACCGGGCAGACCACCTCGCACGGCGCGTTCTCGCAGTGCACGCACGGCACGGGCATGGTGAAGAACGACGGGTTCGGATCACCGAGCGGGTTCTCCTTGCCGGTGCCGAAGTAACGGTCGATGCGGATCCACTGCATCTCGCGGCCCTTGGCGACTTCCTTGGGACCGACGATCGGGATGTTGTTCTCGGCCTGGCAGGCGACCGTGCACGCTCCGCAGCCGATGCAGCTGGTCAGGTCGATCGACATGCCCCACTGCTGCACGCGTCGGGTGGTGTTCCCGAACGTGTTGAGCTTGCCGATGATGCGCCCGCGAGCGTCTCGCTTGGGGGTCAGTCCGTCTTCTTCGAGCTCGACATAGGACCGGCGCTGCTGCTGGCGCGTGCGGTAGGAATCGCGGTTGACCGGAGTGTGCGACTCCATCGCAGGATGCACGCGGTTGGCGAACTTGATGTCTTCGATCTCGCGGTAGTTGCCGTAAGCGTCCTTCTTGAGCTTCTTGATCTCCTTCTCGGAGAGCAGCTCCATATCACCGTGGCGCTTCCACGCTTCGAGATCAACCTCGCGGACGATGTCGCGGCCTTCCATGACCCAGTGGTCCTGGGTGTTGGGGACGAGCTCGGGGCGAACGCCTCGGGCGCGGCCGGCGCTGACGCCGCGAACGACGGTCATCGCGCCGCTGGTGCGGAGGGGGTACAGGTCGTAGCCGGTGCCCTCGCCGATGCGTCCGCAGACGCGACGGCCCTGGCCGAAGCTGACGATGATCTGGTTGTCGGGCACGCCGGGCATGACCCAGATCGGGCAGCGGACGGTGCGTCCCTCGTGCTCGATCTCCATGACCTCGGTGTGGCTGTACTGCGGCTTGACGAGCTTCTTGCCGGTCCGCAGACGAAGCTTCTTCGCCGTCGCCATGTTCACGATCGCAGGGTTCGACCAGGAGACCTTGGTGACCGCGCCGGGCAACTCCTGCAACCAGCCGTTGTTGGCGTACTGTCCGTCGAGCACATGGGCATCGGGCATGAGCAGCACATCGATCCGGTCCGGATCGGGCCGGAAGCTCGAAGCCGCGGCGGCGAGTGCGGTCGCGATCTGCGACCAGCGCGGGGCGATGGTCGGATCGGGCTCGACGATGTCGCGGGTTTCGGGAACGATGCCGTCGTGCAGGGCGCGCCGGAACGCGGTGTTCATCGAGCGCGGACGGAGCGTCAGCTCCATGGTGTCGCGCACGATGGCGTACCCGTCGGGGTTCGACTCGCCGAGGATCGCCGCCAGCAGCTCGATATCCGAGTGGTAGTCATAGAGCGGCTTGAGCATCGGCTGGCCGATGGAGCGCGTGCCGTTGGGAGCTTCGGCATCGTTCCACTCTTCGAGGAAGTGGGTTCTGCCGAGGAACCAGGTGCTCGCCTCGGCGGTTTCGTCGGCGTCGCCGAGGTGCACGCGAACGGGGACCGATGCGATGGCTTCGGCGAAACCGAGATCCGCGGGGGCGGTGAAGGCCGGGTTGACGCCGATGGTGACGAGCGTCTGCAGCGAGCCGGACCGGGCATCTTCGACGACCGAACGGATCGAGTCCACGCTCGATGCCATCAGATCGCGATGCATCGGGCGGTAGAGCACGGTCTCGTTGTCGTTGTCGAGGGCGTGGTTGATCGCCGCCGCGAGGGCGTGCACGGCGGCGGGCTGCGAGCGACCGGGCATCACAACAGAGCGGCCACGGTTCTTGACCAGATCGTCGGCGGCCCAGCGCGCCCAATCCGCGGCGTTCTCGATCGTGCTGAGGTCCGCGGCCTCGGCCTTCGCACGGGCGAGTGCAGCGGAGAGGCCCGACGCCGCCGAACGCATCTGCCCACGCAGGTTCGGGTGGCTCAGCACGGCCTCGGCCAACGCGATCGTGACCGCGCCGACGGCATCGACATGCACATTCAGGCGATGATCGGACTGCCCGCCGGTGAGACTCATCTGCGAGTCGGCCGTGTAAAGGCGGCTCATCTTGGTGTCGCGGGCCTCTCGTCCGCCCGCGCCCTCGCGGATGCGGTTGCGTCCGTAGCCGCGAAGGCCTTCGAGCGTGGACTCCACGCCGAGGTAGTCGCAGTCGAGCGAGACGATCACATCCGCGCGGGACAGGTCGTACTCGACATGCTTGGCCGAGCCGAACGCCAGCGCCGTGCCCTCGATGGAGTTCGCAACGTCCATCGCGCTGTAGGGCAGCCACTTGGCCTCGGGCCAGCGGGTGCGGATCGCCTCGCGCATGCGGTCGCGCGAAGGGCTGGACACCTTCTCGACGAGGAACGACAGGCCGCGCCCGCGGTTCTCATCGAATCGCGCGAAGTGCTCGCGGGCGAAGCCGGTGAACTCGCTCCAGCGACGGACGCGGAACGGCTTGCCGCGGCTCTCGGCCATCTTCTCGATGATGTCCGGCGAGCGGTCGGGATCGTACAGGTCGAGCACGCTGGCCTGCGCGTGCATGGTCAGCGCACCGGCGCTCGCGTAATCGAGCGGGTTGCCCTCGAGCTTGGTGGGGCGGCCCTCGAAGGTTTCGGCGAGCAGCAGGTCGACCCCGCCGCCCGGACGGCGGCGCGAGGTGGCGTAGTACAGCGGCTTGCCGTGGATGATCTCTTCGGGCTTGCGGTTGTAGGCGATGATCTTGTGGTCGGGGCGGCGGCAGCCGGGCAGGGTCGCCGCACCGGCAAGGGCGACGCTCGCTCCCATGATCCGCAGGAAGTCACGGCGCGAGCCCGAGAGCAGCTCCGACGCGTTCGCGGGGAACTCGCGGTGCAGGAACTCCTTGAACTCGGGCGTCTGCGCGAGGTCGTCCAGACTCCGCCAGTAGGTCTTGCCGGTCGCGGCGTTGCGATCGCGCGGACCGGCGGCCTTGTCGACCGGGAGGCCTTGCTTCTTGCTGGTAGGGCATTGATCGAGCTTGCTCATCGCGTCTCGCTTGTCTCAGGCGGCGCTCAGGAACGGGCCGCGGGGAAGGTCAGGGGCGTGTCGTGCGGGGCGGGTTCTGGGAAGCGAATCAGTAATGACAGGCGGCGCAATGGTCGGGCGGCTGGAGCTGCTTGGTCTCGACCAGCTTCAGCCCGCGCTCGCGCTGCTGGGAGCTGCTCAGCAGCGCCTCGACGGTCGCGAGGTCGGTGATGCGGACCGGATTCGAGGGGTCAAGAACGCCGTCCACATCCACCAGGTGCTTCTCCGGCTCGCGGTGGCACTCCAGGCACCAGCCCATCGACAGACTCTCGGTCTGGTAGACCACTTCCATCTGGTCGATGCGCCCGTGGCAGGAATAGCACGACACACCGGCGTTCACATGCACGGCGTGGTTGAAGTGCGCGTAATCCGGAACCTTGTGGATCCGTCGCCATTCGATCGGCTTGTCTTCGGCGTACGCCGTGCGGACGCGCACGAGGTCCTGATTGACCTTGTGCGCGTCCCAGAGATCGACATTGAAGTACCCGCCGGCCTGGTCGTCGCCGGCGTGGCAGTTGATGCAGGTCGCGGTGTCGGGGATGTTCGCGTGCGCCGCCTTCTCGACATCCGAGTGGCAGTAGCGGCAGTCCATGCCCAATTGGCCGGCGTGGATCTGGTGCGAAAACGCCACCGGCTGGTCGGGCATATAGCCGACCTCCCAGTAATTCGGGGTGAAGTAGTACCACACCCCACCGATCACACACACACCCGCAGCGCCGAGGCCGACGGCCATCGCGCCAGGGAGGGCGTTCATCCACTGAGGAAAGAGCGTCGACACGAGCAGCTCCTAGAACGGGACCGCGGCAGTACGCCGCCAAGGACGATCAAGACCCGAACAAGCCGTGAACTGCTCGAAAAACCAACCCGCCTATCAACAGATAGCCGTTGAAATGGGCAAAATACTCGGCAGCCGCACAGATTGCAGTCAGGCAGTAGTAGACAGGCCCGCACTCATCGCTGTCAACCCACCCTGAACCGTCGGGGTTAACTGATACTGAGTCTCAGCACCGCGTTCGAACCCTTCGCTACCTGCTTCGATATGAGCATGTATCGTTTTTGCCATGCGAGAAATTATCCCGCGAAACCGTAATCGCCCCAGCGTCCTCAGACTCGGATATCTATCATCTGAGCATGCTGCCAGCTTCCGGAGAACGCGTCTCGTATCCGTCGTGGCGGATCGGCATCGTCGTCGGTTTCGCGACCGCCGTCGCGATGTGGCTGATCGCCTTCTTTCTGCACCTGCAGGGACTGACCGCCCACCCCAGAACCACCGGTCTGGCCCTGATCCTCTGCCAGATCGCGGGCGGGCTGATCGCGGGCCGGTTCGCGATGAACGCGTTTTCGGCCGGGATCATCGGCTTATTCGCCGGTCTCACGACGAGCATGCTGAATCTGCTGATCCTCGGCTCGGTGCTGACCGAACCGGCCAGAACCAAAGCCGATGAAGCCCTCCGCCCCGATGCCGGGCTGATGGTCGGCGGGTATCTGCTGCTCGGAGCGGTGATCGGGGTGATCGCGGCGTCGATCGGACGACGCCTTCTCAAGCCAGCCCGGAACGCCGGGTTCAACCCCTCGCACGACCCTTGGATCACCCGCTTCGCCTGGGTCGCGGCTCTCGCCGTGGTCCCGGTCCTCTTTACCGGGGGCCTGACGACCTCGAACCAGGCGGGCCTCGCGGTCCCCGACTGGCCGAACACCTACGCGACGAACATGTTCCTCTACCCCGTTTCCTCCATGACGGGAGGAAAACTCTACGAGCACTCGCACCGACTCTTCGGGGCTTTGGCGGGCTTCACGGTGCTCGGACTGTTCCTGTTTTCGATGCTGGCCTGGATCCGCGAGCCGCGGGCCGAGCGGGCGACCCGTTCGCTGTACGGCTGGGCGACGCTGCTTTCGCTGGGCGCCGGATTCGCGGTGCTGACGCAGGCCATCATCGGAGGCCTGCGGGTCATCTACGCCGATGGGGCGGATGATGAAGAAGCGTGGAGCAGCGCGATCGAGACGATGCCGGAGATTTCGCGATCCCTCGCCCTCACCACCGACAACGAGAAGTCCATCGGCCTCGCCGTGGTGCACGGCATCACCGGTCAGCTCACCTTCGCGCTGCTGTGCGTGATGGCGTGCGTGCTGTCGTGGCGCTGGCGATCTGCCGCGGCTGTGGGCAGACCGAGCGATTCGCTGCTCCGCTGGTCGAGCGCGGCGTTCCTGATCGCCGCGGTGCTCCAACTCTCTCTGGGGTCGGTCGTGCGTCATCTCCAGCACTTCCACGCGGTGTACGCCCACATCGGCTTCGCGGTGATCGTGACCGGCCTCGCCATGTTCGCCGGGGCGCGGGCCATCGCCAGACACACCGAGTCCTGGCCGCTCAATCCGCTGGGCAAGGCCCTGCTGGGGACCGTCTGCGTGCAGTTCGTGCTCGGCTGGGTCGCGCTGATGTTCGTGGTCCCCCACTACGACGAGCATCTCGGCACGACACCGCTCACGGCCGAGCGCCCCGCCTCCTCCGTCCTCGCGGCGACCGCACACCAGATGACCGGGGCCGCACTGCTGGCCGTCGGCGCGATGCTCGTGGCCTGGGCGTTCCGGCTCACCACCGCCCGGCAACCGGTCGAACCGTCCGGGTCCGCTCTGGACGCCTGAGCGCACGAAAAAACCCACCGGATCGGTGGGTTTCTCGGAAAGCCGAAGTCGTTCGGTCTTACTCGGGGTCGCCGCCGGAGTAGTCGTACACCCACTGGTTGATCGGGCGGTCGAAGTCGAGCACTTCGCCGTCCTTGAAGAACAGGCCGAGTTCTCGCTTGGCGGCCTCGGGCGAATCGGAACCGTGGATCAGGTTGAACGAGTTGGAGACGCCGAAGTCGCCGCGAATGGTACCGGCGTCGGCCTTGGAGCCGAAGGTGGCCCCCATCATGGAGCGGCTGATCGCGATCGCTCCCACGCCGCGAATCGCCAGGATCATCACCGGGCTGGAGGTCATGAAGCCGACGAGGCCGTCGTAGAAGGGTTTGCCCTTGTGGTCCTGGTAATGGGTGGCGGCCAGTTCATCGGAGATCTTCATCAGCTTCGCGCCGACGATCTGCAGGCCCTTCTCCTCGAAGCGGGTGATGATCTTGCCCATCAGGCCGCGCTGGACCGCATCGGGCTTGAGGATGATGAGGGTGGTTTCCATGGTCGATGTCCTTCGCGCCTTGCGGCGACTCTCAAGAGGTTGATCTGGTGAGGGTTCCGACCGGCGCCTCCGCCGGCGGGTCGGGGATCATAGCGGATTTTGCGTCCCCGCCCGCTTTCGCGCTCCCGGCAACACTTGCTAGACTCGGCCCGCTGGCGGCGGAGCCGCCGGCCACCTTCCTCTCCTTTCACGGAGCGCGACACCACGGATGGCGACCGCAGCACAGCCCAGATCATCGTCCCGCAAATCCAGCCGCAAGCCCGCGACCGCTGAGTCGATGGCCACCAAGCAGCGGGACATCTCCGTCTCGGAGTTCTTCGCCAAGAACCGGCACCTGCTCGGCTTCGACAACCCGCGCAAGGCCCTGCTGACCACGATCAAGGAAGCCGTCGACAACTCGCTCGACGCCTGCGAGGAGGCGGGCATCCTGCCGGACATCCTCGTGGAGATCGTCCACAAGCCCAAGGTCGCCGAGGACCGCTATGTGGTCATCGTGCAGGACAACGGCCCCGGCATCGTGCGCAAGCAGATTGAGAACATCTTCGGTCGCCTGCTCTACGGCTCGAAGTTCCACCGGCTGAAGATGAGCCGGGGCCAGCAGGGCATCGGCATCTCCGCCGCGGGCATGTACGGGCTGATCACCACCGGCAAGCCGGTGCGCATCCTCTCCAAGCCCGGCCCGCGCAAGGCGACGCACGAGATGATCCTGAAGATGGACACCTCGAAGAACCGCGCCGATGTCATCCACGACGAGGAAGCGCCGCAGTTCGACCACCTCTTCACCGACGGCGGCAAGACCGGCAGCGGCACGCGCGTCGAGATCGAGCTGCAGGGCAAGTACTTCACCGGCGCTCGTTCGGTGGACGAGTACATCCAGCTCTCGGCCATCGCCAACCCGCACGCGCGCTTCGAGTACAAGACGCCACCCACCTCCAAAAGCCCCGACGGCGAGACCGTCGTGTACGAGCGCAGCGTCGACGAGCTGCCCGAGCAGCCCGAGGAAATCAAGCCCCACCCGCACGGCATCGAGCTCGGCACGCTGATTTCCATGCTCGAGCGCACCGAGCACTCGCAGCTCGGCGGCTTCTTCTCGAACGAGTTCTGCCGCATCGGCCCGAAGGTTGCCCAGCAGGTGACCGAACACGCCGGGCTGACCACGCGCTCGTGGGTGAAGTCGGTCGGCCACGCCGAAGCCGAGAAGATGTACAAGGCCCTGCAGGAGGTGAAGGTCATCGGGCCGCCCACCAACTGCCTCAGCCCGATCGGCGTGAAGACGCTGCTCAAGGGCCTGCAGCAGGGCATGGAGCCGGAGTTCATCACGGCTTCCAGCCGCCCGCCCGCCGTGTATCGCGGACGCCCCTTCGTCATCGAGGCGGGCATCGCATACGGCGGCAACCTGCCCTCGGAAGAAACCGCCAAGGTCTTCCGCTTCGCCAACCGCGTGCCGCTGCAGTACCAGCAGTCGGCCTGCTCGAGCTTCAAGGCCGTGCTCGAAACCAACTGGCGCGGCTACCAGCTCCAGCAGCCCCGCAACGGCCTGCCCCAAGGCCCGATCATCTTCATGATCCACATGGCCTCGGTCTGGGTGCCGTTCACCAGCGAGTCCAAGGAAGCGATCGCCGACTACGACGAGATCCGCAAGGAGATGAAGCTCGCGCTGCAGGACTGCGGGCGCAAGCTCGGCACCTACCTGCGCCGGCGCCAGCGCATGCGCCGCGAGGGCGAACGCCGCGGCGTGTTCAAGCGCTACATCGGCGAGATCTCCAAGGCCTGCAACCACATCACCGGCGTCGACACCGAGAAGCTCTACGCCGCGCTGCTCGCGACGGCCGAAGCCAAGACCGCGCAGTTCGACGATGTGCTCGACGAGGAGGGCAAGAAGATCGACGACGGCGGACGGCTGGCCAAGGACGACTCGGTGTTCATCCGAGAGTTCAGCAGCGACGAAGACGGCCCTCCGACGAAGACCAAGGCCACACGCGGCTCCGACCTCGATCTCGACGCCATCGCCGACGCGCGCGAGCGCGACGACGATGACGACGACAGCGACCGCAACCTCTTCGGCGAGTCCGACCCGCCGAAGACGAAGCGCAAGGTGAAGAAGAAAGTCGTCAAGAAGAAGGTCAAGCGGAAGCGCAGCGGCGGGAAGAACTGAACCATGGCCAAGAAACGCACCACGAAAAAGGTCGGCAAGAAGACCACGAAGAAGACCTCCAAGAAGGCCGCCTCTCCCGCGCGCACGACGACCAAGGGCCCCGCCGGGCGCTCCACCGATGCCAAGACCCTCAAGGCCATCGAGTCCCTCGCCACCGAGGTCGCCAAAGCCGGACTCGCGGGCAAGGACCCGGAGATGGATGTGCCCAGCCGCTCGCTGAGCAACACCAGCTACAACAAGAAGGCCCGCATCCTTGAGATGGGTGACCTCACCAGCGCCCGCCCGCTGTTCGACCTCAAGACCAGCCGCAAGTTCATGCAGACCCTGCTGCTGTCAGCGGGCGTGAAGGACCTGCTCGAAGCCAGCAAGACGCTCAGCCTTCGCGGCATGTACTACAAGTCCCTGCACACCATCACCGGCACCAAGGAAAAGACCCTCAACGACCAGACCGAGTCCGACGCCGTGCTCGAAGACCTCGAGGTCATCCTCGGGGCCCTGCGCGAAGAGCTGCACATCTTCGCCAAGAAGCGCGGCACGATGGTCGGCAACATCACCGTGCTCGACAACGGCGACGAGATCAATTGCCGCAGGATGGGCACCGGCGGCTACGCGATCCCCTCCATCTGCGAGGAGTCGGTCATCAAGTTCAAGAAGTGCGAAGCCGACTTCATCCTTCATGTCGAGAAGGACACCGTCTGGCAGCGCTTCAACGAGGACCGCTTCTGGGAGAAACACAACTGCATCCTGACCGAGGGCTCGGGCCAGCCGCCCCGGGGCGTGCGACGGATGCTGCGGCGACTCAACGAGGAGCTCGGCCTGCCGGTCTACTGCCTGCTCGACTGCGACCCATGGGGGCACTACATCTACTCGGTGATCAAGCAGGGCTCGATCGCACTGGCCTACGAGTCGGAGCGGATGGCGATCCCCGATGCCAAGTTCCTGGGCATCCGGGCCATCGACTACGAGCGGTGCGACCTGTCCGACGATGTCCAGATCTCCCTCAACGACCGGGACATCACCCGGGCCAAGCAGATCGCGGATTACCCGTGGTTCAAGGACAAGAAGCCCTGGCAACTGGAGATCAGGAAAATGCTCTCCAACGGCTTCAAAATGGAGGTGGAATCCCTGATCACCAAGGACATTTCCTATGTCAGCGAGGTTTATGTCCCCGAAAGACTGGAGAAAAAGGACTGGCTGGACTGAATCCCGAGCGGGGGGCAGGTCCCGGGCCTGGGTTGAAAAAAATCTTTTCGACGGACCCGCTGGCGGTCCGGAACTCCCCTAGTGTTTACACGGCTGAAATATCCGCTATGCTCACCGTCCCGTCTGCAGCCGAGGCGCTACGGAATCTTCTTCCTTCTCTCCCACCATGAATGCCCAGCGGCCATGTGTTCGTCGCCGGGATGGTACAAACGGCACCCTCTGCACGAGGATTCAGCAGCACGATGAAACTCTCCTCCATGCCCACCACCGTTCTGGTTGCCGACGATGAATCGCTGATGGCGACCGGTCTGGCATCCTCGCTCAAATCGCTCGGCTTCGAGATTATCGGTCCGGCCTCGAACGGTCAGGAAGCCATCGATCTCGGCGTCGAAGAGGACCCGGATATCTGCCTGCTCGACATCCGCATGCCCGAGGTCGATGGCCTCGAGGTCGCCCGGGTGCTGTGGGAAGAGCACGGCATCCCCTCGATCATCGTCTCGGCCTTCTCCGACAAGAAGTACATCGAAGAGGCCCAGAACAACGGCGTGTTCGGCTACCTGCTCAAGCCGGTGTCCACCGACAACCTCAGGGTGACCATCTCGATTGCCTGGGCACGAGCGCTCGCTTCCGAAGAGCAGGCCAAGCGGATCGATCAGCTCGAGACCACGCTGACCCATCGTCGGATCGTGGAGCAGGCCAAGTGGAAGCTCATCGAGACCCACGGCTGGACCGAAGCCGAAGCCCACACCCGCCTGCAGCGCGAGGCCCGCAACAACCGGCGCAAGCTGATCGATGTGGCCAACGAGGTCCTCGAGACCGGCCGGCTCGAGTCCGTGTCGGACTGACCCGGCACCGGCCTTTTTGATCTGAAAACGAGCTTTTCGGCATTGCTGCTGCGTTCCCCCGCCTCCCATGAGGCGGGTATTTTTGTGTCAATTTCCTTTTTTCGGGTCGAAATCAGCGCTTTGCGCGGTACATTGCCAATCCCGATCCGTCGGGCTGGTGGATAACCTGTCAATTCGCCACACACCCGCGGGCCGGATGAAACCGCTCGCCAGCGTTCGGAGGAGGCGCTGGCTGGAGCGCTCACCGGCTCGCGGTGTTATTCCGGGCGCAATTTCCGCCCGGTCCCCCCCAGTTCCGAGAAATGTTGGCCTTGGTGATCGTTTTCGGCTCAGGTCCGAAACGGTGTAGTCCGAATAGAAGGTCTGGTTCGTGTAACCGCGCTCTCAAGCGAGTCGGCTCACGAGTCCGATAAGACCCTCTGCGTGGAACGCGGGTGGAAGTTCGGCCCACCGGGCCGGATGCACAACACGATCACACTCAGTTTCTGCCTCGTCGTCGACGGAGTCGGCTACGCGGGCACCAGGTCCCCCGCTGGCCAGAGGCCATGCGGGTCCGGTTGCTCTCACCACCAACGCCGCTGGAGGCCCGATTCCCATGTCTCATCGCACGAACACGCTCGCCCGCCGCTTCGGCCTCGCCGCCCTCGTCTGCCCCGCTCTTCTGCTCGGGGCGTGCTCCTCGTCGTCGCCGGTCGCCAGCGTGCAGCCCAGCGCCGAGCCGCAGACCAACACCGGCACCGAGCGCTCGGGCAATTACTACCGCGATCCCTTCGCCCAGTTCGCCAACCGTCGCGGCACGGTGACCACCCCCACCACCACCATCCCCGCCTCCTTCTCCGAGGCCAACGCGGGCACCACCGGGACCACCCGCTCGCCGAACTTCTCGCTTTTCGGCGAGATCCCCAACGCCAACGCCCGCTCGCAGGCCCACCTCACACTGCCCGACGCCACCGAGAACATCAGCCAGATCACTTTCTCCGGCGAAGGCATCGACTTCGATCCGACCATCGCTCCCGATGGGCGCACGATCTACTTCAGCTCCACCCGCCACCGCCCCACGGCCTCGATCTACAGCAAGTCGATCGACGGCACCGCGGTGACGCAGCTCACCTCAGATCCGGCCCACGACATCATGCCCGCGGTCAGCCCCGACGGCTCGCGGATCGCCTTTGCCAGCAACCGCAACGGCTCGTGGGACATCTATGTCATGAATGTCGATGGCGGCCAGGCGGTGCAGATCACCTCCGACACCGCTGACGACCTGCACCCGACCTGGTCGCCCGACGGACGCACGATCGCGTTCTGTCGCCGCGGCGAGACCAGCGACCGCTGGGAAATCTGGGTCACCGATGTTCGCATGCCCTCGCGCCTGAAGTTCCTGACCTACGGCCTGTTCCCCGAGTGGCAGCCCAACGGCACCAAGCTCATGTTCCAGCGTGCCCGCGATCGCGGTGGGCGGCTCTTCAGCCTGTGGACCATCGATTACATCGATGGCGAAGCGATGATGCCCACCGAGATCGCTTCCAGCTCCGTCGCCGCGATCATCAACCCCTCATGGAGCTGGGACGGCCAGTACATCGCCTTCTCGACGGTGTTCAACCCCCCCGCTGATGACTCCCAGAAGCCCGACTTTGCGGACATCTGGATCCAGCGCCTGGACGGCTCGTCGCGCACCAATCTCACCGGCGGCTGGTTCGTGAATGTCATGCCGACCTGGGGCCCCGACAACCGGATCTACTTCATCTCCGACCGCTCGGGCAACGACAACATCTGGTCGATCGGGCCGGAGCAGGCGATCACGGCTGCGGGCTACGAACTGCCCGGTCGCAGCGACCTGGCGAATGTGCCGGTGAGCCCGAACGACTGATCGACGCTCTCTTCACGGATCTGGCCGGTTCCAACCGGCACACTCGATCTCTCTCGTGGTCGCGGCTCAACCGCCGCCGCCGCGATTCGCAAGCCGAAGCCCGTGGTTGTCCGACGAATAGTCTGGGCAACCCCTCTCCGGATCAGGGGAGGATCGGGCCACGCACACCGTACTTCACCGCCGGGAGGATCCCGACGGATCGGGCAGGACGCCATGACAACCGAACACGCCATGCTCTCTCACTTTTTCCGCCGAGCCGCAGCCGCTCTGCTGGTGCTGCTTCCGATGCTTGCCATCGGGTGCAGTTCCAAGCCGAAGTACGCCAGCGACCCGGTGATCCTCGATGCGCCGTACGCGAACGAGCGCGAAGTGGTCTGGGCGGTCGCGCCGTTTCGCAACGAGTCCGGCGTCAGCTTCGCTGACGAACTTCGGATCTCCGATGCGATGGTGTCGCAGATCGTTCAGGCCCGGGGCATCACGGCCCTGCCGCTGAACCGTTCGCTCGAGGCAATGCGTACGCTGGGACTTCCGGCCATCGAGACCCAGGGGCAGGCCCTCCAGCTCGCTCGGCAGCTCAACGCCGACGGTGTGCTGGTGGGGTCGATCACCTTCTGGGATCCGTATGACCCTCCGTCGCTCGGTTTGAACCTCGTCCTGTTCGCCCGTTCGGAAACGATGCAGCTTCTCGACCAGAGCGAGTTCAACCCCCGGGCGCTGCAGACCGCAGCGACCGACGCGAATTTCCGTTCCGAATCGAGCACGCCCGGCCAGGCGATCAACCAGGTCAGCGCGATGTACGACGCGACGAACGGCCTCGTGCGGAACCAGATCCAGAATTACGCCCACGCCCGGCACGACCCCGAGTCGGCGATGGGCTGGGAGCGATACACGCAGAGCATGGCGCGGTTCGAAGAATTCGCCTGTTTCCAGGCGCTCTCGCAGTTGCTGGACAACGAACGCCGGCGGCTGACCGAGCGTAGCCAGAAGCAGAACACCAGTCCGCCCCGCTGATCCCCGGCTCCCCGCCGCGTCAGCGCGGCACAGGGAGGCCCGGGATGCACACGCACGCCCGCGACAATCACAGCAGTTGCCCCGACGGCCCGAGGCCCGACGCGGACACCCCGCGCGCCGAGCAGGAGGTCACCCTGCTCAAGGACGGGCACCGCTGGCGGCTGGTCTGCCAGTGCGGCGAGGAGCCCGAACTGCTCGAAGCGGTCTCCGAACTCGCCGACGCCGACGACATCGACTTTGACTGGTTCGACGCGGCGATGGTCGCCCACGAACTCAAGCGACGCGTCCACGCCTCGCTCGAACAGTTCACCACCTCTGCCAAACCGACCGAGCAGCAGCGCGGCTCGCCTCGGAACTGATCCGAACCGCCGCAGCACCTTTCTCCATCCCGCCTCTCAACCCCGACCAGATTTCACACCAACGCCACCCGGAGCGATCCCATGAGCAACCAGACCCTCCCCCTGATCGACCGCTTTCTGAACTACCTGACCGACGAGCGCCACTTCAGCCCCTACACCGCACGCTGCTACGGGGCCGACCTTCGTCAGTACCAGTCGTTCCTGGTCGATGAACTGAACATGCGGGTGGACCCTGCGGCGGAGGCCCGGGCCGTCGAGCAGGTCCGCTCCGGCCAGAACGACAGCGCGAACGGCACGCTGACGGGCGCGATCTGCAACGCCTCCGTGGACACGATCCGGGGATACCTGAACCACCTCGCCGACCAGAACTACTCGCCGGCGACGATGGCCCGCAAGATCGCGACGCTCCGCTCGTTCTTCAAGTGGGCGCTCAAGCACTCGTATGTCGAAGCCAACCCGATGACCATGATCCGCACGCCCCGTCAGGCCAAGCGCCTGCCCAAGGCGATCACGGTCGAGCAGATCGAGCAGCTCCTCTCGGCTCCCGATGACAACGATGTCCTCGGCGCCCGCGACCGCGCGATGCTCGAAACGCTGTACTCCACCGGTATCCGTGTGTCGGAGCTGGTCGACCTCGGCATGCGCGACCTCGACGAGAACCAGGAAGCCCTGCGCATCCGCGGCAAGGGCAAGAAGGAGCGCCTTGTGCCGCTGGGCTCGCACGCCCTGACCGCCATCCGCCACTATGTGAACATCCTCACCAACGACGAGCGCTACTCGTCGGCGTGGGGCCCCGACAAGGCCGATCCCCCGCTGTTCATCAACAAGCACGGCGGTCGCCTGTCGTCCCGCTCGGTCCGGCGCAAGCTCGACAAGTACCTGCGCCAGGTCGGCCTCGACCCCTCGATCAGCCCGCACACCCTGCGTCACTCCTTCGCGACGCACCTGCTCGACAACGGCGCGGACCTGCGCTCCGTGCAGGAGCTGCTGGGCCACCAGTCGCTGAGCACGACGCAGACCTACACGCACCTGACGACGCAGCGCCTGCGCAACGCCTACAACGATGCGCACCCGCGCGCTGAGGCGAGCTGAGCCGAGCGGCACAGTCTGATTGGATCCGCAGCCCCGGCCGAGTGCCGGGGTTTTTCGTGTGCTCAGTATCGCACGCGCAGCCGCTCGGATCCCTCGGCCAGCGACTGCAAGCCATCGATCAGCCGCCGACCCGCCAGCCACTCGCGCTTGGCCCGCCAGAGCATGAACCACGACACCGGCGCGACGAGCGCCGCCGACACGATGTACGGCGGGGTCTGCAGGTAGATCGCGTGCACGAGCAGCGCGAAGCCGAGCAGCGACAGCATGAACCAGACCACCGTGCGCCCGCAGGGCGTCAGACCGAAGGCGCCGATGCGTCCGAGTTTGCGGATGCGCTGGCGCTGCTTCTGCTCGTCGGTCGGTTCGTCGGTGAGGATGAGCTCGTCATCGACGGCATTCGCATCGCGCGGTGCCTGCACGCGGGCGACGAGTTCGCCCTCGACCGGCTCGTCCGCGCGGTCGAGGTCCTCGACATCCGGGCAGAACACCCACGCCCCGCAGATGCATTCGACCTCGGCTCCGGCGATCTCGGCCCGCCAGCGTTCGCGCCGGCCGCACTTGGGGCATTGGTACCATTCGATGAGCATCCGGGCTTCTCCTGCCCCCTGACCCCGATCGTAAGTCTAGCAAAGACAAAGACCTGCGCACAACACATGATCGTTTCGATCAACAAAAAGAACCGGGCAGCCCCCGCCGCCCGGTTCCGGTGCTTGTCTCACCCGCGGCTCACGCCAGTTCGGGGAACATCTTCTTCACGATGCCCACCAGGTCGGCGACATGCGAGGCGGACTCTTCGAACAGTTTTTGCTCGTCGGCGTTCAGCTTGAACTCGACGACCTTCTCGACGCCCTTCTTGCCCAGGAGGGCCGGGACGCCGACGAACAGGTCCTTCGCGCCGAACTCGCCGTTGCAGTACACGGCGCTCGGGATGATCCGCTTCTTGTCCTTGACGATGGCCTCGACCATCTGGATGGTGCCCGAGGCCGGGGCGTAGTAGGCGCTGGTGCCCATGAGCTTGACGATCTCGCCGCCACCGACCTTCGCGCGCTCGACGCAGGCGGTGATCTTGTCTTCGGGCAGCAGGTCGGTGACGGGGATGCCGTGGACCGAGGTGAGGCGGGGCAGGGGGACCATGTCGTCGCCGTGGCCGCCGAGCAGCAGGGCCTGCACATCCTCGACGCTCACGCCGAGTTCCCACGCGATGAACGCGCGGTAGCGGGCGCAGTCGAGCGCGCCGGCCTGGCCCATGATGCGGTTGGTCGGGAATCCGGTGGCCTTCCACGCCGTATACACCATCGCGTCGAGCGGGTTGGAGACCACGATCACGATCGAGTCGGGCGCGTGCTGCTTGATCTGCTCGGACACGCTCTTGACGATCTTGACATTGGTCTCGATCAGGTCGTCGCGGCTCATGCCCGGCTTGCGGGGCAGGCCCGCGGTGATGACGACCACATCCGAACCGGCGATGTCCTTGTAATCGGAGGTGCCGACGAGGTTGCCGTCGAAGCCCTCGATCGGGGCGCAGCAGCCGAGGTCGATCATCTTGCCCTTGGCCACACCCTCCTTGTCGGGGATGTCCAGCAGCACGATGTCGCCGAGTTCCTTCTGAGCCGCCCAGTGGGCGCAGGTGGCTCCGACATTTCCAGCACCGATGATCGAGATCTTCGCGCGACGCATGGTCGTTCATCCTCCGCGGCTGAGCCGCCGGTTGAGTCGAGAAAACGGCCCGCAGGCCAAGTTAGTGATGACAAACACCCTTTCGGGATCATCAGTCTAGCCCGTTCCGGGCCGTTTCGCAGGCGACAGAATCGAATCCGCCGCTATGCTCACACAGTGCCGCTCCGCCCCTGTTGAAAGCCCGCCTATGACCGTCGCCGACCGCTTCAAGCCCTTCGGGACCACCATTTTCGCCGAGATCACCAGCCGCGCGATCGCGGCGAAGGCGGTGAATCTCGGCCAGGGCTTCCCGGATTTCGACGGGCCGGAGTTCATCAAGCTCGCGGCGAAGCGGGCGATCGACGAGAAGCCGAACCAGTACGCCCCGATGGGCGGCGTGCCGGAGTTCACGAAGGCGATCGCCGCCCGCTGGCAGCGGGACACCGGCCAGTCCGTCGACCCACTGACGCAGATCACGGTCACGGCGGGCTGCACCGAGGCGATCCCCGCGACAACGCTCGGCCTGCTCAACCCCGGCGATGAGGTGATCGTTTTTGAGCCCTACTACGACTCGTACCCGGCCTCGCTGGCGATGGCGGGCGCGAAGCCGGTGTTCGTGACGCTGCACGACAAAGGCGGGTCGTTCGCCTTTGACGACGCCGAACTGCGCGCGGCGGTCACACCGAAGACCCGCGCGATCATCCTCAACACCCCCCACAACCCGACGGGCAAGGTGTTCAGCCGCGCCGAACTGGAACAGATCGCAAGCGTTTGCCGCGAGCACGACCTGCTGTGCATCTCCGATGAAGTGTACGACCGGCTGGTGTACCGCGATGCGCACAACACCGATGCCGAGCATGTGTCGATCGCCTCGCTGCCGGGCATGGCCGAGCGCACGATCACGCTGAACTCGCTGGGCAAGACCTTCAGCTTGACCGGCTGGAAGATCGGCTGGGCGATCGCGTCGCCGGAGCTGACAAAGGGAGTGCGTGCGGCTCATCAGTACCTGACGTATGCCGTGAACACGCCGATGCAGCACGCCGCGGCCGAAGCGCTGGGCGCGCCGGATTCGTACTACGAAGAGCTGACCAGAACCTTCGCGCAGCGACGCGATGCGCTGGCCGATGCGCTGGAGCGGCTGGGTTTCAAGGTCAACCGGCCGGCGGGCGGGTACTTCATCCTCGCCGACCATCGCGGCGTATCCGAGCCGCTGGGGCTCACCACCGATGTTGAGGTCTGCCACCACCTGATCGAGCACGCCGGCGTCGCGACGATCCCGCCGACGGCGTTCTACGATCACAAACAGCGCGGCGAGCACCTGCTGCGGTTTGCGTTCTGCAAGACGCAGAAAACCATCGACGCGGCGGTGGAGCGGCTGGAGAAGTTGGCGGAGAAGGTCGGTTGAGTGGGCACACGCTGAGCGATGCCGAGAGGGAGCGGTTGCGTGCTACGGTGCGTGAATTGCTGGAGGAGGCGGAGGCGATGCTGGATGCCGTGCCCGCCGAAGAACAACCGCATCACACTGAAGAGGTAGTCGCCGTTTGCTACGCGCGGCTTGGCGACTTCGCGTCGGCGAGGCGACTCGTTGACCGCTGGTCCGATCACTACATCCGGACTCACTTGCTCATGTCGATCGCAATCTGTCAGTGGAAGTTCGGCAAGCACTCCGATGCATTGAACACGACCGAAGAGGCAATCGCGTCAGCGCGAATGAACGAGTGCAAAGACTCGGGCATATCGCAACTTGTAGTGCTCTCGGACATCCTCATGGCTTGGGGAGAGTCCAGTGCTGCCCGCGACCTGCTTTCGGAAACCGAGACTATTGCCCGCGAGGCTATCGACCCTGCAGCGCTGTGCGGGCCATCTTGGATGACAGAACTGGTTGAATGTCAACTCCGGCTTTCTGGTTCAAGCGCAGCGGAGCAGATCGTGTCAGACTTGCTAGACCACTTACCAGGGTACCGATGGGTACAGATGCAGAACATCGCTCACTGGTTGGCTACCGCAGGCAGATTCCGTGATGCAATTGAGCTTGCCAAGTCTATTCCTGAGTTGCCGTTGCGAGCGAGCGCTTTGCATGGCATCGCGGATGCACACGAATCGCGCGAAATCGCCGCGACAATTCTGCTGGAATGCGCAAGTCTTTACGCGCAGGTACTGGACCCAGATGGTCGAGCCGCGGGTCTCAGATCCCTTGCAAAGAGTATGCACGGGCGAGCCATGGGCTCCGACGCGAAGCAGGCGCTCTTGGCGGCAAGGGACTCGCTCATGGAGCTATCGTCGCTCTACTATCGGGCCAAATTTCTCGCCGACCTTGCTCCTGACTTCACGGACATCGGAAGACCAGACGACGCACATGCAACACTGGCCCTGGCCGAGCAGGTAGTGGACGCCAGTCCGGACCCTAGCGGCAAGCCGTATCAGTGCATCGCCATCGCGGAGGCGTACCTTAAACTCGGGGACCGTGACAAAGGCCGTTCAGTGTTTGAAGCGGCCGCTGCATTCGCTTGGGCTGCCGACGCGGGTAATGAAGAATTCTGGCTGCCGTGTGAGGTCGTTGACAGTGCAGCCCACGCTGGTTTCACGGAACTCGCGCAATCAATTGCTGATGAGCTAACCGGCGAGTGTCGCATCTACGCGTTAGCAAAGATCACTGAAGCCGTGCTTTCGCACCAGAAGCACGAGACTGCCCAAAGGCATGTGGCAGAGATGCTGCAACTGACATCTGAACTCGATGATGGTGAGTCGCGGGCCGAAAATCTCTGCTACATCAGTTTGAAGTACATGAAACTAAACGACTTGAACACTGCCATCCTCACAGCTCGAAGCATCGATAGAGAATTCAAGTGTCAGCGAGCGAGTGCCTTCGTGCACATCGCCTCGCTGCTGCTTGACCAGCTCGGTGCGCCGACCGACGAGCGGTCTTAACTCTCCACGACACATGGCCTCAAAACATAAATCGCCCCGCCGAGGATGCCACGGCGGGGCGGTTGGCTATCAAGGTTCTAGGTAGCCGCTAGCGGGCTGCGCGTGATCGCAGCACCGTCGCACTGCGTCAGCCGCGCAGCCACCTCGTTGCGTCACAAAGATTGTTCACTGGATCACCTCCTTCGCTAAGCGTGTCCCGATCGTCGCCCGGTGACCTGTTACGAGTGGCGGGCGAACGGCTCGGCTGGATCCTCCCGGCCCCGTCGGGCCGGGCTCATCGCGCATGGGCGTGAACCGCCATGCTCGTCGGAACTCGCTCGCCCCCTGCCAGAGGGTTCTCCTCGGGCCCGGACGGCCGCGCTGCTCCGATAGACCAAGTATCGGAGGGATCGGGCGAAAATCAATCAGTTTTTCTGAAAATCCGCCGCGGAGCCGCCCGAGCAGGGGATGGGTCAGTCGTCAAGGTCATCGAACGCCCCCTTGGAGGCCTCCTCATCGATGTACTTCTGGAAATCACCGATCTTGTAGGACACGAAGCAGAACACATGATGCAGCGTGACCCATTCGAGATCGGAGGGATCCTTCTCGAGGTCCTGGCGCAGGCGGTTGAGTTCGGCGAGCAGCTTTTCGGCTTTCATCGGGGCATGGCTCCGGCTGAGGGGTCAAGGATGAGCCACGATGCTAGCCGACGGATCGGCGCCCGACGAGTTCACTTGAACCGCTGGAGTTCCAGTTCGACATCGGTCTCGCGATCGCGCAGGTAGACGCGGTCGTCACCCTCGAAGCGGTAGATGTAGCGCCGGGTGTCGTCGATGTTCAGCCCGCCGAAGCGGACATTCCAGTGGCCGGTCTCGGCGACGGTCTCGCCGCCGTAGAGCATCTGGGCGGTGTAGGTGTTGTCGGGGGCGAAGGTGACCGCGCCGAAGTCGAACTCACGCTCGGGCTTCACATCCTGCCCGGACTTCCAGGTGCCGACGAAGCGCTCGCTGGCCGAGCAGCCGCCGAGCAGAGTCGCAGCAAGAATGGCGCTCGTGAGAATGGTGATGGTGCGGGTCATGGGTCGATCCTCCTCCGAGTGTTCGTAATCAGGTGTCTTCAGCAGGGTAGGAGCGCTATCGGGCGATTTCGATCGCGCGGGTTTCACGCAGCACATTGACCTTGATCTCGCCCGGGAAGGTCATCTCGGCCGAAACCTGGTCGGCGATCTTGCGGGCGATGTAGAAGGCCTTGTCGTCATTGATGCGGCGCGCATCGACCATGACGCGGACCTCGCGGCCGGCCTGGATCGCGAACGCCTCGGTGACGCCCTCGTGCTGCAGGGCAATGTCTTGGAGCTGTTCGAGCCGCTTGATGTAGAGCTCGAGCGACTCGCGCCGGGCACCGGGGCGGGCACCCGACAGGGCGTCGGCGGCCATGACGATCGGCGTGTAGATGGTGGTCGCGGGGATGTCGCCGTGGTGGCCCCCGATGACATTGAGGACCGGATCGGTCTCGCCGTACTGCCGGGCGAAGTCCATTCCGATCTTCGGGTGCCCACCCTCCATCTCGTGGTCCATGGCCTTGCCGATGTCGTGCAGGAAGCCGCAGCGTCGGGCGAGGTTGCCGTCGAGGCCGAGTTGGTCGGCGATGAGCTGGCTGATGAAGGCGACTTCGAGCGAGTGCTTGAGCACATTCTGGCCGTAGGAGGTGCGGTACTCAAGGCGGCCCATGGTCTCGACGATCTTGGGGTGCACGCCCTTGAGGTTGCACTCCATGACGGCCTCTTTGCCGTGCTTGCGGATGCGCTCGTCGAAGTCCTTCTTGGTGGCCTCGACGACCTCCTCGATCTTTGTCGGGTGGATGCGCCCGTCGGCGATGAGCTTCTCCAGCGCCTCGGCGGCGATCGCCTGACGAACCTTGTCGAAGCACGACACCACGATCACGCCGGGCGTGTCGTCGACGATCAGGTCCACGCCGGTGGACTTCTCGATCTGGCGGATGTTGCGGCCCTCGCGACCGATGATCCGCCCCTTGAGGTCGTCGGAGGGGATCTGGATGCTCCGGACGGTCTGCTCGGCGACATGCTCGCCGGCGTAGCGCTGGATGGCGTTCACGATGATCTCGCGGGCCTTGTCCTTGGCCTCGTCCTCGGCCCGTTCGAGCGTCTGCCGGGTCAGGCGGGCGGCCTCGTCGACGCAGTCTTCCTCGATGACCGACAGCAGCTCCTTGCGGGCCTCCTCTTCGCTCAATTCGGTGATCCGCAGCAGCTCGTTCTTCTTCTTCTCGATCAGCGACTCGAGGGCCTCCTCGCGGGCGCTGAACTTCGCTTCGCGGGACTCGAGTTTCTGGTGGCGTTGGTCGAGCTGGGCCTCGCGGCTGTCGAGCTTCTCGCGTCGCTGCTCCTGCTGGTCCTCTCGCTTGGCCAGCCGGCGCTCTTCTTCCTTGAGCTCAGCGCGCTCGCGCTTGATCTCGGCGTCGATGGCCTCCTTCTCGGCGAGCATCTTCTCCTGGGCATCGACCTCGATCTGCCGGGCGACGGTGCGGGCCTCGGTCTCGGCGAGTTCACGCACACGCTCGGCTTCGAGCTTGGCCTTGGCGATGGTCTGCCCGGTGATGAGCTTGATGGTCAGGATGCCGATGCCGATACCGATCAGCAGCGCCACCGCGCCGACGGCGAGCGCGAGGGTCCAGCCGCCGGACGATTGGGCCTGCGCGACGAGTTGTATTGAGGCATGATCAGAGATCATCACGGAGTCCTTCACTGGGCGTGGCAAAAGCCATCACCGCTGAACAAATCAGCTCGTGAAGGAATCGGTTCTGATCTGCCAAGTCCTGCGCTGTGCCGGGATCAATCCGCCTTGCAACGCCGCGAAACCGCCCGAGTTGAGCCATCGATTCCGCTCGGCGCACAGCACCGTTGCGTGCGCGAAGATCGGCGGAGATCGGCTTGGCTGTGCGGGAGGCGTGGTGCCATTCGTTTCGCAGGGTCCTCAATGGGGAAACAGAAGATTCGGTTCGTACGCAGGTATCGCGGCTGGCCGCGGGGAGCAAAGTTGGCCCTGAACGAGGGGTGGCAGGAATGCCCGGTCGGGTTTCGTGAGCCCGCCGACGGTTCAGGTCGAGCGGCGGGCACGCCAGATCAGAATGAATTCCCTCGCGAGCCGGGGGCTTACGAGTTCTCACTCGATCTTATCACATCCGGTGCCCCACCGGAGCCGGTATTCCCCGCACACGCGTCAACGAGATGACCGGATCGACGCCGCGGGCTAGCATGCCCACCGTGCAGAACACCGGCCGCTGGCTCCTCACCCTGCTTCCCCTGAACCCGATCTGCGTCCGCCTGGTCCAGAGCGGGTCCCGCCGGCTGCGCCATCTCTATATCCGCTCGGCCTACCTCGGTGTCCTGATCGTCGTCCTGCTGATCCTGCTGATGCAGTCCAACGCCGCGGTCCAGAACTACCGCGACCTCGCGGCGGCCGGGGCCTCGGCGTTCCAGTGGGTTGCCTACCTCCAACTGGGGCTCATCTGCATCCTCACCCCCGTCTTCATGGCCGGGGCCATCGCCCAGGAGAGCAACCCCAAGAACTGGGATGTCCTGCTCACCACCCCCCTGAACACCCCCCAGATCGTGCTGGGCAATCTGTTCGGGCGCCTGTTCTTTGTGCTCGCCCTGCTGCTGTGCTCGCTGCCCCTGTTCGCGATCACCCAGTACTTCGGCGGCGTTCCGGGGCGCACGGTGTTCCTGAGTTACATCGTGTCCGCCGCGGCGGCGCTGCTGGTCGGGGCAACCGCGATCGCGCTGGCGGTCAACCGGCTGGCCGGGCGGCGCGCGGTGTTCACCTTCTACGCCGCGGTGGTCAGTTACATCGGCGTGACCTGGGCGATCGACCTCGCGCTGCGGGCCGGCTCACCGGCCGGGCCCGGCGGCGTGACGGTGCTCACACCGCTGAACCCGTTCCTGTCGCTGCAGGCGCTGCTCCAGCCGTCGTCGTACCCGCGTCCTGATGCCGTGCAACTCGCCGACATGGGGGCGTTCTCGCGCTGGTGGTACGGCAGTCCGGTTCTGGTGTGGTGCTGGCTGAGCATCGGGCTGAGTCTGGCGATGTGCCTGATCAGTTCGCTCACCCTGCGACAGGTCGGCGCTTCGCAGGGCGTGCCGTGGTACCGCAAGATGTTCGGTCTCGGCGCGCGCGATGCCGACACCCGCCCGGCCCGCGAGGTCTGGAACAACCCCGTCGCCTGGCGCGAAGCCGCGGCACGGGCGAACACGCTGCCCAAGCTGCTCGCCCGCTGGGGGTTCATCCTCGCCGGGGCGATCTGGGGGATCGGGCTGACGGTCGTGTACCACCGGGCCGGGCTGGACCACGACGGCTACCGCTTCGCGCTGCAGGCGACCTTCCTGACCGAGTTCGCGGTGGTGGTCCTGATCGCGATCAACATGAGCGCGACGGCGATCAGCCGCGAGCGCGAGGACGGCACGCTCGATCTGCTGCTGACCACGCCGCTGAGCCAGGCCTACTACCTCAACGGCAAGCTGCGCGGGCTGATCAGCTACCTCGCGCCGCTGATCGCGGTGCCGGCCGGGACGATGGCGATCGCCGGGCTGTATGTGCTCTTCGACGGCTTCGGTCGGACCGACGGCGTGACCGTCGCCGGGACGATCGTCTCGAGCGCGACGCGCGGTGCCGCGACCGTGAACGCCCCGGTCGTGATCCCCGAGATCGCGCTGGTGCTGCCGGTGGTCACGGTGGCGTTCATCGCGTTCACGATCATCATCGGGTTGCAGTGGTCGCTGATGAGCCGCGGCACGATCGCCTCGGTCGTCGCGACCGTTGCCGTGGTCGGCACGATCGGGAGCATCGTCGGCGTGTGCGGCTGGCAGGCCGGAACGGGCATCACGACCGTCGGCCCGTTCTTGAGCGCCTGGACCCCCCCATCGCTGGCCTACGCGTGCCTGAACCCCGTCGACGCGATGGGCGCGAGCATCCGCGCCGCCGACGATCTGGCGGGTGCGCGGATCAGTCTGATCATCGGCAGCGCGGCCGCCTGCGGAGGGTACGCGCTGATCGTGCTCGCGATGAAGGCGAGCATGGTCAAGACCTTTGACACGACGACGAGGCGGCTGGCGGGGACGCGCTGAGGCTCAACGCATGTCGGGTAAGACGATGAAGTCCGACGGCGGCTCCGCCGCGGCGGTTTGGACACTGGCGGACGCGCAGACAGCGCACAGAGCGACGGTGGAGGTGAGTTTCTTCATGGCTACAGACTACCGGGTTGAGGGGGTTGGGTGGCGGCACCCTACGCACCACGCTACCAATCAGTCGTCCCTTGGGCGTGATTCATTCCTGTCTCGCTTGAACTTGAAGAAGTCACCGGGCGCGTAACGCCCGGCTCGCACCAATGCAGTGAATTCCGCATGCTCTTCAACAAACTCTGGATTTCGCATGTAGACAACCGATCGTCGACGCGCCAAAATGATGCTGCTACGCCACTCCATAGCCTTCCGTCGAATCGAGACGAAAGACAGAGATAGATTTGTCTTGATATCAGATTTCGAAACCCTGACTAGCTCGGAATCTTCGTTTAGCCTAAATCGTGCTGCTGTAGACGTGTAATCTGTTCTATAATTTTTTGATCTTTCCAGTGCCGCGACCGCGCATTCTATGTTATCTCGAACGTACATCGCATTCTGCGCAGACGATGCCTGCAAAGTATTCATTTCTCGTATGTCCATCGGACGGCTCGTTCGAACGATCGATCCGGTGCGTCCGGACACCTTATAGACCGATGCATCGTATAAGAACAGGCAGATGCGATGTGATATTGGAAGAAAAATCTGGAGTCCTTTCCAGGCCCAGCCAGAATGACTCCCACCCTCTCGGTCAAATTCCATCAGCTGGTTGTATCTGACAACAGGATGATCGCTTGTGACAAATTCCTCGCTTGTCTCGTTGCAGATCAAGGCGAATTCGAGATCCAACAGCATTGGATAGTAGATCGTTGACATGGCGACCAGTTCTGCTGGATTGATCGAGTTTTCTCTTTTCGGCGAAGGTATAACTTCGCCAAATTCACCGATTTCTCGTGCTACCACATCAGGATCATTCCAACCCATAAAGTCAGAAAACTGCTGCTCTGAATACTGCGTACGAGAACCGAGTGTTGCTATAAACACGGCAAGCGTCAATTTCGCCGAAGTGTCGAATAAAAAGTTATCTGGAGCTTTCACAATTTTCGAAAATACGGGCGCGGTCATTGACTCTATATTACTAAGCATCGATTCGATGCCCTGATCGTCTCCATACATATACTTACGCTGGCATTGACCGCTGATAGATGCGACTGGAATTAGCTTTCCAGACGGAACGAGCACTACGCTAATACTTGCCCCGTTCAGGGAGAAGTTCCTCAGATAAAACTGCGGCACATAGTGCTGATTCTTCGGATCTGACACTGTCCGTAAAAGTCCTATTGCAGGTACATGGTCGATCTAGCCGTGCGGCAGTGTAATTTAAAACTCGCGTCGCATCCGCGCAGGCGGGATATCCAGCTGCCCCCGATACTTTGCCACCGTACGCCGGGCGATCTCGATGCCCTTGTCCTTGAGCGCCTTCACGATCGCCTCGTCGGACAGCGGTTTCTTCTTGTCCTCGGCGTCGATGACTTCCTGCAGCGCGGCCTTGATGGCGTCCCAGGAGACATCCTCGCCCTCGTCGGTCTGCGTGCCGCCGGTGAAGAACTTGCGGAGCGCGAAGATGCCGCGGGGCGTCTGGAGGTGCTTGCCCGCGACCGCGCGGGACACGGTCGCGACATGGATGCCGAGCTGGTCGGCCACCTGCGTCATCGGCAGCGGCTTGAGGGCCTGGGGGCCCATGTCGAAGAAGTCCCGCTGCGCGGCGACCACGGCCTTGATGACGCGCAGCAGCGTGTTCTGGCGCTGGTTGATGGCGTCGATGAGCCACTGCGCGTTCGAGAGGTTCGTGCGGATGAACTCGCGGTCGGTCTTGGGGAGCTGGCGGTCCTTGGCCATCATCGCGTACTCGCGGTTGAGGCGCAGGTTCGGCAGGCGGCCCTCGGTGAGGTAACTGATGTAGGTGTCCGAGTCGTCGTCGTACTCGACGATGGCGTCGGGCACGATCGAGGGCGAGCTCTCCTCGACGAGCGAGCGCCCGGGGTTGATGACCAGCCGGCGCATGTGCTCGATCGCGCCCTTGATCTCGTCGATCGTCAGGCCGCTGCGCTTGGCGACCTGTGGGATGCGGTTGTGCACGAGGTCGTCGAGGTGGTCGGCGATGAGCGTGCGCATGCGCTCGATGTCCTCGTCGGAGAGGTCGCCGCGTTGGCCGGAGAGGGAGCTGCCTCGCTCCATGGCGTCGAGCTGGAGCAGCAGGCACTCGCGCGTGTCGCGGGCGCCGAGCCCGGCGGGGTCGAGCTCCTGCTGGAGGTATTCGAGGGCGCGGGCGAGGGCTTCCTCGGTGAACAGCGGCTTGCCGGACGGATCGCGCGGCCCGGTGTCGGCGATCTCGGCGAGGTCCTGGCGGATGTAGCCGTCGTCGTCGATCGCGCCGATGAGCACCTTCCCGGCCTCGGCGACATCCTCATCGACCTCGGCGAAGGCCCACTGTTCCAGGAGCTGGTCGGTCAGCGAGACGGGGCGGGCCTCGGTGTTGGCCATCGCGTCCATCTTGGCATCGCGCTCGCCGGCCATGCGGGCCCTGGAGTAGGTGCCGGGCTCGTAGTCGCTGGAGCGGGTGAACGAGGAGGCCTCGTACTGGTTGTCGAAGGCCTCGGCGTAACTGGACTCCATGGCGTCCAGCCGTTCGAAGTCGTCGGCGTTGTTGGAGTCGCCGTCGACATTGAGTTCGCGTTCGCGCTCGGTGTCATCGCGCTCGGCCTGGGCGCGCTCTTTCTCGATGGATTCGCGATCCACGCCCGCCTCGAAGGTCTCGAGGGTGACATTGGACTCCAGCTCCTGCTCGATGCGCTCCTCCAGCGCCTGCATGGACATCTGGAGGATCTCCATGGACTGGATCATGCGCGGCGCCAGCTTCATCTGCTGGCCGAGCTTCATGTGCTGGGAGGTGTCGAAGCGCATGGCTGGCTCTCGGCTCCGCCGAAATGGCCCATCGGGGACGACGCACTCCGCGCCGAAACACCCACCCGCTGGGCACAAACAGACAGTACCCGACTATCGGCTCAGAGCGGCACGGAACTTGCTGGAAAACCGCCGGGCGCGATGGCTGCGCCGTCACTTTCCGGCACAGATGACCTACTGCATCGCCTGGCGACCGGCGATCGCGTCGGCCAGCACGGCCTTCGAGGCGTACTCCAGTTGCGAGCCGGACGGCAGGCCCCGGGCCAGCCGGCTGACCTTGACCCCCCGCTTCTGCAGCTCTTCGGCGAGGTACAGCCCCGTGCCGTCGCCCTCCAGCGTCGGGTTCAGCGCCAGAACCACTTCCGTGATCTTCTCGCCCCCGGCGTTCTTCGAGGGGTCGTCCACCCGCTCGAGCAACTGCGGGATGGTCAGGTCGTCCGGGCCGACGCCGTCCAGCGGCGAGATCCGGCCCAAGAGGACATGGTAAATCCCCCGGAACATGCCCGTGCCCTCGATGGCGATCAGATCCCGCGGCTGCTCGACCACCAGCACCAGCGAGCGATCGCGCCGGGGGTCGAGGTTGATCGGGCACACGCCGCCCTCGGTGTCGGCGTCGGCGAAGTTGAAGCTGATGGGGCAGTAGCGGACCTTGGTCTTCACATCGTGGATGGCCTTGGCGAGCTTCATCGCCTCCTCGCGTTCCTGCTTGAGGATGAAGAACGCCAGCCGCTCGGCGCTGCGCCGCCCGATGCCCGGCAGCTTGGCGAACTCCGACAGCAGCCGGTCCACGGACTCGGGGTAGCCGGTGGTGCCGGAAGCCGGGCCTCGGGATGGACCGGGTTTGCTCATGATCGCTCCGCTTGGGACGGGCTCACGCCCCGCCGCCGATGAGGTTCTGGAGTCCGGGCATGTCCGGCAGGCCGAGTTCCTCGGCCATCTTGCGGGCCTCCTCGCCGACCATGACCTGCATGCGGCTCATGGCCTCGTTGGTTGCGTCCTGAATGAGCGATTCGACCATCGCCTTGCCGCCCGAGCCCTCGGTCTGCAGTCCGGCGACCACGGCCGGATCGAGGAAGACCTTCTGCACGCGCAGCTGGCCGGACACCGTGACACGCACCGCGCCGCCCCCGGCCGAGCCCTCGGCGGACATCCGCGCCAGCTTGGCGCGGAACTCCTCGCCCATTTCCTTGAGGCGCTCTTTGTTCTTCATGAGGCCGGCGATGGCCCCCATGGCTTTCATGTTCTCGAACATATCCGTCCTGTGGTGAATCTCGGGGTGTAGGGAACGCCGGGCTCAGTCGCCCGTGTCGGGTTCGATGCTGACGATACGCGCGTCGAAGAGTTCCTGCGCCTGCCGGACCAGCGGATGGTTCGCCGCGGCGTGCCGGCTGACGCTCTCGTCCTGCGCCGCCGCCTCGCCGGCCTTCACCGAAAGCGAGAACCGGACGGGCGAGCCGGTGATCTGCTCGGCGAGGCGGGACATGGCCTCGAGCTTGGACTTCGCGCCGAATTCCTTGGTCGGGTCGGTCAGCACGACCGCGCACTCGGAACCGTCGAACGAGCCGACCGAAAGGTGCTCCATGACCGCGGCGAGCGAGGGCGAGACCTCGGCCTCGATGCCCATCCGGCGCCAGAGTTCCGGGCCGTCGAGCTTGACCGGCGCGGGTTTCGCGCTCGGCTGCGGGGCGGGCTTGGGCTCGGGGGCCGGGGAACTCGGTGCCGGTGCGGAAATGCGCTGGGGCGCGGGTTCGTGCGGGTCGGTTCTGGGCGGGTCGGTCCGGGGCCGGGCGGCCTCGGCTCCCGCCCTCAGCGTTTTTTTGCCGGGACGCCCCCACCGGCGAGCAGCCGCCCGACATCGGCGAGCTGCTCGGACATCGCCATCCGAACGACCATCGCGTCGACCAGCGCCCGTGCGGTCGAGCTGTTGCGGGCGTTGCGCTTCACCGACTCGACCAGCGCGATCAGGTGGACAAGCCCGGCGGCGTCGAAACGCTCGGCCAGCTTCGCCGCCGATTCGCGCGCCTCGCCCGAGAGTTCGACCAGCGGGCTGTCTTTGCCACAGGCGGCGATCAGCATGAGGTTGCGCAGGTGGTGGATCAGCGAATCGAGCATCTGGTCCTGATCGGTGCCCTTTTCGAGCAGCGTGGCGGTGCGCTCGAGCGCCTTGGCCGGGTCGCCGTCGGCGACGGCCCCGATGAGGTCGGCGATGAGTGTCCGCTCGGGCAGGCCGAGCACCTGCTCCAGCACCGCGCTGTCGAGGGTTTCACCCTCGGGGACCGCCGCGATGAGCCGGTCGAGCAGCGAGAGCCCATCGCGCATCGAGCCGCTGGCGAGCCGGGCGATCTCCATGAGGACATCCGGCTCGGCCTTGAGCGATTCCTGCGACACGACCTCGCCGAGGTGCCTGGCGATCTCGGCCGTCGGGATGTTGCGGAAGTCGAACCGCTGGCAGCGCGACTGGATCGTCGGAAGCACCTTGTGGGGCTCGGTCGTCGCGAGGATGAACTTCACATGGTCCGGCGGCTCCTCCATCACCTTCAGCAGGGTGTTGAAGGCGTCCTTGGTGAGCATGTGGACTTCGTCGATGATGTAGATCTTGTACTTGCCGCGAAGGGGGCGGTAGACGCTGTTGGCAATCAGTTCGCGTGCGTCCTCGACTTTGCGGTTTGACGCGGCGTCGATCTCGATGACATCGGTATCGCGCCCTTCCATGATGGCCTGGTTGACCTCGTCACTCCCCCCGTTCAGGGCCTTGGCGAAGATCCGGGCCATCGAGGTCTTGCCGACGCCCCTGGTTCCTACAAACAAGTAGGCATGGCCGACCCGATCCTGCTCGATCGCGTTCTTCAGCGTCCGCGCAATGGCTTCCTGCCCGACGACCTCATCGAAATCCTGCGAACGGTACCTGCGGGCAAGGGCGGTGTAGGCCATGGCTAGAGTGTAGCGAGAAGCCCCGAGCGATCCGCCGCTGAGCGGACGGTTCGTTCAAGTCGGGGGAAAGATCATCCCTTCCAGCCGATCGGTCGGGTCGGGAGCGGGGAATGCGAACGCCTCTGAGCGGGTCCAGTTCCACAGCCCGATCACCGCGGTCAGCGCATCGAAGGCGTGCTCGTTGGCCGCGGCTTCGCGCTCGGCCGCTTTGGGGACTTTGCATCCCCGGATCTGCGCGAGTGCGCGAGCGCGGCTGTCGGGATCGGACTTGCGGACCGATTCAATCCCGGCATAGCGGTAGAGAATGCTCGTATAGATCTCCACGGCGGTGCGTTGGCCGGGGTCGTCGAACGGGAAGATCGACCAGCCACCGTCCCGCAGGCGCAGCAGATGGGGCATACCCCGGAGCGATCCGGTCCCCACCGAACCAGCTCCGCCGATCTGAAAGACCGGTTTGGCGCGATGCTGAAGCGTGGTCCGGCGGCAGTCTGCTTCCGGCCCGTGCGGCCGGAGTTTGCCCGGACGGCCCCAGAACGGGGGTTCGCAGCGGGCCAGAATGGATTCTGCCCCGGAATCGCCCTTGCCGGAAAGATCCCGCCAGAAGTCCACCGTCCGCCGGTAGCCGTGCTTGTGCAGGTACCAAGATGGGAAGGAGAAGGCGAAATCCATCCCTGCGAGGACCCGGTCATCGGAATCGAGCGCGATGAGGTGATCCACCGCCTCGGTCCGGGAGAGGTCGGTGTCGAGGCGCGTCAGAGACCCGCCCGCGACCTCGGCCAGCGCGATGCCGCCCCGCCCGTCGCGGGCCAGAGCGCCCGACCAGTCGATGGCGATGACGCGATCCATGGGCAATCCCGGCAAAAACGAAAAAACGCGAGCCGCTCGACTCGGTTGGCGACCAGGACACCGCCGGCACCGGGCAGCTTCCGCTTAGGGCTGCTCCGATCAAGGCCTGACCCGATTCACGAGCCACCCGTGCAACGGGCCCGGCCGCCAACCGATGCGAGCGAACTCGCGGACGGGAGATTGTATCGAACCTCCAGCGAGCGTGGGTTCGTAGGTGATCTGCGGTGGGGAAACCCATTGCCGCATCATCTGCCGATAGACTCTGTACACCTGCTCGTGATAGTCCGGGCGAGGCCGGAAATCGGCTTGCCCGCTGGAAATGAGGATCGATGGACAGCGAACGCCCGGTAACGATGAACCGCGAGCGAGACCGTGAGGAGATGCAGCGCGACCGCCTGATCGGGTACCTGCGCATCGTCTTCGTGATCCTGCTCAGCGTGGTGGTCGCGCTGGGCATCGTCTCCGAGTCCACCGAAACCAGTTCGGGTATCCAGCTCAGCAACTACTGGTGGCTGCTGGCGGGCGGCACGGCGATCTTCTTTTTCATCGTCACCGGGCTGGACATCCTGACCAACCGCAAGAAACTCAGCGCGGTCTCGGCGATCCTCTTCGGGGCCTTTGCGGGGCTGATCCTGACCATCCTCCTCGGCCTGCTGATCGATTTCTTCGTCAATGTCTTCTATCTGGACTCGGGAACCCCCTCCGAGCAGCAGGCGTTCGTGGCGCGGGTTTCGCTGCTGGTGAAGGTCATCCTCGGCCTCGGTCTGTCGTACCTCGGGGCCTCGACCATCCTCCAGACGCAGGACGACTTCCGCCTGGTCATCCCCTATGTGGAGTTCGCCAAGCAGATCCGGGGCACCAAGCCCTTCATCCTCGACACCTCGGCCCTCATCGACGGGCGGATCCTCGATATCTCCGAGGTCGGGCTGCTCCAGGTGCCGCTGGTGGTCCCGCGCTTTGTGATCGACGAGCTCCAGACCCTGAGCGACTCGGGCGACAAACTCAAGCGGGCGCGGGGGCGCCGGGGTCTGGACATCCTCGGCAAGCTCCAGAAGAACCCGCGGATGGACATCACCATCGATGCGACCATCGTGCCGGGCAAGGATGTGGACCAGATGCTCGTCGAGCTGGGCAAGCTCATGCCCGGCTCGATCATGACCACGGACGCCGGGCTGGTGCGCGTCGCCAGCATCCAGGGCGTCGCCTCGATGAACATCCACGACCTCGCCAACGCCCTCAAGCCGAGCGTGATCCCCGGCGAGCCGCTGTCGGTCCACCTGATCAAGCCCGGCGAGCAGCAGGGACAGGGTGTGGGCTACCTCGAAGACGGCACGATGATCGTCGCCGAAAACGGCGCGGACTTCATCGGGCGCGAAGTGCAGCTCATCGTGACCTCGACGATGCAGACCAGCGCCGGGCGGCTGATCTTCGGCCGCGTCAACAACGAGCCCGGGGCCGGGGACAGCGGCGAGTTCCGCACGCGCCGTTCCGACGAAGAAACCGAGCCGGCCCCGCCACCTCAGAGCAAGCCCAAGCGCGGCGGCCGCTGAGCAACGATGACGGTGTGAACATCAGGCCAACGCCGCACTCGCGGTGTCGGTGCGCACGGTGCCGCTGCTGGAGGGCAGGGCGATGTGGTGCGGCACCATGATCGGCACGACCTCCGGCTCGACGCTCAGCATGAGCGGTGTGGTCGCCGGCTGGTCAGCGGCTTCCTTCGCGCTCGCGGCGGGGGCCTCTCCGTCGAGCTGGTAGACCATCTCGCCGCCGTGCGATTCGATGCGGATGGTCTGGCCGGTTCGATAGACCAGCTTCTTCGAAATCAGATGCCTTCCCATGCGGGCCCGGAGCAGCCAGAGGGCGAGCAGCGTCCAGTGCGATGCCGGGAAAAACACCACATCGAGCTTGCCATCGGCCATGTCCGCGCGCCGTGCGGGGTCCATGCGCATGGCGTATTGCCGGGAGTTCGCCACGACGACCATGCCTCGCTGCCGGTCCACGATCCGCACGCCGTCCACCGTGATCGTGAGGGGTCGGCTCCAGGGCCGGACCAGCTCGGCGAGGATGTGCGGGGCGTAACTCAGGTGTGTGATGCGCCCGACCCGATTGCGGCACAACCGATGAACGATGTTCGCGTCGATGCCGACCGAGGCCATGAGCAGGAATGTGCGCCCGTTGCAGCGGGCAAGGTCGACCCTCGGCATCGGGCGCCCGGCGAGCTCGTGACGCTTGAGGTTCTCGATCGCAGCGCGAACGGTCTCCAGTCGGCGGTCCATCCCGAATTCGCGGGCGAACAGGTTCTCCGTGCCGGTAGGGAAGTGATAGAGCGGAGTTCCGGTCCTGGCGGCAGCGGCGGCGCAGGAATGCACGGTGCCGTCACCGCCGATGACGATCAGCCCGTCGGCAGGGGTTCGCTTTCGGGGCTCCTGCCCCTGTTCAGCGCGCCCTTCAAGCACCGCGACCAGATCCCGGCGGACCGCCGCGGCTCCGACCTCGACCAGCTCGATTTCGTGCCCATCGCCGCGATCACCGAGCGCGTGGTCCAGGGTGCGGGCGTACGCGGGGCCACGGCCTCGCCCCGAGCTGGGATTGAACACCACGACGAGCTTCATGCGTCACCGGCTTTGAGGATCGGTCCGTCCCGCAGTGGGCAAGGCCTCACTGCTCCGCGTATCGTATCGGGCATGCTCAAGCGAAGTCTGCCGATTGTCTTGGGAAAAGCCGGGTTCAGCGCGATGATCTGCGTGCTGGTGCTGGGCGCGGCCCCGACCGCCGAAGCGCAATCCCGAACCTATCGACTCGAACCGGGGCGAGATCCAGAGTTGGCCAACCGCGACTGGCAACTCGAGGATGCCCCGATCGAGGGCTCGAGCGAGTGGACCATCGCGGAGGCACGGCGGCTGATACTGGAAGGTAACGCGGGGCGGGCCCGGCGGATGCTCACCGAATGGATCGAGTCTCGCCCCGATTCCCGTGACCCCTTGATGCCCGCCGCGCTGCTCGCGCGCGGGGATGCGCTGGTTGCCTCCGACGAGGAGTTCCGAGCGCTCTACGACTATGAAGAGCTGCTCCGCGAATACCCGGGATCTGATGAATTCGAGCGAGCGGTCGAGCGCGAGCTGGCGATCGCGCTGCGCTACGCCGACGGCCTGAAGCGTCGCGGCTGGGGCATCCGTGCGTTCGACGCGAGCGATATCGCCATCGAGCTGTTCATCCGGGTGCAGGAACGGATGCCCGGCAGCCAGCTCGCCGAGCGGGCGGCGATCGAGCTGGCGGACTTTTACTACAAGCGTCGGGAGATCGGTCTGGCGAGCGAGGCCTACGGGCTGTACATCGAGAACTTCCCCGACGGCCCGAATGTGCGCCACGCCGCTCGTCGGCGGATTTACTCGGATATCGCCCGGTTCAAGGGGCCGCAGTACGACGCCTCGGGCCTCCTCGATGCTCAGGTCCGCATCCGGCGGTACGAGCGAGAGTATCCGGCGGACGCGGCGGAGACCGGGCTGAACAGCGCACTGGTCGAGCGGCTGGACGAGTCGCTGGCAGCGCAGCAGCTCGTCGCGGCCGAGTATTACCTGCAGACCGACGAACTCCCCGCCGCGCGTCTGACTCTGAGGCGACTGGTCGGGGCCTACCCCCGGACCTCGGCGGCGTTGACGGCTCGGAATCTGCTCGAACAGCGGGGCTGGGAGATTCCCCAGCCATCGAAGGCCGACGATCGGCCGGCGGGAGGCATCATCATCGAAGGCCCGGCGCGTGCCGTGCCGATCGAGGGCGAGAGCGATGCGCAGCCGGACCCCGAATCCGAATCGGAGCGCACTCCGGACGAGAGCGCCGAGCAGGAAGGCGGTGAGCCGTGATCAACGGGCGGTCGCTTCATCGCGTTTCATTGTTGACGCTGAGCGTCGGCGTTCTGTCCGTCGGGACTCTCTCCGGCTGCGCGGGCGATCCGACGAACGGATACGCGTTCGCATCCGCCTACGACCAGAGCATCCGCACGGTTGCGGTCCCGATTTTCGACAACCCCACCTTCGAGCACGGGATCGAGTTCCAACTGACCGAAGCGATCGTGAAGGAGATCCACCGTTCCACGCCGTGGCGCGTTGTGAATCGCGAGCGGGCCCAGACCGAGCTCGCGGGGAGCATCACCAGCGCGGACCTTCGCGTGCTGGGGACCGATTCGGAGACTGGCCTGATCGAGCAGTACGCCTACGACCTCGGGGTGACCTTCGAGTTCAAGGATCGGCGGGACGGCCGGGTGATCCTGGCCCGGTCGAACTTCCGGGCGGCGGAATCCTTCGTCCCGGATCGCCTCGCCGGGGAACGCGTCGAGTCGGGCCAGCGGGCGACCATCGACCAACTCGCTCGGGACATCGTTGCCGAATTGCGGACCGACTGGTGATTCTGGCAGTCAGAAACCCGCTGTTCCCTGCCTAGAATCGAGGGAATATCCGCCGCGGACCGATCTGGGGTGAACCCATCGGGCTGCGGAGACGAATGAACAGAGGATCGGGACCGATCCTCGGCCCGTCTGATCGGGTTCGACGCTCACAAGCACGGAAAGCACTATGTCAGATCAACGAGGCCCCGGGAAATACGACACCCCTCCCCGAGGGGGACCGGGCAAATACAAAACCCCTCAAAAGGGTGCTCCCGGCAAGCCCGAGAAGATCGCTCCCACGGCTGGCACTCGTCCTCCGCGAGGCCCGGCGGGGATCTTCCTGCTTCTGGCGCTGGTCCTGCTGACGCTGTTCGCGTTCAACGCGCTGGGTCCCAAGCCCGAAACAATCACCTACAACGAACTGATCGCCTACCACCAGGAGAACAGTCTGACGGAGGTGGTGCTCGAATCCTCGGCGATCAGCGCCAAGGTCAAGAGCAGCATCGACAATGTTCAGGAGAAGAGCGTTCGGGTGGTGGTCAGCCCGGATGAGGCCTCGCGCTCCGAGGCCATCCGCCGCATGAACGAGGCGGGCATCGAGTGGAAGGACGCCGGCCCCCCGAGCATCTGGCTGCGGATCCTGCTCAGCCCCCTGCTGTTCTTCTTCGTGATCATGATCCTGCTGTGGTTCTTCCTGATCCGCGGGCTGCGTTCGGCGTCGGGCGGCGGCGGGATGATCGGCAACTTCGGCAAGTCGCGTCATCGCATCCTGTCCAAGGAGTCCACCAACATCACCTTCGATGATGTCGCGGGCATCTCCGAGGCCAAGGAAGAGCTCCAGGAGATCGTCGAGTTCCTGCGATACCCCAAGAAGTTCATGCGTCTGGGCGGGCGCGTGCCGCGCGGCGTGCTGCTCTCGGGCCAGCCCGGCTGCGGCAAGACGCTGCTGGCCAAAGCCATCGCCGGTGAGGCCGATGTGCCGTTCTTCACGATCTCCGGCTCGGACTTCGTGGAGATGTTCGTCGGCGTGGGGGCCAGCCGCGTGCGCGACCTGTTCAAGCAGGCCAAGGAAAGCTCTCCCTGCATCATCTTCCTCGACGAAATCGACGCCGTCGGGCGCCGGCGTGGAGGCGGGATCTCCTCGGGCGGCAACGACGAACGCGAGCAGACCCTCAACGCCATCCTCGTCGAGATGGACGGCTTCGAAACCAGCGATCAGGTCATCGTGATCGCGTCGACCAACCGGCCCGATGTGCTCGACCCCGCGTTGACCCGTCCCGGCCGTTTCGACCGGCATGTGACCGTGCCGATGCCCGATGTGAAGGGTCGCTACGAGATCCTGAAGGTCCACGCCAAGAAGGTGAAGCTCGGGCCGAATGTGAATCTGGAGCGGATCGCCCGCGCGACGCCCATGTTCTCCGGCGCTGAACTCGCCGCGATCATGAACGAGGGCGCGATCATCGCGACGCTGCAGGAGAAGGATTTCATCGAGCACGAGGACCTCGAAGAGGCCCGCGACAAGGTCCGCTACGGGCGCTCGCAGAAGAGCCGCGTGATCGAAGAGAAGGAACGCATCGCGACCGCGTACCACGAAGCCGGCCACGCCGTGCTGCAGGCGATCCTCCCCGATGCCGATCCGCTGCACAAGGTCACGATCATCCCGCGCGGCCAATCCATGGGCGCGACCTTCAGTCTGCCCGAGAAGGACCGGTACGGCTACGGCCTCAAGTACATCATGGCGACCATGCGCGTCGTCTGCGGCGGACGGATCGCCGAGAAACGCAAGACCGACGATGTGTCGTCTGGCGCTTCCATGGACATCAAGCAACTCACGCAGATGGCCAAGGCGATGGTGCTCGAGTGGGGCATGAGCGAGAAGCTCGGCTTCGTGAAGTATTCACCCAGCGAGGATTCCGCCGGCTACATCGAGCGCGAATATTCGGACGAGACCGCGCGGATCATCGATGAGGAAATTCGTCGCTACGCCGCGGAGGCCTACCAGGACGCCGAGCGCATGCTGTTCGAGAACTGGGAGAAGGTCGAAGCGGTCGCGGAGGCGCTGCTGAAACATGAGAATCTCGACGCCGACGATGTCCACCGACTGATGCGCGGCGAGCCCTTGGGCAAGCCGAGCGTGAGCGATCTGCTCGCGGCGGAGTCCAAGAAGGACGCTGGCAGACGCGCTTCCGAGGACAAGCCGGGCCGCACGGCCACCGACGACGGCGACGAGTCCCTGGGCAACGCGCTGCCTTCCCCGGCCTGATCCGTTACTCGCCGCCCTCCAAGCCAAGCAGCCGAACGGCATCCGTTCGATCAATCCCCTCCAGCCGGAGGGTTTTTTCTCGGTCGGTAGCCCCGGTTTCCACGGTGATCTGGGCGAGTTTCAGACCGAGTTTCGCCGCAATCAGCCGACAAATCGCGGCGTTCGCCTTGCCATCCTCCGGGGGCGCGTTCACCTTGACCTTGAGACGATCACCGATCAACCCGCCCAACCCGGGGCGTCTGGCGCCGGGTATGGCCTTGATCCGCATCCGGCAGACGGGGCGGAACGGCGTGGAATCGGGATGATGGTCCACAGTCGGAGTCATGATGGCACGATGACAGGAGCGAGGACTGGCCGCAAGCGCTGAGGGCGCTGGCCCGAGCAGAGGATCGATGCTGAGGATGAGAGCACTCATGAAGCAGACGCCAATTCGAAGAACCGGTCTCTTCGCAGCGCTGGGGCTGCTGGCCGCGCCCGCTGCGTTGGCCGGCGGCTCGCTCGGTCCCGAGCATGTGCTGCTGGTCTACAACTCGGATGTCCCCGATTCGGTCGCGGTCCACGATCTGTATGTCGCGGCGTACCCGGGGGTGATCAGCTTCGACATCGCCGGTGCCGGGTGCTCGCTCACCGGCGGAACCGTCACCCGTCAGCAGTACCTGGACTGCATCCGCAACCCGCTGCGGGAATTCATCAACGGCAACACCGGCGGGCCCGACCTGTCCCAGCAGATCATCGTCATCCTGACCACGCGTGGCGTGCCGACGCGCATCGATGGGGCCAACGAGTTCGGCGGATCGCTCAACTCCAGCTTCGCGAGCGTGGAATCGGAACTGACGCTGCTGCAGCAAGACCTCGAGGCCTCCGGGGCATCGCCGCTGCTCCAGCGTCACTTCGGGCTCATCGACAACCCGTACCACACGCAGATCCAGCCCATCACCGGGTACAGCCGCTCGCAGATTCGCACGCCTCGCGAGTTCACGCAGGTGAGTGTTCCCGGCGGTCCGGTCTCGTGGGTCGCGACCGGGCTGACACCGGGATCGATGTACCTGACCTGCCGGCTGGACTCGGCCCCGGGCGAGGACACGAGCGCGGTGGACGAAATCGAGAAGCTGATCCGGCGCTCCCAGCATCTCACGGCGACACGCTGCGAGGGGCAGCTGCTTCTGGACGCGTTCTCTGCCGGCTCGAACATGCTCGACGAATCCGGTCTGCCTCCGAGCTTCCCGGCCCTCGCTGATTATGTGCGCACCAACGGCTTTCTCACGCAGGGGGGATGGAGCGGCCAGCTCGATCGCACCTTCGATTTCATCACCGGGCCCGAGCAGAACGACACGCTACGCCCGCTCATCGTATTCGGCTCCTACGGCGAGAACCACGATGTCAACGGGCGAGGCGAGGACCCGCCCGGCGGCGGGACTTACCTCCAGACCTACGAGTTCCACCCCGCGGCGATGTTCCTCAGCATCGAGTCCTTCAACGGCAACAGCATCATCAACGGCCAGCCGCGCGGTGGGCAGGGCCAGGTGCTCGACTTCATCGCCAAGGGCGGATCGTTCACCATCGGGCATGTCGCCGAGCCGTTCTCGTTCTCGGTGCCGGACATGGAGTTCCTGACGCGCTCGATGCTCATCAGCGGTCTGTCGTTCGCCGAGGCGGCGTGGATCGCCATGCCCGCGCTGAGCTGGCAGCAGGTCCCGGTCGGCGACCCGCTGGCGCGGATCGAGGTGCTCACCGTCTCCTCGCCCGATCAGAACCGCGACGGGATAGTCGATGTCGAGGATCTGTACACCGCCGAGCGCCGGTTGCTGGATCTGACCTGCGACGGCGTGATCAACGACGCCGACCGCCGGCTCGTCCTCGATGCGGTCCGAGCCGGCGAACTCGACGATACGCTGCCCTGATCCTCTGGCGGATCAGCGGTTCTGCTTCGAGAGCGACTCGAGGTACTGATTCAGTTCACTCCGTGCGCCGTTCAACGAAGACTCGGTCTCTGCGATGCGATCGCGAAGTGATTCGAGCTCGTTTTCCTGCTCGTTCAGGCGCGTCATGTAGCGCCGGTAGAGATCGCTGTTGCGGTCGATGCTGACCATGTTCGACCGGATGCGGGCCTGATCGCTCTCGATGGACTGCACATCGCGTCGCAGCGCGTTGAGCTGCTGTTCCAGTGAATTGATGCTCGCTTGGAACTCGCCGGCCCTGCGGACCGCGGCGATGACCTCGTCGCTGGCCTTGCCCTGAGCCGCGTAGGCGAGCAGGTCGGTCAGGTTCATGCCGGTGACCGCGGTCGTGCTGCGATCGATCCGCTCAGCGCGGATCGCGAGGGTGACCTCCTTGCCTGGTTCGATCTCCACCTCGAAGCGGTCGAAGGAGTCGGTCCGCTCCACGGGCTTGGTGTCGGCGACATACTCCCAGCCGCCGCCCAGCCGCGGCTGCTCGATCAGCACGGTGCGCGACCGCTTGTCGTCGAGGTTGTTCAGGGCGTATTCGATGCGCACAATCTCCCGCACGCGCCGCTCGACCAGACCGCTTGAGCTGAGCGCGAACGACATGACCTCACTTGTGTAGTTCTGCTCGCTGTCGATCTCGACCTGGCTATCGAGCGCGTAGGCCAGCAGGCGCTCGGCGCCGCCGGGCGTGTGCGCGATCTGCGCATCGCCGGCGTACGCGCCCGCGTCGTAGACCGAGATCGGTCCCGGCAGCAGCGGCATGCCCGAATCGTTCTCGAAGCGCAGGCCCCGCATCGGGTTGCGCCCCTCGCCGGGCGTGAAAATCGACACCCGCTCGCCGCTCAGGTCGGTGGAGATGATCGGGAGCATCGCGCTCGTGCGCCGAGCGATCGTCACCGGGGCATCGACGCGGTAGAAGAACTGCTCGCCGACTTCGGTGCCGGAGGCCTGGGCCTGCTGACGCTTAAAGGATATCTCCGGCCAATCCTCCTCGGAGTCCAGTGCGTAGGAAATGGCACGGTTCCGTTCCAACTCACCCCCCCCTGCGCCTTCGCGTCTCGCGCTCGGAGCGGGCGCACGCAGCTCCTGCATACTGTCGGCCACCGCCCGGCGGCCCTCGTACACCCGCATCGCCAGCCCCGCGACGAACGGCACCGGCACGGTCGGGCGATTCACCCGAAGCGGCTCGTACAGGTCCATCACGAAACTGACCGGCTGGCCCGACGCGAGCGACAGGCGGACATCGTTCCAATCGGCATCCGAGGTATTCTCGACGATCGCCCAGCCCTGCAGGTACGGCTCACCGCCGTCCTCGGGGATCACCATCCGGTAGCTGGTCTTCCACACCGGGGTCGCGTGCACATACGACGCACGAACCTCTCGCCCGGATCCCTCCGGGCCGTTCAGTGACAGGTCGATGACCTTCGTGTTCTCGGAGCGGGACGAAGAGATCGCCGCCAGCGCCCGAAACAGTTCATCGTTCAGCCGTTCGTCGGTCAGGCGAAAACTGGAGATCGCCGAGATCGCGATCGTTCGGATGCCGCTCTTGGTCACCAGCGTGACATGCGGCTCCTGGAAGTGCCCGACCGCGCCCTCGGTCTCGACTACGCTCGTGCGGTTCTCGATCGCGAGAATGGTGCCGGTGATGCCCGTTCCCATCGTCACGACTTCGATTTCCGCGCCCCGGAGTTGCCGGAGAAGGTCCGCCGTGGAACCAACCTTCAGCACATCGATCTCCAGCCCGGCCAGCCGTCGCTCCAGCGACTCCCGTGCGGTGTAGCTCACCGTCCCGATCGACCCGCCGCCAAGGTCCTGGACCAGCAGCGACTTCAGGATGTCGTTCACATCCTCGGTGTTGAAGCGCAGGGACACGGTCTGGTCGCCGCTCACCTCGCCCCGACGCTCGAAGAAGCCGACCCCGGATCGGTACAGCACGATCTGGCGGATCGGCAGGACCTCATCGGCGGCCCGGGCGGACTCGGCGGCGGAAACCGCCTGTCCCGAGCAGTGCAGGACAGAGGCGGCAGAAATCACGGCAAGGGCGGTAGACACGGTCAGTGAACGCACGGGCAACTCCTTCGTCAGGACGGACAATCCATACCAGTTCCATCGACGCTCCAGGGGGTCTGCAACCAGAAGCCTGCAACCAGAAGCAGGAATCCAGAGAGCGGGGAACCAGTAAGCGGCGGCCAACACACGCCGCCACTTCTACAGGCCTCGGGGAGCCCCGAAGGTTCACCCGATCCCGAATCCGGGCGTGCAAAAACAAAAAACCCGCCTTTGGGCGGGCTTATCGGCGAAAGGGTGACCAACGGGACTCGAACCCGCGACCTCCCGGACCACAACCGGGTGCTCTAACCAACTGAGCTATGGCCACCATCCGTTCCCGAGGCGGACCCTCGGGCCGAGGATCGTATCGAGAGCCCGGTTTTCGGTCAATCAGTCGGCGATTGCCGATGGCTGGGGGAGGCCCGAAACCGCGGGCTTTGGTACCCTGTCCGATCCCGGCCAGCCGATTCGACCGGCCCTGCTGCTCTGCTTATCCATCCTGTTCATCGAAGGAAGAGACGCATGTCATCTGTTGCGAAGTTGCCCGGCCTCGATCTTTCATCCGAGCGCGTTCAGCGGAACCTCAGCACCCCGGTTCTCATCGAGGCCGCGCTGCGCCGAGGCGAAGGCCAGCTCGCCGCCAACGGCACGCTGGTCGTCATGACCGGCGAGCGCACCGGTCGCAGCCCCAAGGACAAGTACCTCGAGGACACCCCGGAGATCCACGACAACATCTGGTGGGGCACGGTCAACCAGCCGATCACCCCCGAGGGTTTCGACTCGCTGCTTGCGGTCGCCAACGAGTACCTCGCCTCGAAGGAAGAACTCTTCGTCTTCGACGGCTTCGTCGGCGCTGACCCCAAGTACCGCCTCGCCTCGCGCACCATCACCGAGCTCGCCTGGCACTCGCTGTTCGTCAAGACGCTTTTCATCGAACTGACCGATGAGGACCGCGACGGCTTCGAAGACGCTCTGGCCGATGGCTGGACCATCCTCAACTGCGCCACGCGCAAACTGACCGAAGCGGAAGCCAAGGCCGCGGGCGTCGCTCCGACCGGGACCTGCATCGTTCAGTCGCTCACCCGCAAGATGGTCATCATCTTCGGCACCGAATATGCCGGCGAGATGAAGAAGTCGCTCTTCTACGCGATGAACTACGACATGCCCGATGTCGATGTCTTCCCGATGCACTGCTCGGCCAATGTCGCCAAGAGCGAGCCGAACAATGTCGCGCTGTTCTTCGGCCTCTCCGGCACCGGCAAGACCACCCTCTCCGCCGACGAGAAGCGCGCCCTGATCGGCGACGACGAGCACGGCTGGTCCGCCGACGGCGTCTTCAACTTCGAGGGCGGCTGCTACGCCAAGTGCATCAACCTCTCGGCCAAGACCGAGCCGCAGATCTGGGACGCCATCCGCTTCGGCTCCTGCCTCGAGAATGTCGTCATGGACCCGGACACCCGCGTCCCCGACTACGACAACGGCTCGATCACGCAGAACACCCGCGTGACCTACCCGGTCGAGTTCATCCCCGGCGCACAGATCCCCTCGGTCGGTCGTCACCCGAAGAATGTCATCTTCCTCACCGCCGACGCGTTCGGCGTGCTCCCCGCCGTCAGCAAGCTCACCCCCGAGCAGGCGATGTACTACTTCATCAACGGCTACACCTCCAAGCTCGCCGGCACCGAGCAGGGCGTCACCGAGCCCACCCCGAACTTCAGCCCCTGCTTCGGCGGCCCCTTCCTCCCCCGCCACCCCGCCAAGTACGCCCAGCAGCTCGCCGAGCGCATCAAGCAGCACAAGGCCAATGTCTGGCTCGTCAACACCGGCTGGCGCGGCACCAACGAGGGCACCCTCCGGCGCTACTCCCTGCCCTACACCCGCGCGATGGTCACCGGAATCCTCGACGGCTCGCTCGCCAAGGCCGAATTCGTCGAGCACCCGATCTTCGGCCTGCACATGCCCAAGACCATCCCAGGCGCCGGCATACCCGACGACATCCTGAACCCGCGCTCCAACTGGACCGACAAGTCCGCCTACGACGCCGCGGCGACCAAGCTTGCCAAGCTCTTCCGCGAGAACGACAAGAAGTTCGAGATGTCCGACAGCGTCCGCGCCGCCGGCCCGAAGGCCTGAGCCACTTCCAGAGCCGCGAGGGCATAACTAGCCGCGAGCGGAAGCGAGCGGCCTCCCCGATCCAATGACCAACGCCCGAGCCAACCGGCCCGGGCGTTTTCTATTCCCGCTTCGCATGCTCCAAAGGATTAGAGCCCAATCGCGCAAGCGATGGGTGGCAAGCATCCGGCCAGAACATGCTGCCCACCCACCGGGTTGCATACCCCATGCCTAGCCGCCTCAAGGGGCGGCCATGCCACCCAACCCTCAAACCTCCAGCACCACCCGGTACCGCGCCTTCCCCGCGCGCAGGTGATCCATCGCCTTGTTCACCTCGCTCATCTTGAACACCTCGGTCTGCGGCGTGATTTTGTGCCTCGCGCAGAAGTCCAGCATCGTCGCGATCGTCGCCGGACTGCCCACCGGCGAACCGGAGATCGAGCGCTGAGACATGATCAAGGAGAACGCGCCCACCGGGATCGGCTCCATGACCGCGCCTACGACATGCAGGCGTCCCTTCGGCTTCAGGCAGTTGATGAACTTGTCCCAGTCCAGCGATACATTCACCGTGGAGATGATGTAGTCCAGCGAACCCGCTGCCTTCTCCAGCGCGTCCGAGTCCTTCGAGCTCATGAAGTGATGAGCACCCATCGACTTCGCCTCGGCTTCCTTATCCGGACTCGACGAAAACGCCGTCACCTCGCAGCCCCACTTGTTGAGGAACGCGATCGCGAGGTGGCCCAGCCCGCCGATGCCGATCACGCCGACGCGGTCCGTCGGCTTCACGCCGAACTGCACGATGGGGTTGAACACGGTGATCCCGCCGCAGAACAGAGGCCCCGCCGAGACCGGGTCCACGCCCTCGGGGATCTTCACCGCGAACGCCGCCTGCGCCTTCACCCGGTCGGCGAACCCGCCGTGCCGGCCGACGATCGTCCCCTCGCCTTGCGGGCAGAGGTTGTGATCGCCCGACATGCACTGCGAGCACTCCTGGCACGACCCGGCGTGCCAGCCGATGCCGACGCGGTCCCCCTTCTTGAGGTGTCTTACTCCCTCCCCGACCTGATCCACCACGCCCGACACCTCGTGCCCCGGCACGAGCGGGTACTGGGTCATGCCCCACTCGTTGTCGAGCATCGACAGATCGCTGTGGCAGACGCCGCAGTGCGTGACCTTGACGATCACCTCGCCCGGCCCGGGGTCGGCCAGCTCGTACTGAAACGGTTCGAGTTTGGCACCGGCTTCCTTGGCGGCGTAGGCGTTCACGGTGGTCGGCATGGGGATCTCCTTGGGCTTGAAAGGAGCCGGATCGTATCCACCCTCGCTGCCGGACTTCCGACCAACCGAATGCTTTTTCACGAGAAAAACACAACCCCCGCCCAGTCCGCGAGAGTCGTGCGGCCTGGCCGGGGGTTGTGCGTTCCACCTGATGGCGAACCTATCGGCGCAACCCGCGCGCGACTGAACGCAACGGATCGCGCGCCGACGAAAAAGTTACGAATCCGCGCGCACGCGCAGGTGCGCGAGCGTCACCGACACCTGATCGACCGTCGCGCGACCGGCGACGGCGCGGCAGATGCGCGACACCCGACCCGGCCCCTCGCTCTCGGCGGCCTCTTCGATCGCCGCGTACACCTTCGGCTCGACCCACGCGCCGATCTGCTCGGGCCGCCTCGCCTCGATCCACGATTCCAGGAGCTGGCGGGCCGCCTCGCGCGTGCGCCCGGTCTCGCGAGCCACCTCTTCGAGTGATGCGCCGGCGTCGTACATGGCGTATGCCCGATCGATCCGCTCCTTGGACCGGTCCGTCCCCGAAGCGCTGCCGCTGGTGAACGCCCAGATGTGGTCGATGATGATGCCGCCGTACTCGTCGAGCTTGCGCTGGCCGATGCCGTGGACACCCAGCAACTCGTGGGGGGACGAGGGCTTGATCCGGGCAAGTTCCCTAAGAGTCTTTTCTCCGAAGACTAGATAAGCGGGCACTCTTCGTTCTGAAGCCAAGTCATTACGAAGATTCCTGAGACTCATATACAGGTCCCGGTCCACACCCGACCAGTCGCCGTCCTTGGATTCGCTCCGCTTGGCGACGCGCGAGCGGTACAGCGCCGGTAACTCCTCATCGGACGCTCGCAGCGAGGCGACCCCCGCTTCGGTCAGGGAGATCACCGGGTAGTCCCCGCTGGCCCGCTCGATCAAGCCCCGGTCTTCGAGCTGGTCCATGACCGAGCCGAGGGCCTTGGCCGAGAAATCCCTCAGGATGCCGAAGGTGCTCAGAGAATCGTGCCCGCGCGACTCGATCTCGGCGGTCTTGCGCCCGCGCAGCACGCCGATCAGGTGGTTCGCGCCGTAGGCCTGCCCGGCGTGGCGCTGCACCCGCGCGATGCATGAGAGCACCTTCTTGATGACCGTCGCCGAGTCGGGGATCCGCTCGAACTCGCCAAGGCAGACATCGCACGCCCCGCAGCCGTCCCCCTCGCTACCCTCCGGAGCTTCGTACGCCTGTCCGAAGTACTCCACGAGCGCCTTGTGCCGGCAGGTCATCGCGCCCGCGTACCGCTGCATGTGGCGCAGCAGCTCGAACTGGGGCCTGAGCTGCTCGCGCCCGATGCCCGCCTCCGCCGCGGACCGCTCCATCAGCGTCTTCCACTTCGCAGCGTCCGCCGGCGAATACAGCAGCACGCACTCGGCGCTCAGCCCGTCGCGCCCGGCCCGGCCCGCCTCCTGCTGGTAGTGCTCCAGACTCTTCGGCAGGTCCATGTGGATCACCGCGCGCACATCGCCCCGGTCCACGCCCATGCCGAAGGCGACCGTCGCCACGATCACATCGATCTTCTCGGCCATGAAACGCGACTGGATCTTCGAGCGCTGCGCCGCCGACATGCCCGCGTGGTACGCCGCGGCCTTCACGCCGCTGGCCTTGAACGCGTCGGCCACACCCTCCGTCGCCTTGCGGCTCAGGCAGTACACGATCACCGCCTCGCCCCGGTGACGCTCGATGATCGACAGCGCCTGCTGGCGGGCGGAGTCCTTCGGCACCACGCGGTAGGTCAGGTTCGGCCGGTCGAAGTTCCCGACCAGCACCTCGGGGTTCTGCAGTTTGAGCTGCTCCACGATGTCCTCGCGCACGCGCGGCGTGGCCGTCGCCGTGAACGCGTGGATGCTCGCAGCGGGAAACCGCCGGCGCAGCGCGCTCAGCGACCGGTACTCCGGGCGGAAATCGTGTCCCCACTGGCTGATGCAGTGCGCCTCATCGACAACGATCGCGCCGACCCGCACCCCCGAGAGCATCCGGGCCAGTGATGCCGAGCCGAGCCGCTCCGGCGAGACATAGAGCAGGCGCAGCCGCCCCGCCTTCAGGTCCGCTTCCACCTTCGACTGCTGCTTCTCATCGAGCCCGCTGTGCAACGCCGCGGCGGGCACGCCGTTCCCACGCAGTCCCGACACCTGGTCCTCCATCAGCGCGATCAGCGGGGAAACCACGACATCCGTACGGGGCTTTCCGGTAGCATCGTCGATCAGCGGCGGCACCTGATAGCACAGCGACTTCCCGCCACCCGTCGGCATGATCACCAGCGAATCACGCGTGCCCATGCCGGCCCGGATCGCCACCCGCTGGATCGGCCTCAGCGACTCGAAGCCCCAATACTGGCGAACTACGCCGAGGATCCGCGCATCGAGATCGTCCTGCTGAGCCGGTGCGTATGCTTGCGAGGATCCGTCCTGCATCGGGGGCATGCTACCGCATCCCCCACACCCGGAGACCCCAGTTTCGTGGCAGATTTCAGACCGCCTCAACGCTCATCAATCCGCGGGTTCACGCTGATCGAGCTGCTGGTCGTCGTTGCGGTCATCGGGGTCCTGATCGCGATCCTGCTGCCCGCGCTCTCAAGCTCCCGCGAGGCCGCGCGGGCCGCCGTCTGCTCGGGCAACCTCCGCCAGATGGGCCTGCTCACGCAGGCCTACGCGGCTTCCAACGACAATCTGACTCCCGCCCTCGGCGTGCCGTGGGGCAGCGATCCCTACTGGGCGATCGTGCTCCTTCGAGACTCCGAGCGCCTGGGCGACGGCCCCGCCGACCTCTACCACAACGAGTCGTTCCTGGTCTGCCCCACGACCGATGCGAACGAGCCCGCCGACCTGACGCGCACCTACGCCATCAATGTCACGGGCCTCGCCGGTCAGCCCGGCGACCGCGGGAACTTCGATTCAGAGATCATGCAGATCCGCATCGACCGCGTGCGCCGATCCAGCGTCACGCCGCTGTACCTCGACTCGGCCATCGCCCCCGTCGCGACCGGCGCTCCGCCGCCGACGCGCACGACCTCGGTCATCGACTTCCGCGATACGGACCATGTCGTCAATCGCATCGGGCGCGTCCACGCGGGCGGCGCGTTCAACACCGCGATGTTCGACGGCTCGGTCTCGCCGCAGCGCGAGGTCCCCGAGCACTGGGCCGATCCGCTGCCCTGATCCGATTCACAGCCCGAGCTTCGAGGCCAATTCAGTCGGGATCGCGTGCGCACCAGACGGCGACAGCACACCCTTCGCGTGTTCCAGCTTGAACGGCGTGATCCCGTGCTGCTCGCTGGCCGCCCGTACCACCGGCGCCTCGCGCCAGCCCGCATCGCCCTTGAGCAGCCCGAACGCCGCGCGCACCTCGGCCCGCGTGCCGACGCACTCGAACGGTTTCGCTTCCGAGCTGAGCAGCTCGAGGAATCCCTCCGTCTGCGACTCATCGCGCAGCAGATCCCTCCCGAAGATCTCCACCAGATCGCTCGGCCTCATGAACGGCGCAAGCCCGAGGAACACGAACCGGCACTTCGGGCAGTCGCAGCACCACTTCGCAGCGCGACACTCCGGATCGCGACGGTACGCCGCGTTGCAGCTCACGAACGCGTGGTGATACTCCGGCAAGCCCGCGAACCGCCGACACACCTCCAGCTCACTCAACGGCCTCAACAGTGAGAAGTAGTCCGGCGTGCCGCCGACCTCCTCGCGCAGCCACCCCCGCAGCGCATTCTCGAACGCGAAGCTCTTGCTGTACTGATGGTTCACCGCGCGCCCCGCCTCATCGACCCGCGTCGGGTCATCCGCCGACCGCTCGTTGGCCATCACTACGCCGCGCTTTCCGCTCAGCACCGTCTGCATGAGCAGGATCAGCGAGTGGATCGCCGTCACCGGCACATGCCCGTTCGGCGCGCCAGCCCGGTTCCATTCCGCCAACTCGGGCGCGAGCCGGCGCTCGATCTCGATCAGTTCCAGCCCCGCGATCTCGGCACACTCGCGCACCGGCCCGTACGACCCGACGCTCGCCGCCGTCGCCCGCTGCCCCGCCTGCTTGAGCATCTCCATCGCGACGACCGAGTCCTTGCCGCCGCCGACCGCCACCAGCCAGCCGCCGTCGGTGGGCAGTTCCTCAGCTTTGCCCGTCGCATCTCCCTCAAACTCAAACCGCGGCCCAATCGGTTCCAGCCCGTTCCGGTACGCGAATTCCCCCAGCCCCTCGCGAAACACCGCGCGAACCAGCGCCCGCCCCGTCGCGCCGAGCCCCGAGCCGATCCGCACCCACTCCGGCAACCTTGCCTTGACATAACTCGTCGCCGCGGCGGCGCTGAGCATCCCCGCCAACCGCCCAACGACCGCCCGCTGCGCACCATTCAGCGAGAACGGACCGCCGGGAAAGACGATGACTTCCTCGATCAATGTCTCATCGTCGAACCGGTAGCCCAGCGCCAGCGTGCCGCTCGGCTCATCAAAACGCGGCGTCTCCACCGCCATCGATTCGCAGCGCAGCGACTCCGGAACAATCGATATGGCCTGCTCACTCATCGCCGGATCATACGCGAGCGCCGATGCGATCCCACACCCAGCAGCAGCAGGATCGTCGCCGGAGAAGGAATCTGCATCGCGTACGCGTGCTCCACGCCCTCATAGATCCCAATCCCCACGATCCAGCCGTCGTCGCTGATCCCCGTTGCGCTCAGGAGCGTCCAGCCCGGCTCGCCCTCCAGTTCGAACAGCCCCATCGACTCGTGCCACACGAACGCCTGCGTGCGCAGATCGAGGATCGCCTCGTCGTACACCGTCGCGCTGCCGACGACCCAGCCCGCGCTGTTCATCGCTTCCGCTTCGGCCGTGATCCAGCCGTCCATCAGTCCCAGCGTCTGGATCGACCCGTCCCCGTGCACCAGCACCGGCTTGCCCGGCGCAAACAGCGACGCCGCGCCGCTCCCCACCAGCGTCCCGTCCGGCCCGCACGCCCGGGCCAGCAGCCAGCCGTCCGCCCCGCTCGCGCTCGGATCGCCGAGGTCCCGCCACGCCTCACCATCGAACGCCATGCTGCGTGGCGGCATCGTGCCACCATCCCCCGACACCCCCAGCACGACCGCCCCGCCTGGCCCGCTCATCCCCGACTCCACCCGCGCCCCGCTCATCGGCACCGACAGAGACACCACGCCGCCGCCCTCGAACGACACCGGCAGATCCGCATCCTCCAGTCGCCCGTACCCGATCACCTGCCCCGAGCCGCCCACGGCGATCGCCGGAACCGACACGCCCTCGGGGAACTTGCCCCCGTCGTCCAGCGCGACCAGTCCCTGTCCCGTAGAGAGATACGGCGCCTCGCGCCATGGCCCGCGCGTGTCCCACGCCGCGATCGCCAGCGTGCCGTCCGCTCCCAGCGCCAAGCGCGTCGGCTCCAGCCACGCCGCCATCGGCAGTTGCGTCCCCTCGCCCAGCGGCGATCCCCACCGCCACAGCCCCGGTCCATTGCCCCCCTCGAACACCCCCGCCACCACGCCACCCGGCGTGATCCGCGGCGCTACGGTCGGCAGCGCGCCGAGATCGACCACCGGCGCAGCGCCCGCGCTCGCGCCCAGCCCCGCCGCCATCATCGTCGCCTCGCGCCATCGCCTCATGCGCTCTCTGTCGGCGTTTTCGCGTCCGAATCGACACATCTCGGGACACGCCGGGCATCTCACTCCCTCGTAGCATGCCCTGATTGACACGCCCCACCCGATCCCCGGAGCAGCGACCATGGCCGCCAGCCAAACCAGCCACGACCAGCCCGATCACGGCTTCAGCACCCGCAGCTGGTTCATCCTCGCCTTCATCGGCGTCCTGATCCTCATCATCGGGTGGGTCCTCATCGACCTGCTGACCGCCCAGCCCGCGCCGAACCCCGCGATCCGCGAGCGCGTGGTTCAGCTCACCGATGGTGTCCAGCCCGATCCTAGCGCTCCCAGCCGCTACGAGGAACTCAAGTCGGCGCTCAGCGCGTTCAGCACCGCCGTCACGGCGACCGAAGCCGAGATTCGCAGCGAGTACGAGCAAAACAACATCCCCGTGACGCTCACGAACCTCATCGACTTCTCTCTCGTCCTTGAGGGTCCCAACCCCGCCGACGAAGAGCACACCCTCGCCTACGAATCCACCCTCCGAGCAGTCGAATCCCTCGAATCCAGCGGCCATCTCGAACGCATCACCCAGCTGCTCGAATCGCCCAACCTCGCCAACCACTACGGCGTGGTCCCCGGCTCGGATGAGCCCTACGAACCCATGATCCTCTGGCTCCTCGGAGAAGTCGGCCACTTCCGCCAGTACACCGCCGCCCAGGTCGCCCGAGCCCGCCTCGCCTCCGAGGCAGGCGAGCACCAGCGCGCCGCCGACATCCTTCTCGAAACCTCCCGCGTCCCCGCCATCCTGACCCGCCAGGCCTTCCTCATCGAGCAACTCGTCGGCAACGCCTGCGGCGGGGTCATCCTCAGCGAGATCACCCGCCTCGTCGTGCAGCCCGGCATCGACGGCGCGGCGATCGATACCCTCCACGCCGCGCTCACCAACCTCCGCGACCTCGGCCCCATCGATCAGCCCCTCGAAGGCGAGCGGCTCTTCTCGGAAGACATCCACTACGCCACGCACACCGCCAGTGGCCGGTACCTCCCCTCCTTCGCCGAGCAGACCCTCGAAGCGTACTCCGGGGTCGGAACACCCGACCCGGACACGCTCGCCCGGCTGGCCGACATCACCGGCTACTACTTCGTCCGGCGCGACACCAGTCTGCGCAAGCTCAACGAGATGTACAGCGCGGTCCAGGACGCTCTGGCCGAGCCGAACCCGGCGCTGCGCGAACGCCAGTTCCGCGACATCGATGATGCTTCGCTGGATCTCAGCCCTCGCTACGAACTGCTCCGCTATGTGATGCCCTCCATCAGCCGCGCGTTCACCAGCTCGTTCGAATTCCGCGCCAAACTCGTGCACACCGAAGTCCTGCTGGCCATGGCGCAGCACCACGCCGAAACCGGCGAGTGGCCCGCAGCGGTCGATGAACTCGTCCCCGACTATCTGGATGAAGTGCCAATCGATCCGCTCACCAACAAACCGATCCGCTACCGCCACGACCCGGATCAGCCACCGGCCATCGAGCAGATCGGCAATTGATATCCTCTTGCGAGCGAGAGGAGCCCCATGACCGAGCAGGATCAGCCAACAATAATCGCCGAGCGCTCTGACGAGAGCGACCGCATACTCGGTCCGAAATCGTGGACGGCCCTGATCGCGATCATGCTGGTGCTGTGCTCGGTCGCCTGGATCGTCGTCAGCGTACTGACAGCGCGGCCGTCGATGGACCCGACCGTTCATACCGATGTGGTCGCACTAGCCAACAGCCAGCAACCGGACCCGACCGCGCCAAGCAGGTATGCAGACTTGGCCGAAGCATTGATGGACTTCAATGCAGCCATGGATCAGGTCGCCAACGAAGTGGTGCGTGCGGAGGGCTATTCCGGAAGCGGTGTGAAGATGCTCGACTTTACAACGGTGCGGTTCCCGCCCGATCCCACTGATCCAGATGCGGACAAGGAACTCGCCGACGCCGACGATGCCCGTCGAGCAGTTGATGTCATTCTTGAGCGTCGGCTGTTCGACGAAGTCACGCGGTTGCTCCGCAGCCCAAACCTCGGAAACGGCTACCCAAGCGCCTTTGACGAGTCGGGAGCGTTGCTCCTCACGCATGAATGGTTGCTCCCAGAACTCGGGTACTGGCGAAAATACGCCAATACCGTCGTAGGGTGCGCGAGGATCATGGCGGAGCGAGGCGAGACGCAGCGTGCGGCATCCTTGTTGCAGTACAGCGACACAATCCCGCCCATGCTTACCCGCCAGGCGACATTCGTTGAGCATCTGATTGGTCTCGCGATAGCTGACCTCATCGCGACCGAAATCGAATTCATAGCGACACGCCCGGGTATCACAGCGCAGACCCTCACGACACTCCGCCGCAGCCACGAGCAACTGTCAGACTTCGGCGATCTCACCGTAGCCATCAAGGGCGAAAGAGTTACGATGCGTGATGTCTTGTACAGAGCCCACACCGCCGGAGGTCGGTACATCCCCTCCATCGGTGAACAGATCACGAGTTTCTCCTGGCCTCGTGAACCGATCGAATTGGCTGATCGCTTCAAAGACATATCCGGGTATCTCGCACCGAGCCGAGACGCGAATCTGAAAGTTACCGCGCTGCTGTATCAGCACTACGAAGCCGCGGCGAGAGAGCCCGACCCGGCGGAGCGTGATCGCTCATATCAGGCCGTGGACGATTCGCTGAACACTTTGGACGAGCGTTACGAGTATCTGATCCAGGTGTTCCCTATCCTCGATTCTGGAATCGCAGCGCATTGGGAAACCCGCGCCCGCATCACCGCCCTCAGCATCCTCCTCGCCATGGCCGAGCACCGCCTCGACCACGCCGACTGGCCCACCTCCCTCGACCAGCTCGTCCCCGACTACCTCGACGCGATCCCCGTCAACCCGCTGACCGGCGACCCCTTCGAGTACGACCACGAGCCCGGCCAGCCGCCGTCGCTCGAACGCTTCGGCGTGGGAATCTAAGATCTCGAAGCCATGAACCCCGACCGCAGCGCCTATCGCCCCGCTCATGACTTCCCAACACCCGACTTTCGCACGCTGTCTGCGTTCGGCCCGGTCATCGCGGCGTGCATCAAACTCGCCTCGCTCGTCGCCACGATCGCGATTCCCTTCCCTGCGACAGATGACGCGATCCATCCCGCCATCCGTGACCTCGCCAACAAAGCGCAGGTCGACCCGGAAGCCGAGAACCGCTATCCCGATCTGGTCGAAGCGCTGCGTGAGTTCGACGAACTCGTGCCCGATACGGTCGCCGGACAGAATGCGGTGTGGGTTCTTCCTGAAGACCGAACACCCGAAGAACGAGAAGCCGTCGAACAACTCCGCACAGACCTGCGTACTCTTGAGCAGAGCGGCATCATTCGGCGCATCGAAGAGCTCATCGCCCACCCGAACCTTGCGAACACTTATGCGGGCGGTCTCAGAGCAGATGGCAGCGCTCTGCCAGCTCTGTACTGGACTCACGAGGAGCTGGGAATCATCCGCACCTTCGTGACCCTGCAAGTCACAATCGCCAAGCTCGCACTCCAAGATGGTCGATTGGAAGCGGCTGCTGACATCCTCCATCGAAGTTGTCACGCCGCCCGGTACATGACGCGCCAACCGCTGATCATCGAACACCTCGTCGGCTTTGCCTGCGCTTCAGTGATCAACGAGGCAGCCGTGGAAGTTGCAACCGATCCCAGGGTTGATCTCTCGACCATATCGAGACTTCGCGCAGCGAATCAAATCCTGCAGAACCTCGGCGGCATAGAGATCCCGATGGAAGGCGAACGCCTATTGATCTATGACATGCAGAACCAGCTGCACAACCGACGGGGCGATCTCATCGCGTCAAGACTCATCAGCGCATCGAGCGCGGACGAATCCCTTCGATCCCTTTCGCTGTATGAACTGATCCGCAACCCCGTACCAACAGCGCTCAGTCTCATCGCCCCGTCACGCGACCTCAACATCGGAGTAACGAATGTGCTGTTTCGTCTACTGGACGATGCTCATCGCACGCCCGATCCAGACGAGAGGAAGCGATTGCTCCGTCTCTGGGAGGACAAGCTCTACGAGATCCGCCTGAATGTCGTAGCCGTTTCCATCTTCATGCCCGCGCTGGATCGAACCATCGAAGTTACGACCCGAATCGATGCTGCCATCCACGCCACCAGCATCATCCTCGCCATGGCCGAGTACAGGCTTGACCACGCTGAATGGCCCCAGACCCTCGACCAGCTCGTCCCCGACTATCTCGACGCCGTGCCAATCAGTACCGAAACCGGCCTCTCGTTCGAGTACAGCCACACACCCGGCGAAACACCCTCCCTCGAATCCTTCGGCTTCGAGAACGAGTTCGAGGACTGACTCGCGCAATCCCTGCCGCATCCATCGGCCTGTTGTGGTCCGCCCGCCGGTTATCTGGCTCGCCCTTCCCTCACCTCCCCAAGTCGCGCTGGACCCGGCCCGATAGTCCCTTCACACTGCAAGGCACCGCTCTTCCCGCGATGCCCGATGAAGAGCGAGGGACCACGCCATGGCACGACTGCCGCGTCATCCGGAAGCATTCGCCGAACATGTCCGCACCATCCTGGCGCGCATGAAGCCCGAACTGCACATCGAACTCACCGGACCCAACGAGCTCATCGTCGAAGGCCGACGCCTCGACCTCGAGAACCTCCTCCGCCTCGTCACCACCGACGAGGACCGCGGCGTGGAGATCGTCGAGCAGTACCTCGACCACCTCTTCGACGAGGAAACCTTCTCCGTCGGCAACATGCCCTGGGAAATGGCCGCGTCGCGCATCATGCCCCGCATCCAGCCCACCAGCATCTTCGAGCACCTCTCCGAAGAGCTCGTCGCCCATGTGCCGTTCGTCAACGAGACCGTCATCGTCTTCGTCATCGACCTGCCCAACATGACCGTCAGCGTCACCACCGAGCAGATGCTCCGCTGGGGCAAGACCGCCGAGGACCTCGAAGAAGTCGCGCGCCGCAACCTCGACGAGTACGCGCCCACCCTCGAGTTCAAGTCGCTCGAGTCCGACGACGGCGGCAAGGCCATCCTCCTGTCCATCCAGGACGGCTACGACGCTTCGCGCCTGCTCCTCTCCTCGCTCTTCCGCACCCTCGCGCCCGAGTTCGGCGGCGACTTCATGGTCGCCACCCCCAGCCGCGACATGTTCCTGGCCATCCCCGCCAGCGACACCGGCTTCATCGACCAGGTCACCGACAAGGTCGTCGAGGACTACGCCCGCCTGCCCTACCCGATCACCGACCGGCTGTTCTATGTCTGCCGCGACGGCATAGCGGGCACGCTCCGCAAGGCCGCCTGAAGCCGATCCCGCTATCCTCTCCGGTCCACCCACGCCCGTGAGGATGCCCGCGTGATCCTGCTCATCGACAACTACGACAGCTTCACCTTCAACCTCGTCCAGCGCATCGGCGAACTCGATGCCTCGATCGACCTGCGCGTGATCCGCAACGACAAGATCACCCCCGACGAGGTCGAAACCCTCGACGCCGGCTCGCCACCCGAGCGGATCATCATCTCCCCCGGCCCCTGCTCACCGACCGAGGCCGGCGTCTCCAACGCCATCGTCGAGCGCTTCAGCGGGCGCGTTCCCATCTTCGGCGTCTGCCTCGGCCACCAGTGCATCGGCTTCACCTCCGGCATGCCCGTCGTCCGCCACTCCCGCATCATGCACGGCAAGACCAGCCCCGTCTTCCACGACAACACCGGCATCTTCGAAGGCCTCTCCAACCCCTTCACCGCCACCCGCTACCACTCTCTGGTCGTCGATGTCGCCCAGGGCCCTCCCGACGGCTGGGAAATCTCCGCCTGGTCCGACGAACCCGCCGACGGCGACCTGCCCGCCCGCAAGGTCGTCATGGGCCTGCGCAAAGTCACACCGCCCGGCCAGCCCACCGTCGACGGCGTCCAGTTCCACCCCGAATCCTTCATGACCACCGAGGGCCCGCTCATCCTCGCCAACTTCCTCGGCCTGCCCCGCCCCGACGCCGCGGCTCTGAGGCCCTGAACTCCCGCTCCGCCTCCGCTACCATCCCCCTCCGCAGCCAGCTTTCCCCGGAGCCCAATCATGACCGACACCGCCGCGACCACCTCGAAGCCCACCCACGAGGGCGAGCCCAAGCGCATCGCCCGCGCCAAGCTGCTTGAGAAGGACGCCGAAAAGGTCGTCCTCACCTTCACCGGCCACACCACCGGACAGGTCCAGAAGCCCACCCACCAGATGCACCTCGCCGTCAACACCCCGGTCCGCACCGAGCCCGGCAAGCGCATCCACGGCACCATCCGCGTCGAGGCCCGGCGCATCGATGTCTGCGGCACCGGCGGCTCCTATGTCGAACCCGTCTACGGCCGCCCCCGCCGCATCCAGGGCACCATCATCGAGATCGACTCCTCCAACAATTGCATCATCGTCGACGCCGGCATGCCCATCGTCGCCAAACTTGACTCCCTGCAACGCACCTCCGACTTCAAAGTCGGCGACCACATCACCTTCGCCGTCAAACCCGGCGCGACCTTCTACCCGGCCTCATGAATTCCGGGTGCCACGGGTTGACCCGAAGGGCAACCCGTGCCTCTTCTCCTTCTCCCCTCGCGGGAGAAGGTGGCCGCGCAGCGGACGGATGAGGGGGCGGTCCGAACCGTTCAACTTCATCAGTGCCGAAGAATTAGAGCCCAATCGCGCAAGCGATGGGTGGCAAGCATCCGGCGAAACAATGCGGGCAGCTCACTGCTCCAACCCCCACCCTCGGCGCACCCCCCCCACGCTGCTACCATAACCCCATGCTCAACAAGGTCCACAAAACCGCGTCCGACGCCATCGCCGCCGCCAAATCCGCCGGTTCTCTCACCGACGGCATGACCGTCCATGTCGGGGGCTTCGGCCTCTGCGGCATCCCAGAACAGCTCATCATCGCCCTGCGCGACTCCGGCGTGAAAGACCTTACCTGCGTGTCCAACAACGCCGGCGTCGACGACTGGGGCCTCGGCCTGCTCCTCCAGACCAAGCAGATCAAAAAGATGGTCTCGTCCTATGTCGGCGAGAACGATGAGTTCGCCCGCCAGTTCCTCGAGGGCGAACTCGAAGTCGAGTTCAACCCCCAGGGCACCCTCGCAGAACGCATCCGCGCCGGCGGCGCGGGCATCCCCGTCTTCTACACCGCCACCGGCGTCGGCACCCAGATCGCCGAGGGCAAGGAAACCCGCTCCATCGACTTCAAGGGCCGCACGCGCGACTACATCGCCGAGACCGGCATCTGGGCCTCGCTCGCCCTCGTCAAGGCCTGGAAGGCCGACACCGCGGGCAACCTCATCTACCGCAAGACCGCCCGCAACTTCAACCCCATGATGGCCACCGCCGCGGCGTTCACCATCGCCGAAGTCGAAGAGATCGTCGAAGTCGGCACCATCGACCCCGATGAAGTCCACACCCCCGGCAACTTCGTCGACGCCATCGTCAAGACCACCAGCGAAAAACGAATCGAACAGCGCACCACCAGCAAGGGCTGAATCTTCGCTCCTTCTCCCCTCGCGGGAGAAGGTGGCCGCGAAGCAGACGGATGAGGGGGCTTTCGAGTGTGCCATGCTCAAACTCGTTTGAGCATGCTCCTACTCCCCCCGCTTCCCCGCCGGAAACTCCAGATGATGCGGCTCATGCGTCCCCAGCCGCTTGCGCGTGCTCCGCTTGAGCTTGCGCATCTGCCACGCCCCCCAGTCCTTCAGATCGCTCAGCCGCCACCACACCGAATCGCCGATCGTCGTATCGCGCTCGTACCCGTGCGCTTCCAGCATCGGCCCCACCGTCCGCTCGATCAGCCGGATCTCCGCCGGCGTCAGCTTCGAGCGGTATCGCCCGTGCCGCGCTTTATCGATCGGCTGCATCGTGAGCTGCTTCCACTCCTTCTCGACCGCGAGGAAACCACTCGCCTTCCGCTCATGATG
>CBFGVX010000001.1:0-97079 GCA_965652425.1 uncultured bacterium | reverse complement strand
GATCACATGATCGGGTCGAGGGTCGAGCGGGGTTGAATGATCTTGTGGTGTTTCGACACGCCGGGGCCTCCGGCTTTGATACGGCTGGGCCACGCACCCTGAGGACCGGCACGGGCATCGGGCGGATCCAAGACCGAATCCGGACCCGAGGGGCGTCCACCGGTGAGCGAACCGCCGGTACACTACTCCCGGCGTGCCGCGTGTCAACGGGCAAGGCCAGACTTTTTGCACGCCATTTCTGACCCCTCCACCCCGTCCTTGTCTCTGCCTCACCCGCGATCATCAACTCCTCCCCCGTGCGGGAACGCGGCCGGCCCCAGCATCATCCTTTCATCCCTCGCCCGACCCCGTCCTCCGGAGCCCGATGCGATCTGAAAACGAGACCATCCAGCCCATCGCCGCGATCCTGACGCTGCTGATCCCCGGACTGGGCTACCTCTGGTTCCGGGAAAAGGCGAGGGCGGTCTACGCGTTCCTCGGAATCGGCGGGCTGCTCCTGGGCGGGCTGCTGATCGGCGGGATCGATGTGGTCGACTCGCGCGAGAGCCGGTACTGGTTCTATGTGCAGGTCCTGAACCCGGCGGCGATCCTTAGCGTGGACTACGCCCACCAGAACCTCTTCAAGGGGTATGAGGTCCGCAGCGGGATGATCTCAGAGAACTTCTATCGCAAGCCGGGGTATGGCGAGCGGCTGGAATTCGACGCGAACCGGGGCGTTCGGATCATCGTGGAAGACCCGTCGGTCGGAACCCCCTCGCCGCGCGAGTCGATCGGCCGGGTCAGCGAGATCGGCTCGCTCTTCGTCGCGCTGGCGGGCATGCTGAACCTGATTGTCTTCCTCGATGTCGGTTGGCACGCGCCCCGTCCCCCGGCCGGGAAGGGGGGACGCTCATGATCGACGCGGTTCTCCTGATGGTGCATCTGCTCGGTTCGGCTCCGCCTCCGCTGCCGCGCGAGATCGGCGGGCTGTGGCAGGGCGGCACGCCCTTCCTGGACCCGATGAACATCCACGCGGCGTGGTGGTACACCACCCTCCCCATGGCGCTCCTGGTCTCGATGGCCTACAAAGCCGCCAAGCAGCGGGACATGTCGACCTACTGGCGGGGGGTGAGCGTGATGACCGCCTCGATCCTCGTCGGCATGGTCGGCTTCGCGTTCGGGCTGCACGCGCTGGTGGAATGGATCATCCCGGCGCTGCGGGGCTGAGCGCTTCCCGTCCAATCTTTCGAGCCGGTGCGCAGGGTTTGCCGATCTCTTGAGGGTGAGTGCGCGCTCCGACCAACGCCGCGGCCCCGGCGGGCTGTTCCGCATCGATGCGGGCTGGCTCTTCCTGCTCAGCGGGCTGGCGGTGATGTGCGCAGCGGCATTGATCCCGGCCCACGACGACCTGGCCTACGCCCGGTACGAGCGCGACCGGGCGAGGGCCATCGAAAGCTGGCACGCGCAACGGGTCGAGAACTACGCCGAATACCTGGACGCCCTGCGGGACGGCGATGAGACGCTGGTGCTCTCGCTGGCGGCGATGCAGCTCAACCTGATCCCGGCGAACTCGACGCCATTGGTCACCAGCGTACGACCGCAGGCGACGAGCGCCTCGGTGTTCCCGGAGCTGGAGCCGCGGTTCAGTGCTCCTCCCGCACCGCAGTTCTACGACTCGAAGCTCCGGCGCTGGGCGACCGACAGCCGCCACCGCCTGTGGATGATCGCGGGTGGAGCGATGCTGGTGCTGTTCGGGCTGCTGCCGCCGAGCCGGGGGCGGGGTTGAGTAAGATTCGATCGTTCCGAGTTTCGTCCCGCTCCCAATCGATCCGTCACGCCACGGTTTACTTCATGCAGGAGAGCTCAAGTTGGCACGAAACACAGGGAAGAACACCAAGGGCCTTCGAGCCGTGCTCCGGTTCGGTTCGGTGTTCTTTGCGCTAATGGGCTTGGTCATCCTGCCAGTCTTGCTCAGCAGAGCGATCGCTCAGGCGACGGCGATGACCTGGCCAACCACCGAAGGTGTCATGACGCGCTCGGATCTCAGAACGAGCGGCCGCGGCAAGAACAGACAGTCGTACTGGGACTACGCATATGTGTACACGGTGGATGACCGCCAGTACGAGGGCAAATCTCGTTCGCCCGGTAACGGATACAGCGGACCAGCGATGGCTTGGAAGGAGAAGGGGCACGAACTCTATCCCGCGGGCACGCAAATCGCGGTGCGTTACAACGAGTCAGACCCGGGCAAGTCGTATTTCGGACCCGGTCCAGACTGGACGAACTACGCGCTGCCGCTTGGCGGGGGGTTCCTCCTGATCGGACTCGGTTTGCTCTCTTGGCGCAGAGCGAGCACCCTAGCGCGAGAGGCGAACCAAAGCCCCGTGTCATCGAGTTGAGGCGACCGAGCGGAGCCGCTCCAGCGCTTCGGTGCCCTGAAGGTCTTCGTTTTCCTCGGCGTAGTCGAGAGCGGTTATTCCGTAGTCATCGGTTTCGGTCAGATCGATCGTGTCGGCCAGCACCTTCGGTTCAGGCCACTCCAGCATGTCCAGAAGCATCATCAAGACACCGGGATCGGGGTTGGACTGTGCGGCGATCATGAGCACATGAGCGCCGTCCGCTCGCCGCACGCTAAACGCGCTCCGCAGATGAGGAAAATGTCCCAAGAAAGTAACGGTGTCACGCAGATGATCCTCGCCTCCGTGAGCGGCGGCCTTCCAGAGGCGGTTCACCTGAAACGCGGAGTCCAGAAAGTGAAGCTCTTTCGAGCCCTTGAGGGCGTCATTCTCATAGGCATAATGCAGCGCGGTCTTGCCGAAGTCGTCGGTGATGTCCGGATCGAACTGGCGGGATCGGTGGTGCGCACCGGCGTCCGTGGTGCGGGTCACAAAGAGTAATGCGCGCAAATTCTCAGGACAGTTCCGCATCGCCGCCTTCATCAGCGCGGTGCGGTTGAAACCCTCGCCGCGTGAGAATCGCATCGAGTCGTTCTGGATGTCCTGGTCGGCCCCGTGGTCGAGCAGCCAGCGGATCTGGTCGGCGCGGCTGGGTGTTCTGGCGCAGCGCATGAGGGCGTTGCGGCCTTCGCTGTCGCGCACCTGCAGGTCGCTGACAGTGGCGTAGGTCATGAGCGCATCGAGGATTTCTGTGGAGCGGCCCGCTCCCGCCGCAAGCATGATCGGGTTCCCACCATCGAAGCACTGCGGGAGTTCGGCCATGGTGGCGGGCGCTCGGGGCGGAGCGTACCGCTCGACCAGCGCCTTGACGACGGCGGCGTTGTTCTTCGTCGAACTCGCAGCGCAGTGGAGCGGGGTCCAATAGTGATGCCGAGCGAGCAGGTCGGCTCCCAACTCGTCCACGAGGTATTCGATCACCGCAGGGTCGGTGGCGTTCGCCGCGGCGTAGGAGAGGGCCGATGCGCCGGAATCTTCACGCCAGTTCACATCGGCCCCAGCTTCGATGGCGGCGCGGATGCCTTCGAGCGAACCCCTCTGGGCGGCTTCGAAGAGCGCCTCTTGAGGCGCGCTGGGGAAATAAGGGTTTCGCGGCTTGTCCTGAGTGTGGGTTTGGGGTGCGAGGATGCAGAGGCCGGTGAGGAGGAGGGTGGCGAGTCGGGTCATGGTGTCCGGGCTTTCTCGGTGGCTTGGCGCAAGCGTTCGAGCGCTTCTGTGCCCTGAAGGGCTTCGTTCTGCTCGGCGTAGTCGAGAGCGGTTTTGCCAGCCTCGTCTGCTGCAATAGGATTTGCACCTGCTGCCAGCAATTCAGCAATTACATCTGGATTGCTGTTTACTCTAGCGGCGTACATTAACGCCGTAGACCCTTCCCGTGTCACCAAATTCGGGTCTGCCCCCGCCGACAATAACAGTCGAGATATGGACTTGTTCTTATTCATCGCCGCGCGCATCAGTGTAGCCATCCCACTTCCCGAGGACTCATTGACTCGTGAGCCGGATTCTAAGAGTGCCTTTATGATCACATCATTGCTCGTCCACGGAGCCGCGATATCTAAGGGTGTCTGACCATTATCTGTACGCAGGGAAGGGTCCGCGCCGTTTTCCAACAAATATGTTATAGCTGCTGTATTTTCACTCGACACCGCCAGATGAAGAGCCGTGTACCCATTCCAACTTCTCTGATTGATCTTTGCACCGGACGAAACCAGAACCTCCAAAGCCCCCTGATCAGTATTATGTATCGCTGCGATCATTAGCGGTGTGAATGCATCAGCATCTACCGTCCTGGCGTCTACACTGGCTCCCAAGGCCAAAATAGTGCGAATTTCAAACGCACTCCCATCTTTTACAACTTCGATTAATTGCTCATCCGCTGGGGGCAGGATTAATTCTTTCAAGCGACGCAGTTCTATAGACCCTTGGATAGATTTGTTATCTCTCGCATACCAAAGAGCGGTATGACCATATTTGTCTCTGACATGCGGGTTCACACCAGCGTCGAGCAGTGCTGCTACCACCCGTGGATCTGAATTGCGAACAGAGGCCATGATTGCCGATTTTCCAGAAACAAAATAAATAATCTCATCAAATCTTTTGTTGTATTCATATAATTCTACCCGAGCGCCTTGATTTATCAATCGGGCCACATCTTCCATGGAACCGTGCTCGCACGCATATATTAATCGTTGATGTAATTTGATCTCGTCTTTGAGGCTAATGCGATCATGACTCAGCACATGCCATACCAAAATAGATGACAGGACTAGTATGGTAGTTGTGGCTATCGCCTTGTATTTCATGTGCCGTAATCCTCAAAAATATCTATCATCGTGATTGCTCACATCGCGCTCGCACGGTCGTCACACACACACAAGCCCCCCCATAATACGCGGTCTTGGCTACAATCCCCTCCCCATCCCCCACTCGCAGGAGACCCGACATGGCCACCACCGCTTCTGATCCGTTCGCCAGCCGCGCGAAGTCGATTCTTGCCGAGCTGGAATCCAAGGGGGAGCTGAAGCACCTGCAGACCATCAAGGGGCCGATGGACGCGACCGTGCGTCTGAAGATGCCCGACGGGTCCACCAAGGAAGCGGTCTGCCTGTGCTCGAACAACTACCTGGGGCTGGCCAACCACCCCGAGGTCGTCGAAGCGGGCATCAAGGGGCTGGAGAAGTACGGCGCGGGCACCGCCTCCGTCCGCTTCATCTGCGGCACCTTCGACTGCCACCACCAGATCGAGGACCGCATCGCGAAGCTGCTCGACCAGGAAGCGGCGTACACCTTCGTCTCGTGCTGGAACGCGACCGAAGCGCTGCTGCCCACGCTGGCCGAGCCGGGCGACGCGATCGTGTCCGATGCGCTCAACCACGCGTGCATCATCGACTCGATCCGCCTCGCCGGGGTGATCAAGAAGGGCGTGCGCAAGTACATCTACCCGAACAACGACATGGGGGCGTTCGAGGAGAAGCTCAAGGCCGCGCGGGAGGAATCGAAGGACGACAGCGTGATCTGGGTCATCACCGACGGCGTCTTCTCGATGGAGGGCTCGATCGCCGACCTGAAGACCATGCGCCGCCTGTGCGACCAGTACAGCGCGCTGCTCATCGTCGACGACTCGCACGGCACCGGCGTCATGGGCGACACGGGTCGCGGCACGCACGAGCACTACGGCATGGCGGGCTCCGAGGTCGACCTGTTCACCGGCACGCTTGGCAAAGCGCTCGGCGGCGCGGCGGGCGGGTACATCGCCGGACCGAAGCACGCCATCGACATGATCATCCAGCGCGGCCGCCCGACCCTGTTCTCCAACGCGCTGCCGGCGACCGTGGCGTGCAGCGCCGACAAGGCCATCGAGATCCTGATGCGCGAGCCCGAGCGCGTCGCGAAGCTCAAGGAAAACTGCCGCTACGCCCGCGAGCGGATCAAGGCGATCGGGCTGGAGGTCATCGACTCCCCCACCGCGATCTGCCCGGTCATCGTCGGCGAGACGAGCACGGCGATCCGCATGAGCAAGCGCCTGCTCGAAATGGGCGTGTATGTGATCGGTTTCGGCTACCCGGTGGTGCCCGAGGGTGAAGCCCGCCTGCGCTGCCAGATCTCCGCGGCCCACGAGAAGTCGCACATCGACACGCTGGTCGATGCGCTCGCGAAGCTGTAATCAGGGTGTGAACATCGCCTCAATGGCGCGGGCTCCGTGGATCACCCGCAGGATGCGAAGCGGCTCGCGCGGTTCGTAGACGATCAGATACCGGTGCAGCACCCACCAGCGGACGGCTTCACCCGTGAGCTCCGGTCGGATGTGTCCGGCATGCGGGGCACGCGCGAGCATGTCGAACGCTGCGAGAAACTCGTCGACCAGTTTCGCCGCGGCTTCGGGTTCTTGCTGTTCAACAGCGATGTGATCGACGATCGACTCAAGGTCCCGGGCCGCGGCGGGAGAAACATGCCACGCGCTCACCCGGAGTGCTTCCGCTTCGCGCTGTCGATCCGCTTGCTCAAGCGTGAGCGAAGTTCGTCCGAGTCGATCCAGCCCTCGGCGCTCGCGGAATCCCTCGCGTCCGCGATCATCGCCTCAATCCGATCCCGGAACCGCTTGAGCAGGTCCGGCGGCAGCGATTCGCGCTCTTCCTTGGACAACTCACCGTAGAGCATCTTCTCCAGCAGGCGCCGGTGCTCCGTCTCCTCCAGCATGCGAAGCCCATCGCGGACCACCTCGCTGGCGGACCGGTATCGACCCGTTGCGACCTGATCGCGGATGAACCGCTCCTGGGATTCGGGCAGGGAGACATTCATGGTGCGTCGTTCGGCCATGCCGGAGTATTGCACCGGATCAGGTCTGTGTCAATATATGCCACAGTCAAAACCGGATTCACGCCGCGATACGCAGCTTGTCCGCCTTATTCTGGCGCGACACGATCTGGCTCAACAGCTCCGCCGACTCCGGCGACACCGTCGTGAACGCCAGACCGACCGTGTGCTTCAGCGTGCCAACCTTGCGGCACCAGACGCACTCGGCCTCCACCCGCACCAGCAGCGAGCCCTCGATCAGCGTGATGGATCGTCTCTGCCCCGGCTTCCAGCGACGGCGGCACTGGATCCGCATGCCGCGCGTCGAGATGTCGATCGCTCGGCCCGCGCTGCACAGCAGCTCATTCAGGCACAACCCGCTCACGCGCGGACTCTGACGCTGACCGGTGTCCACCGCGCCGCCAGAGGTCAGGTCGAGATCATCGCCGCGTCGTGTGTCGTGCTTCATGAACAGTGGCCCGTGGTTCAGGCGGCGGATTCGGCCCGCCGCGATGACGATTGCCCGGCGCGCCCGCATTGATCGCGCCGGTGGCTCTGCTCTGTAGCTTTCAAATGGGGCCGATGGACTCCTGGCCCATCGACCCCGCTCTCTCCACCGTTTCAACTTTCGACCCGTACCCCATGCCCGGTTCTGCCTCGCATCAACACACCCCACGAATCCCCTCCCCAAGCCGGGGAACGACCGACACAGCCCACCCAGACCGATCCCATATCCGGACCCAGCCGCGCACGCATCGCCCAACCCGGCCGGAATACCCCGCGCTTCTTGCGGGTTTGCATCCCATGAACACCCCGCACAGCGACACCACCACCCACCAGCACGAAGCCCCCGCTCCCGAGCGCACCGGCAAACGCTCCATGCTCACCCAGCTCCTCGTCGGGCTGGTGCTCGTCGGACTGTTCTCACTGTTCGTCTGGTACAACGGCCGCCCCGCGCCGACGCCGCCCGTCTTCCGCGACGGCGTGTCGCTGATGGAGGCCATGGACCTCAGCGCGGCGGAGAACAAGCCCGTTTTCGCCGTCGTCACCGCCGACTTGTGCGGACCCTGCCAGAACTACAAGCGCAACGCCCTCGCCGACGAGACCGTCCAGGCGTGGCTCAGCGAACGCACCATCGCCGTCATGCTCGACGCCGACCGCCTCGAGCGCAGCGAAGCCATGCTCCTGAACTTCGGCGGCACGATTCCGGCGACCATCATGCTCGACGAAGGCCGCGTCGTCGGCGCGTTCGAGGGCTCGATGGGCGCGGGCTTCCTGAAGAACTGGCTGGAGGAACGCAGCGGCGAGTAAAGGGCAGCCCACAAGAGCCCGGGGCGCGAGCCCCGGGTATCTCTTTGCCTTTCTCAGTTGTCATTCCAAACCGGGTACCCGAAGCTCGCGATCCGGGCTCCTGTTATCCAGCACACTCCTGCCCGAACAGCGTGAGCACGATGTTGAGGTCATCCAGATCGACGGTGCCGCTGCCGTCAGCATCGCCGAAGGGCAGTTGCTCGCCGAAGTTGCTGAGGACCATGTTCAGGTCGTCGAGATCGATCACACCGTCGCCGTTGACATCGCCGGTGCAGGTGCCGGTGAATTCGTAGGCCCCGCGATCAACGACCGAGCCGACGATGCGCGGGTTGCCGTCGAGGTCGAACTCGGAAGTGACGAACTCGTTGAGCCCGGTGTTGATGGCGGGGGAGCCGGGGGCGAGGCGGTAGTCGCCGTCGGGGGTCTGGACTTGGTCGTCAGGCCCTCGAAAGTCGACGAAAATCGCTTGGAAAGCATTCGGTCCCACAAGTATCTCGGAACTTCGGTGGGCGAAGTTGGTTCCCGCGTACAGGCAATGGTCTGCCACAGACACGGGCTGCAACTCGGCGTAACTGTATGCAAACGGCACCGCGATCGAGTTGCTGAGTTTCAGACTCACAAACTGCGGCAATCGAACCGGTGGATGAAAGCGGATCAGACTCGGACCGATCAGCGTAGACGCATTGATCTTCGTGATCGCGGCGTCAATCCTGCCGACCCGCCGGATCAACGAGGAATCCGTGTCCAGATCTCGCACATACAGACGATTTGCACCGACCGTATACCCATCACTCGAGCTTCCAAAGCGGGTTCCTGCATCAACATCACTACGGATGAGTTCGAGCGAACCGTTCGCGAATTCGCCCGCCCCGAAAGGCGTAGTGGTCGCTGTCACTGGGAGCACCGAATCCTGGATTGAAAGCACAGACGGGCGAACGAGGATCGAATCGGTGCCAAAAGCATCAACCTGCGATCGAATCTCGAAGCAGTCGTTGCCGAACTGATCATTGAGCACCTGCAAACCGCTCGCGCGAACCACGCCTCGGCCATACACGGATACTGCTGCCCCGAAATACGCGGAACAGGCCGAGACAGTGCAGTTGATCAGCTCCAGTTCGCCGTTGGCGACCGATACCCCACCACCGCGCGAGTACGGACCGGTCGCGAAGACACAGCCTTCGATGAGCGAAATCAGTCCCGCATACTCTCGTGCCCGCGCGTGACCACCCCGAATAGTGACACCATCGATCACGCCACCGCCACGATCGCCAGTCACGAAGACCACGCGATACGCATTGTCGACGATTGAGTTCGGATCGTCGGGGTCGTCGTTGTGCAGCCGGTCACCACTCAGGATCGTCGGATTGGCTTCTGGGTCACGCTGATCGGCTGCATCCTCCCAACCAGCAAAACCGCCGAGGATGGTCACGTTGTCGGTCGGGCGGAACGATGCGCGGTACTCCGGAACCGAGAAATCAGGCAGATATGTCCCGGCTGCAAGCCAGATCTCAACTGGTCCGCAGTGTGTTTGCGCGATTGTGAGCGCTTCGGTCAGTTCTCGGAGCGCCTCGCCCCAAGACGATCCGTCCCCGCCGAAGAATGCACCCGCTTCCACGTAGAGGCGGATTGGCTCTTCGCCGCTGCAGCCAGAACGCGGATCGACGCGCCGACCGCTGATCGGCCGATCAAAATCAAACCGACCGGCATCCGCGGCAAACTCAACGGCTCCTGCATCGATACCACCGCTGGCGCCGATACCTGGTGTATCGATTGACCTCAGGTTCCCAAGTAGGTCGTATGGAAGTTGCTCATCGATCACGCCGTTGTCGTTTAGATCGGCGTAGTCAAGCAGCGCGATTTCCACTCCTTCGAGATGGACCGCGCGATCAACATTCGGTGAGTCCGGACGCGGTGTCGGATCATCATCAGGCGTCCCGATGATGCCGTCCGGACCGGCCAAGTCGACGAACAGCACTTCCTCGCCTGAGTTGTCGCGAATGGAATCGCGTGTGCTCGCGTAACTCCCGAGGCGATTGGACTCCGAGGACTCCCAGCCCTGAACGAAACTACCCCGTATGAAGTGTTCATCGGGCTCGGAATTCATGCGATCGCGCGACATCGGCAGCGATGGAAACTGCTCATGCAGACCGCGACCCGAGATTCCGGCGTTTTCGTGATACACATCGAAAACGGTGTAGTGATCTGCAAGAAGCCAACTGCTGCGCCCGTATCCGCCTCCTTCACCATCCACCGACCGGTTGAAAACGAGCGTATTGCATGCGCTGATCGACTGCGTGTAGATCGAAGCCGCACCGCCGACCGAACCGTTCTCGCCTTCCACGCTGTTCCCGGCAAAGTAGTTGTTCTGCAGAATCGTCAGCCAAGGCGCGATCGCCGTCCGAACCGCGCCACCCTGCACGAGCCCGGTGTTCGAGAGGAAACGATTACTGACCAGGGCGACATGTGGCGCGTAGACCTGAAGAGCTCCTCCTGCCCAATCGGAGCGATTGCGAAAGAACGTACTGCGCTTCACGATCAGCACATCTCCCGCGAGTTTGGCAGCACCGGTGCCATCGAATCCAGAGTGGAACCGCACCACACACCCATCGATCGTCAGACTCCCCTCCCCCACCATCGCCTGCTTCGCACGCTCGATCACCAGCCCGTGCAGCTCGCTGTTGAACTCCTTGAACAGCACGAGCGTGTTGTCGTCGTAGTTGGTGAAGTCCGGCCCGTCATCGCCGAGCAGATCGCCGGAGATCACGGTTCGGAATTGCTGAGGATCATTCTGATCCGGATCGCTCGCGCCGAGCCCCGCGTAGCCGCCGATGATTCGGAATACACCGGTTGGCTCTTCGGTATCCTCATATCGCGGCGAGAACGAAGCCGCGGGATCCTGGGTGTTGGTGCCTCCGGACCGATCGGGCCGGTAAGTGCCCTCGGCCATGCGGATCTCGACGAGTCGATCGGAGTAATCCTGCGCGAGCGCATCCTGCAAGCTCTGGTGGGCCGTTTGCCAACTGGTCCCGTCGCCTCCGACCGGAGCATCGTCGTCGACATAGACGACTTCGCTGACCAAACCGAGCAGCTCAAGACGGCGCTGGGCGTAGTCGGCGAAAGGCGAGATGTCCGTGCCGCGCGATGCGGCGTCGACCATCTCCTCAACGGTGGGCAGGAACTGCATCTCGCCGTCAGGGCCGATCAGGACGCGCCGGGGTTCATCTTCGGTCCCGGTCCACTGCGCTGCGGCGGATGCACTCATGGCAAGGACGACAGAAACGGCAAGACGGGTCATGGTCAACATGAGACAACCTCTTCAAGGATGGTGGTGTAATTGTAAGTCCATTATGGACAAAGAATTACATCGGCCAATAACCATCAGCCCGATTTCGTGGAAATGCCCAAAACGCAAAACGCGGCCCAAAAGGCCGCGCCCGCTCAATCGATCAGATACCAAGCCCCTCTCACCGCTCTGAAGCCGGCCTCGCCTGCGGATAAATCAGATACCGGTCGTGCACCTGCAGGATCAGGTCGTTGTACCCGTCGCCTGTCAGGTCCTCGATCAGCGAGGTCGAGGGCTGGAAGGTCCGCCCGCCGCCCTGCTGGAACAGGCGGGTCTCGAAGACCTTGAACTCGTTGGCGAAGTGCATCTTGCGAGAAGCGCTGAAGGTGAAGATCTGGCACATCTGCTCGCTCGCGTCGAGCACGACCAGGTCCATGTAGCCGTCGCCGTTCAGGTCGCCGAAGGTCAGGTCGTGCTCGTAGCGGTCCTCGTCGTCGGAGCGATACACCGCGAACTCATCGAGCGCGATCCGCTCGCCCGCCAGGCGCACGATGGCGAAGCTGTCCTCGGTCAGCGCGACGATGTTCGGCGCGCCGTCGCCGGTGAACGAACCGGCGCGGAGCCCGGTCGTGCGCAGGCCGGGGATGCGCAGCTTGTCGGCGATCCGCCACGCACCGGCGCTGTCCTTGCTCATGAGCGTGAGCAGGTCCGCGCCGGTGTCCGAAGCGACGATCGTGCTGCGCCCGTCGATCTCCAGCACCGTGAGAGCCGACAACCGGCTCGACGCGTCGGGCATGGTGATCTGATCGACCACGCGCCAGCCGGTCTCGGGGTTGTAGCGCGCAGCACGCACGAAGTTCTGATCCGCGATCAAGAGCTCCATCGAGCCGTCGCCGTTGGCGTCGAGCAGCGCGGTGTTCTCCGGCCCCGCCGCCTGCACCAGACCGAACTGGGGCATCTCGCGGTTGGTCAGCACCCGCGGCTCATCCGAATCCACACCCGCGACCATGATCATCGGCTCGTTGGGGGTGAACAGGGCGATGTCCATCGAGCCGTCGCGATCGAAGTCCGCCGCGAGGATCGACTGCGGCGGACGGTTCACCCCCTCCAGAGGCAGCACCACCGCATCCATATCCGGGCGGTGGATCTCGACGGTGTGGTCGCGCCGATCCCGCACGATGACGGCCAGCGCGGGGCCCGTGTACAGATTCAGCGTGTTCATCGCCACCGGGGTCGCGCCCGGCGTGGCGATCGAGATCGGCTGCGGGAACTCCAGACGCCCCGTCGTGCGGTCGAACTTCGACACGCCGACGGTCTTCTCCTCCTCGGAGAGCACGAACACCGCGGGACCGTCCGAATCCTTCCAGCTCCCGGTCGCGATGACCTTGGGCTGCTTGAACGCGCTGAACATCTCCGCCGAACCGATGCCCACGCCCTCGGTCTGTCGGTAAAGCACCAGCGAGTTCGCCGAGTTGTCGGTGCTGAGGATGTCGAGGTACCCGTCGCCGTCGATGTCTTCGACCACGACCGAGCGGTCGCGATTCGCGCCGCCCCGGAACGCGAAGACCTCCGGCAGCGCCTCGCGCTCCGCCGCGGCACCGGCCTCGGACAGGTCCTCAACGGCCTCGGTGGATAGATCGTAAAGAACAATCCGGCGGGTCTGGGCCTCGATGACGCCGATCGACGCCGCATCGCTGCCGGGCATGCGAACCGTCGCGACCTCAATCAGGTTGGGCATCTCGAACCGCCGCTCCGACCCGAGCGTGCCGACCGGCTCATCGGAACTCGATCGGTCGAGCGGTTCCTGCAACCAGAGGCGCAGCGGGGCGTTGGACTGAGGAACCACGCCCAGGATCTCCGTCAGCCCGTCGCCGTTGTAGTCCTCGATGAAGAACGCCGCGATCTGACCGCCCGATCCGAGGATCTGCGGCTCGCCGACCGGACCGCTCACCGACAGGTCGTACACATGGATCTTGCCGTCCACCAGAGCGATCAGCTCTTCAGCACTGTCGCCCCGCACATCGGCGATCCGCACCGCCGTGCCGGAGGTGCTCAGCCCACGCGCACGAAGGCGGGCACCCATCTCGAAGCGCATCGGCTCGGTCTGGCGCATGACCACGATCTCCGCGGGTTGGCCCGCGTACACGATGTCCGGCCGACCGTCGCCGTCCAAATCGTGGATCTGGAACGCGTTCACACGGTGCGCGAGGGGGACATCCTCGCGATCGAACCACTCGCTCGGGGGCAATTCGTTGGCCCGGAACCCGCGCTCACGCTCCGTGAAGGACCGGGGCTCGCTCCGCTGCAGGTGGATCTCGATGCGGCTCTTTCGGTTGTTGACCACCACCAGGTCTTGCAGACCGTCGCCGTTCATGTCCGCCGTGGCGACCGGCCCGGTCCCCTCGTCTACGACCACCACGCGGGGTGCCTCGAAGCCGAAATAGCCCGCGAGGTCGGTCGCGCTCTGCGCTGAGGCCTGCGGAACCGATATTCCCATCCCGCTACAGACAATCAAGGCGGGGACGGAGAGCAACGAGGTGAATCGGATGGAACTGGTCATGGTCGGTGGGGTCCGGATGGAGCGGCGAGCCGGGTCGCCGCAGGGTTGAGAATGAGTCTTGGGCCTTGTCCGGAGGCACGCTCAATCTTGCCAGAGCGTGGTCCGGAGCCGGAAACTGAGAAGCCGCTGGGCAATATACCCTTTACGGGACATGGAACCTGTCCGAAATCGCCCGTCGAAAGACGGGCCAGCGGGCAGGGAGTCTCTATGATGTATGACTCAGTGATCTCCGGGCTGCAGGGCGGCAAAACCCCGATCCGGAGATTCCGAACCAGAAACGGGAGGATCGGGCGCTTGCTCGTTCTCCCTCGACCGCCCCGGAGCACGAACGCATGAGCCACCACCGACCGTTGACCCTCGCCTGCACCCTCGCGCTGATGGGCGCGCTCGCCGGTCAGGCCGCCAGCCAGCAGCCGACCGATGAGCAGGGCTCGCTGACCATCGACACGATCACCATGAACGACGGCAAGACGATCATGGCCCCGATCCTGAAGGAAACCGCCGAGAAAGTCTGGCTCGATATGGGTTTCGATGTGCTGGTGGTGCCGCGCTCGGATATCCGCTCGATCCTTCGTGCCGATCGCGAGGCCGGCGAAGCCGATGAGGGCGATTCCTCGGCACTGTTCTTCACCGTCGCGCCCGGCGCACTCCCCGAATCCAGCCCGCGCGAACTCGCCCGCACCATCGGCGAGGCGGTCATCAAGGTGTCCACCCCCTCCGGCCTCGGCTCCGGGTTCATCATCCACCCCGAGGGCTACGCGATCACCAACGCCCATGTCATTCAGGGCGAACAGAAACTCGAAGTCACCCTGTTCGAGCAGGGCGAACGCGAGTTCCAGCGCTCCAGCATCGAGGATGTCGAGATCATCGCGGTCAACAACCACATCGACCTCGCCCTGATCAAGATCACCCGTCCCGATGGCCGGCCTTTCCGCTATGTCCCGATCCAGGCCACCGAGGATCTCTCGGCGGGCGAGGAAGTCTTCGCCATCGGCAATCCGCTCGGGCTGGAGCGCTCGCTCTCCACGGGCGTGATCGCGACGACCCAGCGCAACTTCGAGGGGCTGACCTTCATCCAGACCACGACCCAGATCAACCCCGGCAACTCCGGCGGGCCGCTGTTCAACCTCTACGGCGAGGTGATCGGCTGCACCAACATGGGGATTCCATCGGGTGAGGGACTGGGCTTCGCCATCCCCGCGCGCTACATCAAGGACTTCATCCGCAACAATGACGCCTTCGCCTACGACAAGAGCAACCCGAACTCCGGGTACAACTACCTCGCCGGACCGCCCCGCCTGCAGTTCGGCAAACCCTCGGTGCTCGACGACCAATCGGGCAGCGAGTAACCCCCACCCCCCACTCCCACCGATCCCGCCGACTCGACGATCGGGCCGGCCGATTCCTTTTTTTTACCCCCCGATTCAGAAACGGATACGAGAGACATGAAGAAGACCAAGATTCAAGGTTCCATCCTCTGTATGGCGGCTGGGCTGCCCCTGAGCGTCGCGATGGTGGCGCAGGCGGCTCCGGTCAAGATCGCTGACATCGCGCCCCGCTCGAGCGTCGTTGTACTCGGCGTGGACGACTTCAACGCGCTCAAGGGCGCGTTCGAGGACAGCGGCTTCATGGCCATCTGGAACGACGCTTCCATCCAGGAATGGCTCGGCGATTTCATCCAGGAAGCCGTCGACGGCATGAACGAAGAGCTGTCGACCCTCGGCTTCAGCGTGGACGACCTGTCCATGCCGACCGGCGCGTTCGGCTGGGCTGTGTATGTCGACAACATCGCCGACAACGTCGACGACGCGACCTACCAGATCATCGGCGTGAGCGATTTCGGCGACAACGCCGAAACCATGGCCGAGATCCTCATGACTTCCCTCGAAGAAGCCGTCGACGCCGGCGAGATCGACCTCGACGAGGACGAGTACCGCGGCGTGACCATCTGGACCATCACCGAAGTCGAGGAAGAGGTCGACGAGGACATGATGATGTGGGACACCGGCGGTCCCGAGCTCTTCAAAGAGACCTACATGGCCCGCGTCGATTCGCAGATCATGTACTCCACCCAGCTCAGCAGCCTGGAGAAGGCCATCGATCGCAGCCAAGGCGGCGAAGTCGAGTCCATCCTGAGCAACGACGAGTTCAACGCGGCCCGCAACTCCATCGGAACCCATCAGGGGTATCTGGTCGCTCTGACCGGCCCGTGGTTCCAGCTCACCCAGCTCGCCGAGAGCAAGCTGGCGGTGGAAGCCGCGGAGTTCGGCGAGCCCGCCCCCCCGATCATGCGGATGGTCGGTGCGTCCGGTCTCGATCAGTTCAAGTCGGTCGCGCTCGGCCTGAACGCCGATGCCCCCGGCAGCGTCATGGAGCAGACCTTCAATGTCCGCTTCCCCGAGCGTCGCGGCCTGCTGACGCTGATCCCCGAGGGCGGCGCGGCGTTCAGCGCTCCCGCATTCGTGGACGCCGATGCCACCTCGCTCACCATGATGCAGGTGGATTTCCCGAAGCTGTTCCCGGCGGTTCGCCAGATCATCAACGCCCTGCCCCCGGAGATGGCCGGCATGGCCAACTCCGGCATGATGCAGGCGCAGATGATGGCCGGCCCGGTCCTCAACAACCTCGGCCCCGAGATCTACCAGGTCCAGACGATCACCAAGCCCTACAGCCCCGACAGCATGACGCAGTACGCGGCGATCAAGACCAAGGACGAAGCCGCGATCTCCCAAGTCATCACCGGGCTGACCCAGCAGTTCGGACTGCCCGCCCGTCAGTTTGAAGGCGCTCAGATCTGGGACATCGACCTCGGCGGCATGCTGCCCGTGCCCGGCGGCGCCGGTGGCTTCTCATTGGGTCTCGGACAGGGATACCTGTTCATCGGCCAGACTTCGTCGGTGGAGACCGCGCTGCGGACGGGTGCGAACCCCGACGCCGCACGCCTGGCCGACGAGCCCCGCTTCAAGGCGGCCCTGAACAACATGCAGGCCCAAGGCCTGTCCTACGGCTGGACCGACACCAAGCAGCTCGTGGAATACCTCGAATGGATGGGTCGCAACTCCGAGCAGATCTACCGCGCTCAGCTCGAGCAGGTCTTCGGCGACGATCCCGAGTTCAAGGAGTTCATTGATGAGGATGTTCGCGAGTACCGCGAGAACATGCCCGAGTTCCTCAAGAACATCCCCAACCTGGCGGTGGTCTACGAGAACCTCGGTGACATGGTCAGCGAGACCACGAACACCCCCGACGGCATCACGATGAAGATCCGCATCCTCAACCCGTGATCGCTGAATAACTCGATTCATCAAACCCGGCACTCAAGCCGGGTTTTTTCATGCGCTCATCACTTGTTGTGAGCCGCCGAGTCTCTCACACCCCGGCGAGTTCGACCTTGACCGGGCCGGTCTTGGTGATTGGGGCTCCGGCTCGCTCGTCGGCCCACTCGAACTCGACTTCGGCGTCGACGAGCTTGAACAGCGCGCCGAGGTGGCGTTCGATGCTGCGCTTGGCGTCGTTGATGTACCGGGCCTCGTTGGTCTCGAAGAGACTCGCCGCCTGATCCTGGGCGGTGTCGATGAGGGCCTTCTGACGCTCGGCGTTCATCTGGATGACATCGAGCAGGCCAAGGATGCGACCGGCCTGGACATCGTACGGGGTGACATCGGTCAGTCGCAGCGCGCCCTCGATCTCGGGGAGTACGATGCGGAACCGGGGACGGTCGTACGAGCCGCCCTCGACTTCCTCGACATCGTGCTTGCTGAGCCGGGCGAGGTCGACGGCGTACTGCTTCTCGAAGTGGAAGATCATCGCCAGTTTCGCCTGGCTGAGCACCAGAGGCGGCAGCCACGCCCAGCCCTTCTTGCTCGTGGCGATCTCCTTGGCGTGCACCTCGAGACCGACCAGCTTGCCGACCGCGCGGACCCGTTCGGTCAGCATGTCGGTCCGGATAACCTCAGGAGCATTCTCACCGGCGCGGCGGAACCAGAGGATCAGCACCACGGCCAGCAACACGCCCGAAAGCACGCTCAACGAGATGATGAGAATGGTGTCCATCACGGTCTGATTGGGATGATATGCCCGCCGGTTGCGTCGTGCGACGATCCGTAGCACCCAACCGGACCCAGTACAGCGTGCTCAGGACCGGTTCTCGGGCTTCTCCGCTTCAGCAAAGCCCGCGTCGATCCCGGTCTCGATCGCTCGGATCACGAACTGCGAACCGATCGACAGGAGCACCCCCGCGACGGTCAGCACCCCAACGACCACGAGCGTCATGGTCACCGGCGACCAGCCCGAGAGGTGGGCTCGGGTCGCGGGGAGCACCATGCCGACGGCGAGCGCCATCGCCGGAACGACCAGCAGCAGCCCGACCAGAAGTTTCGGCAGCGTTTTCCCGGGTTGGCGCACGAGCACGACCATCAAAGACAGGCCGGCCAGCAGGAGCGAAAGGACCAGTTCGATCAGCGCGAGCGGGCGGAGCGGGACCCCCATCACCTCCAGACGCGGCATGCCGGATCGGATCAGCGAGGGCTCGCTGAGCGCTCCGGCCATCAGGAGCACGCCCGCCACGATCAGCGGCGTCATCGCGGGGCCCGAGGAGAAACGCCCGACCCCGGCCAACACCCCCATGACACACGCCACGAGGGCGCACAACTGGAAGAGCGTCATCCAGAACGCGCCCGGACCGGCCTGACCGGTCACGATTTCCGCGAGGCCCAGCCCCATGCCGAACAGCGCGGCCAGACCGGCCAGCGCGCTGAATCCGGCGATGGTCCGCCGGAGCAGGGGAGGCGGGGGGACCATCGCCGCCACCGGGACCGGGCCTTCGGGGACCGGGAGAGCCGCGGCGGGTGAAGCATCGGGTTTGGAGGGGGCTTTCGTGGATGCCATGGCCTTCACGGTATCGCCCAATTCGGCCCCGATCCATCAGCACAACGCCGTTTCAGTGCCGAAACGGTCGCCGGAGAGCCGCCTCGAATCCTTGGATCAGCTCGCGCTGGGGTGCCAGATGGTCTTCATTTCGACCAGCGGCTCGATCCGCCAGGGGCTCTCGCAGGCCTCGTCGTTGAAGAAATCGATCGAGTCCTCGATGCGGACCCGCTTGATGTTCTCGGACGCTCCCATGCGGAGAGCCGCGGCGTGGGGCTTGCTCAGCCCGGCCCCGACGACCGCGTTCACATCGCGGTGGTTGGCGATGTGGTCGATGAGTTCATCGCGTTGGCCGGTGAGCAGGTTGATCACGCCGCCGGGCACATCGCTGGTCGCGCAGACCTCGCCGAGGACGCTGGTGGCGATGGGGTACTTCTCGCTGCCGAGCGCGACGACGGTCGAGCCGGAACAGAGGGCCGGGGCCATGAGCGTGATCAGCCCGAGCAGACTCGGCTCATCGGGCGCGACCACGACCACGACGCCCGTCGCCTCGGGCACCGTGAAGTTGTAGTACGGGCCGACGACCGGGTTGTGGCAGCCGAGCACCTGCGAGAACTTGTCGGCCCAGCCCGCGTAGGCGACCAGCCGATCGACCGAGGCCTCGACCTCCTTGCGGGCGACGCGGAGGTCGGCATCGGTCGTCTGTTTGATGAGCTGGGCGAACTCTTCGGCCTTGCCCTCGAGCATCTCGGCCATGCGGTAGAGGATCTGCGAGCGGTTGTAGGCGTCGCGCCCCATCCAGCCCGGCTGCGCCGCCCGCGCGGCGACCACCGCGTTGCGGAAGTCCTTGCGCGAGGCGTGGCAGACATGGGTGATGGTCTTGCCCGAGGTGTCGGTGATGGCGATGGACCGGCCGCTCTCGGTGCGCGGGAACGCGCCGCCGATGTACAGCTTGTAGGTCTTCGCCACGCTCAGTCTCGCTGCCATGTCGCTCGCCTCGCTCTATCGCGCATCACCGATGCGGTTGCCAAGGTTATAGGTGATCTGCAGGTTCGCCGAAACCTCGATCTCACCGGCCTCGATGGGCGTGGGCGCGGAGTCGGCGGCCATGGTGCGCATGGATTCCACGCCGCGGGAGAGGATCGGCACGGAGACACCCTGCTCCTGCACCTCGACTAGACCATAGATCGAACGCCCGAGGGCATCGGCGATGGTTTCGGCCTTCATGCGCGCATCCTCAACGGCGCGGCGGAGGGCGTCGCGCCGAGCGCCGGAGTCATCCTTCAGGGAGAAGGCCACGCCCTGGAGCTGGTTCGCGCCGGTCTTCATCGCGGCGTCGATGACGGTGCCGGTGCGGTCGATGTCATCGATGCGCACGCTCAGGGTGATCGAGGCGCGGTAGCCGGTGATCTCGGGCTCCCGGTCGCGCTGGTAGTTGTAGACCGGCGAGAGGGAGAGGCCTGAGGTCTGGATCATGAGCCCTTCGATCTCGAGCTCGCGGATGGCTTTGGTGGCCTCGTCGATGATTTCGTTCACGCGCGACTGGGCTTCGAGGGCGGTGTCGGCCTGGTGCCAAGCGCCGAGGAACACAGTCGCGCGGTCGGGCTTGACGAAGACCGAGCCCTTGCCGGACACGGTGACGACGGGCATCTCGGCGACGGCACTGGCCTCGGCGGGCATGGCGCAGACGATGGCGGGAGCGATCAGGCCACAGACGAGCAGGGAAGAGTGGTTGAGAGTCATTGGTTCATCTCGCTTTCGTAGAGACCGGCCCATTCCGGTACGAGGTTGTAGGGGCGATCACTACCCGTGGGTTCATCGGATCTGGGGATTTTCTGAAAGTCTATCTGTCAGTGGGTGGCGATGTCGGACTCTGTTCTTCAACCACCATCTCCACAACCCGGCACTCCTGCCCGAAGACCTCGCCGATCATCGCCGCAAGCCGGTTCAGCTGCTCCGGACCGACGGGAAGGTTGATCGCAAACGGCTCGTAGTTCGTCGTCTCGAACCGGAGCCAGAAATCACCCGGTCCGGAGACAACCTTTGCGTGCTCGCCGCGAGGCAACTGTTCGAGATCGTCCGGCTGGATCCGAAGATTGAAATAACCCGACCGCTCGGTCGAGTAAATTTGCTGGCTTCCACCGGATTTCAGCTCAATGCGCAGACTGTCTTCCGGCACTGATTCCGTGAGCTTCGAGACCCACTTCCCCACTCGTGATGGCGACTTCACCGAGAAGCGAACGCGCCTCTTCTTCGCCATGACCAGACCAGCAATATGCAGGAATATCGCCAAGCCGAACGCCACCAGCCACTTGATCACCGTGTCGATCTGGGCGGGGTACCCCGGAGCGCCATTCGCGAAATGCTGATACACCTGCATGGCCTGCTGCATCGGTGCAAACACGAGCAGGGGCAGCGGAAGCAGAACCAAGACGACTCGCAATGCGGTCCGCCACGGACCACGCGATGGATGGATCACAAGGCGCAGATCGCCCGGCGAGTACTCCACCTCCAACCCATCACCGAACTTCTCGCCATGCGGCATCATGGGCACGATCAGACTCCTGTCAGAACTTCACATACCCCCTCAGCCCCTGCATCCCCCCCTCGCGACCGAAGCCCGATTCCTTGTACCCGCCGAAGGGGCTCGCGGCGTCGAAGCGGTTGAAGGTGTTGCACCACACCACGCCCGCCTTCAGCTTGCCCGCCAGCTCGAACATCTTCGAGCCCTTGTCCGTCCAGATGCCGGCCGACAGGCCGTAGGGCGTGTTGTTGGCGCGCTGGATGGCTTCTTCGGGCGTGCGGAAGCTCATGACCGCGAGAACCGGACCGAAGATTTCCTCGCGCGCGATCTGGTGGCTCTGCTGCACGCCCGTGAAGAAGCACGGGCGGCACCAGTAGCCCTTGGCCGGCACCTCGCCGCCACCGGGGACATGGATCTCCGCCCCCTCCTCTGAACCGATCTTCAGGTAGCGATTGATCGTCGCGAGCTGCGCCTTGGAGTTGATCGCGCCGACATCGGTGTTCTTGTCGAGCGGGTCGCCGACGCGCAGCGACTTCATCCGCCATTCGAGGCGACGGATCACCTCGTCGAGCACCGACTCCTGCACGAACAGGCGGCTGCCCGCGCAGCAGACATGGCCCTGGTTGAAGTAGATGCCGCTGATGATGCCCTCGATGGCCTGGTCGATCGACGCATCCTCGAAGATGATGTTCGGGCTCTTGCCGCCGAGTTCGAGCGTGCAGGAAATGTTCCGCTCAGCCGCCGCCGCGGCGATCTTCTTGCCCACGCTGGTCGAACCGGTAAACGCCAGCTTGTCGAGGCCTTTGTGCATCGCGAGGGTCTGGCCAGTCTCGCCGTCGCCGGTGATGATGTTCACCACGCCGGGGGGGAGTTCGCACTCGTCGAAGATTTCTGCGAGGCGCAGGGCCGTCAGCGGCGTGGTCTCGGCGGGCTTGAGGACGACCGTGTTGCCGCAGGCGAGCGCGGGGGCGATTTTCCACGCGGCCATGAGCAGCGGGAAGTTCCAGGGGATGATCTGGCCGCAGACCCCGACGGGCTGGGGTTCGCGGTTGGGGAATGCGTATCTGAGTTTGTCGGCCCAGCCGGCGTGGTAGAAGAAGTGCTGGGCGGCCAGCGGCACATCCACATCGCGGCTCTCGCGGATCGGCTTGCCGCCGTCCATGGATTCGAGCACGGCGAGTTCGCGGGCGCGCTCCTGGATGCGTCGGGCGATGCGGTACAGGTACTTGCCGCGTTCCTTGCCCGACAGCTTCTTCCAGCCGGAGAGGGCCGACTTCGCGGCGTCGACGGCCTTGTCCACATCCTTGGCCGTGCCCTGCGTGAGTTTGCTCAGCACCTTCTCGTTGGACGGGTTGATGCTGCTGAAGAATTTGGTTGTCTTCGTGGGCGCAGTGAACTTGCCATTGATGTAGTGGCCGTACTGCTCGGCGATCTCGACCTTCACCGATTCTGGCGCGGGGGCGTAGTCCCACGATTCCCCGAAGCGGAGCGAGCGGGTTTCGGCCTTGGTCGTGCTTGTCGTGTGCTCGTTCATGGTTCAGGCCTCGGAGAAATCGTCGGGGGACATGTAGTGGCCGGTGCGCCGGCGGGCGAGCTGCATGAGAAGATCGTTGGCGAGACTCGATGCGCCGAAGCGGAACAGCGAGGGCGTGAGCCAGTCATCGCCGAGGGTTTCCTTGACCATCACCAGGTAGTGCAGCGCCTGCTTGGAGGAGCGGATGCCGCCGGCGGGCTTCATGCCGATCTTGATGCCGGTCTTGAAGTAGTGGTCGCGGATGGCTTCGAGCATGACCAGCGTCACGCCCATGGTCGCCGCGGGGTTGACCTTGCCGGTCGAGGTCTTGATGAAGTCGTGCTCGGTGAGACCGGCGTTCATCGCGAGGTCGCTGGCGGCGCGCACGAGGTCGTAGGTTTCGAGCTCGCCGGTTTCGAGGATGACCTTGAGGTGCGCATCGCCGCAGGCCTCTTTGACCGCGGCGATCTCGTCGTAGACGGTGCCGCGCTGCCCGGCGAGGAACAGGCCTCGGCTGATGACCATGTCGATCTCGTTGGCTCCAGCTTCGACGGCGCGACGCACATCGTCGAGGCGGATCGACAGCGGGTACTGCCCGGAGGGGAACCCGGTCGCGACGCTGGCGACGGACACGCCCTTGCCCGCCTCGCTCTTATCGAGTTCGGCGCGGGCAACCTTGACGAGTTCGGGGTAGACGCACACCGCCGCGACGGACGGGAGCGAGGGATCGGTCGGGTCGGGAAGAACGGCCTTGCGGCAGAGCGAGCGGACCTTCTCGGGCGAATCCTTGCCCTCAAGGGTGGTCAGATCGACCATGGAGAGGGCGAGGCGCAGCCCGGCGTCCTTGGCGCTGGTCTTGATGGAGCGCGTCGTGAACTCGGCGGCCCGCCGGTCGGCCATCACGCGATCTACGGTCACAGTACGGGTCATGGGGGTAGTGTAGCGGGCGTCGCGGACGCAGCGGTCTGCTCCCTCTCCCCTTGCGGGAGAGGGCCGGGGTGAGGGGTCAGCGGCGCAGCCGCTGCTTCTATACAGTTCTGGGATGTCAGACCAGGGTCAGCACGAGGAGATGCCCCAACAGCTACTCTGCCCAACCTGCGCCTACGACCTCAGCGATCTGCTCCCCGAGGATGATTCGGCACACCGCTGTCCGGAATGCGGACGGCACTCCTTGCGACGATCGCGGCTTGTTGAGTACCACGAGAAGCACGCAGGCGATACTCGACGGGCGTTTCGCTGCTCGTTGATCGCCCTCGCAATCGGCCCCATCGCAGGTCCCACCTTTGCAGTATCGATGGTGATGCATCGGGCTCTCGGTTCATTCGCACAGATCCTTGACCTCTTCGCATTCCTGCTTATACCGATTCTTCTTGTTGTTCCGTTCCTGTGTGGTATCACACGGACTCGTCTTCTCAAGCCTAAAGCCGGAGATGGGCGAATGCTGTTGGGCGGCGTGTCATTCTTTGTGTACGCAATTGCACTCTGCATCGTGAGTTGGCTAGGCACATTGACGCTTCTTGGACCGTTGCCATGACGAAGGGTGTTTCGCCGCTAAGTCGATCGTAGACCAGCGTTACCAAGAAGACCCCTCATCCGTCCGCTACGCGGCCACCTTCTCCCGCAAGGGGAGAAGGAGAGAGCGATCGCACAAACTGGCCGACCGCCGCCGCGCACTGGCGCTCGAAGTCGGGCTTGAGCCACAGGTCGTTGTGTCCGCCGCCTTCGATCAGCACCAAGTCTCCGTCGGGCGCGGACGCGGCGATCTGCTCTCCGTCTTCGGGATCGCTGATGACATCCTGATCGCCGTGGAGCACGAGCAGCGGGCAGTGCAGCTTCGCCGCCCACTCGGCCCGGTCGAAGGCGCGGCCGTCGTGGGCCTTGGACCAGTCGGCTCCCGCGCCGAGGCGCAGGCCCATCAGGCCGTAGACCAGTTCGATGTTCCATGTGTGCGGGTGGCCGACGGCGCGTAGATAGTTCCTGGCGGGGACCTTGGGGAGCCGGTACGGCGCTTCGGCGATGACGCCGGCGATCCGGACACCGTCCTGCTCGGCGAGATCGACGGCGGCGACGAGCGAGAGCCCGGCCCCCATCGAGGAACCGGCGAGCACGATCGGCGCGTGGTGAGTCTCATCGGCCCAGCGAGTGAGTTCGCGCAGCATGCGTTCCTCGCGCACGGCCATCGGCCAGCGCCCTGGCGCCTCGCCCTGTCCGGGCGGATCCCACGCGATCACGCGCTTGGCGACCGGCGCGAGGTGGCGGATCCGCGCGAGCGCGCCGACGCGCGAATCGCCCCAGCCGGGCGTCCAGATAATGACCGGGCCGGACGGGTCGCGCCCTTCGATGTCCCAGACCGGCGACTGGCCGAAGTTCTTGAGTTTCGGATCGTCGGCACGCAGATCGAGTTGGAGCGCCTCGAACGACAGCGAGTCGTCGAGCTCGCTCGGGTCGCCCGGCAGGTTGCGCGCGAGGGCCCAGCCGTAGGTCTTGCGCGGCGGGCGGCGCAGGTGGTGCCCGGTCATCCACGCGCCGAGCGCGATGGCGATGAGCAGGCCAAGGCCCAGCAGTGCCAGCAAACCCCACACGCTCAGTTCCCAAACAGACGAACGATGTCGTTGAAGGTGATGTACAGGAACAGCGCACCGATGAACAGCAGGCCGCCGAGCGTGATGACATTCTGCACGATGATCGGTACCGGCTTCTTTGCCAGCCCCTCGTAGCAGAGCATGAGGAACTGCCCGCCGTCGACGATGGGCAGCGGCAGGAAGTTGATCACCGCGAGGTTCGCGCTGATGAGGGCCATGAAGTACAGCAGATAGATGAAGCCGCGCTCGGCGAACATCGACCCGGTGTGCGTGATACCGACCGGGCCCTGAAGCTGGTTCACCTGCACGGTGCCCTCGAAAAGGCGCTTGAAGGTCAGGTAGGTCTGCTGGAGCACGCGCTTCGTGCGGTACACGCCCATCGAGACCGCGCCGCCGACCGTGTCCGCGATGACCAGCACCTGCACCAGTTCGAACGCCGTGCCGATGCCTTGAACTTCCCACCCGAGCCCATGCAGGGCGCTGACCTCATCGGGGTTGAGCGTCAGCTGCACCTGTTCGATCACTGCCGCCGCGCCCGGCACGGCGGTCTCGAGCCCGAGTTCGACCGTCGCGCTGGCGCCGGAATCGGCGGCATCTTCGGTCGCCGATCGCAAGGCCCGACGCAGCGACTCGAAATCATTGACGGGCTCGCCGTTGACGCTGCGCACGACCGTTCCGGGACGTATCGAGTCGAGCGCACCCAGCCGGCCCGCGGCGGGCTCTGTGCCGATCGCCCGGTACTGTGCGGGCTGGCCGCGCTCGGTCTTCACACGCTCGACGAGCGACGGAACCGCCGCGATCCGGGTCGTGGAGAGATCGTTGGCGGGCATGAAGCCGACAGTGCCGTTGAGCTGCACGGTGAGTTCGAGCTCGATCTCCTCGCCGCCACGGATCACCACGGTGTCGAGCGTCTCGCCGACATTCGATCGGATCTCGCGCACGCCGTCGGTCACGCTCGGCCACGAGCGCGAGCCGAGACGCCGGAACACATCGCCGGGTTCGAGCCCCTGGCTGGGCGGCTCGGGGGCGTAGTCCGCAACCTTCATCACCGGCGCGAGGCCGAGCAGGTGCTCCTGCGCGCGAACCTGAGGGCCTTTATCGCCGGAGTCCACCACCGACAGCCCACTCTGGAGTGCCACCGTCGGGAGCAGTTCGACCTCGATGCGCTCGCCCCCTGGCGACTCGAAGCCGACGCTGACGGGCTCGCCACCGGATCGGTCGATCGCTTCGGTGAGCAGGCGGATGCTGGCGTAGTTCCCGTCACCGGGCGCATCGTCACGAGCCAGACTGCGTCGCTGGATCGGCTCGCCGGCGATCTCGATGATGCGCGAGCCGAAGGGCACCTCGCCGAGGCCCATCCGCTCGAGAGTGAGGCGGTTCGAGTTGTTGACGCTCGCGCGCCGGGATTCTCCGAGCAGGCGCAAGCTGCTCTCCGGCCAGACACCGATCGCCTGCACGCCGAGGCCGTCGTCGAGTTTCTCGGGAGTGGGCGATGCGCTGATGCGCTCCCAGCCGCCGCCCTCGATGGGGCGATCGAGCGCGAGGTCGATCGAGCTGCCGCGCTTGGCCATGGCGACATCGACGAAGAGGTCGGTGAAGGTGGTGGTGGTCTTGCCGCCCGCACTGCGGACCACATCGCCCGGCTGCAGGCCCGCGGCCTCGGCGGGCGAACCCGGCTGCACGGAGCCGATGACCGGCGCGGGCTCGGCCATGCCGACCTTGAAGACCACGATGAACAGCACCGCCGCGAGAATCACATTCATGATCACGCCCGCGGAGATGACCACCATGCGCTTCCAGATCGGCTTGTTCTGGTAGGAATCCGGCTCGGCGCTGGTGGCGTCGGGGTTGAGGTCTTCCTGGCCGAGCATCTTCACATAGCCGCCGAACGGGATCCAGTTCAGGCGATACTCGGTGGGGCTGAGTGACTTGAGCTTCTCCGCCGCGGCGTGACCGGCTTCGATCTCCTCCGCGCTCGCGCCGGGCTTGTCAGAATGCTTCACGATCGCCACGAGCCGCATGTATTCGAGTTCGGACGACCCCTTGCGGATCCCCCACCCCTTGCGATAACTGAACAGCGCCTGACCGAAGCCGATCGCGAAGGCATGGACGCGGATGCCGGCCCAGCGGGCGGCGAGGAAGTGCCCGGCCTCGTGCACGAACACGATGAAGCCGAAGCCCAACACCATGAGCGTGACATTCCAGAAGGTGAACAGGGATTCAAGCATGCGCGCCGATCATATAAAGCGGTGATTGCCAATGGGGACGAAGGTGTGTAGACCGTCAGCCGCCGATGTTCATCGAGATGGTGTGAGGAACCGGAACGGCCTGGCAGGACTGAAATTGCTCGTCTGGTCACCGCCGAGCAGGGTATCGGCGGCAAGATCGAGCTTTCGGGAACCGGAACCCTCAGAAAAATCGATCTTCCTGAGGTCCACCCACAAAATGCTCGGGGAGGCGGTGTTCTCATAGTAATAGATCAGGTTCTTGTGGTCGCTGACGGTTCGCCAGATGGTCGAGGAGATGTTGGGCTGGTCGGGCGTCGAGATGCCGCGCGGCACGCTGCTGTTGCGAATGACGCTGAAGACCGCTGCGACGGCCTCACGCGAATCGTCGGTCTGTGGCACGGCGTTGATGTAGAACGAGGCACGAACATAGCGGTCTGCCGCGCGATTGGTACCGGGCAGCATGACCGTGCCACCGATCTCCTGCCAATAGCGATTCAGCGCGAGTTGCTGCTCGTACACTGGTGAGTTGGTCATCACCTGATAGTCACGAGAATGATGGATGACCAACTCGCCGCCGATATATTCGAAAATAGCCGAATCGCCCGTGGCATCCGACAGGGACAGGTGCAGCGTGCCTGGCGCGCCGTTGGGTGCCTCGACGGTCACCATGCGGTAGTGCTCACGCCGGGCATCGGCCACGGCCTCTTCGACGGTGGCGAAATTGTCGAGCATGTACTGGGCCCATGAACTGACCACCAGCGCAGGGCGTGTGTCGTCTTTCGGGGAGTACTCGCTCTCGACGAGGTACAGCAGATTTGCGACCAGCCCCTTTTCGTTCATCCCGTCGGCAGTGCCTGCTTCATAACCGCTGGCGACCACGCTGCCGTAACGACTGGTCCATTCGATCGACTGGTCCCCCATGCCGCTGTTGCGTTGCATTCCTCGGGGAAAAGCCCAGAGATTCGTGAACATGTCCTCTTTCCAGTCCATGGTGCGACCGGTGATAATCTGATCGTTCGGACCCAGATACACCACGCGGGTGCAGGCCTCGGCGACCGTTGCAGGCATGGCGACCAACGCCCCAATGGATGTTCCGAGGATCGCGGCGATAAAGCGTGTACGGTTCATGGCGGTTCTCCTTGCGGAACTATGTTTGCAATCATCCTATCCCGGTGAACCATCCCGCTGCGGTCGATTCAGGCCGACAGCGGTGCGTCCAGCCGACAGTCGACAAACCGCCGGGCCTCGGCATCGGCCTCGATCACATCGCTGAGCGAACGAATCGAGCCGGTGCCGACGGAATCAAGCGCTTCGAGAGCAAGATCGGTCATGGTCCCGAAGTCTACGCGCCCGGCGAGGAACGCCTTGACCGCGGCTTCGTTTGCTCCGTTGAACACCGCCCCGGCCGTGCCGCCGCGCTCGATGATCTCGAATCCGGCGTGGAGTGCGGGGAATCGCTCCAGATCGGGCTCGGCGAAATCAAGCCGCGAGAGGGCTCGCAGGTCGAGCTTGGGTGCGATGCCCGGCGGGCGATCGGGGGCGGTCAGGGCGTACTGGATCGGGGTCTTCATGTCCGGCCTGCCCATCTGGGCCACGACCGAGCGGTCGGCGAACTCAACGAAGCTGTGCACGATCGACTGCGGGTGGATCAGCGCGCTGAGGCGATCAGCGCCCAAGCCGAACAGCCATGCCGCCTCGACGAGTTCGAGGGCCTTGTTGGTCAGCGAAGCGCTGTCGATGGTCACTTTCGCGCCCATGTCCCAGTTCGGGTGGGCGAGGGCCTCGTCGGGAGTGGCCGAGCGGATGCGTTCCAAAGGCCAGTCGCGCAGCGCTCCGCCGGAGGCGGTGAGCGTGATCCGGGTGACTTCCGTGCCGACCTGAAAAGGCAGCTTGCGGAAGCCGGTGGCATCGGAGTTCAGGCACTGCCAGACGCCCGAGTGCTCGCTGTCGACCGGGAGCAGGGCCGCGCCGGTGCGCTGAGCCGTCGCGACGACGATCTCACCCGCCGCGACCAGTGTTTCCTTGTTGGCGAGTGCGACATCGATGCCGAGTTCGAGCGCGGCCAGCGTGGCGGGCAGGCCCGCCGATCCGACCATCGCGCCGACGACCATGTCCACGCCGCCGTCGTCCTGACAGGCGCGGACGAGCTGCTCCGCGGCATCATGCCCACGCAGGATCGAAGCACTCCCGAGTCCGTCGAACGGAGCCGTGGCGTCGGCCAACGCGAGATGCTTCACGCCGAGCGCGCCGGCCTGCGCTTGAAGCAGTTCGGCGTTGGAGCCCGCCGCGAGACCGACCACCTCGAACCGGTGGCCCGAGCGCTCCAGCCCGGCGAGCACTTCGATGGTCTGACGCCCGATGGAGCCGGTCGATCCCAGGATCACCAGACGGGTCGGGCGACCGGAACCGGTCGCATCGGGTTGGTCCGAAGGGGAAGCGTTCATGGTCTGGAGATCGAACGGCTCAGGACGAGGTCTTCTTCGTGGTCTTCTTGCGGGTGCTCGCCTTCTTGGTCGTCGACTTCTTGGTTGAAGTCTTCTTCTTCGAAGCGGGTTTCTTGGTGGTGGTCTTCTTCGTGGAGGTCTTGCGGGTCGTCTTCTTGGCTGTCTTGGATGCCGACGACGCAGATTCCGAAGAGGAATCACTCTTTGAGGCCGTCGACTTCGCCGCGGGCTTGACCGCGCCGGCGATCAGGATGTCCGCCGGTGCTTTCTTCACACCCTTGCGGGGTCCAGCGCTGCGGCGGCCGGTTTCCCGTTCGGACTTGGGTGTCGGCTTGACCGTGGATTCCGACTCCGCCTTCGGAGCCGGTTTCGGCTCGGCCTTGGCTTCGGGCGGGTCCACATCGGCGCTGGCCTTCGCCGGCTCGCGATCGGCCGATGAGGCCGTCTCCGAGCGATCCTCGGAACGGGAGCCGCGCCCGCCTCGACGGCGCCGCCGACGGCGTCCGCCGCCACCCGATCCGTTGTCGTCGCCGTCATCGCCATCGTCATCGGACGCATCCGATTGGGCGTCCGATTGGGCGTTCGCCGCACCGTTCATCGCCGCGATGGCCTGCCGCGGGTCCTTGCCGGCCTTGATCTGGGCGGCGAGCTCGGCATCGGCGGGGTTCTTGAACCCGCCGTCCTTGTCCATGGTCAGGGCCGAGGGCTCGAGATCCCACGAATCGCCTCGCCAAGGGAACCCCGATGGGGCCACGCCTTCGCGCTGCGGGGCTTTGGCTTCGACCTGCACACGACCGCGCTGGGTGTCTGCTTCCGGGGCATCCTCGGAACGGGGTGAGTCGGTGCGCGAGTCGTCGGAGGAGCCGTTCTCGCCCTCTCCGCCGCCACGCCGACGACGGCGACGACGCCGGCGACGCTTGCGGGGCTGGCCGTCGTCGTCCTGATCTTCTCCGGAGGAATCGGACGAATCGCTCCGGGTCTGCGACGGCTGATCTTCATCTTCGTCATCGTCGGAGGATTCGCGCTGGGCCGGACGGGATTCGCCGTTCTGCTCGCCCGAGCCCTCTCCGCCCCCGCCGCCACGACGGCGACGACGGCGGCGACGACGCTTGCGCCCGCCTTCTGATCCGTTCTCGGATTCCGCTGAAAACTCCTGATCATCCTCGTCCTCGCCGGAGAGGATCGAGGCCTCCATCGCCAGAACCTCGTCGAGCTTGGCGGCTTCTTCCTGAACGAGTTCTTCGAGGTCCTGCTCGTGCTCGGCGGTGGCGTCGACGGCCCAGTCCTGCTCCTCGGCATGCTCGGGCTTGTACTCCACGAGGTCGGTGGGCGGACGGAACTTCGCCAGCCGCTCGATCTCGATATCCGAGCCGGATTCGTCGTAGGCGTACATCACCACGCGATCGACGGCGATCGACTCGCTGACGCGCACATCGACTCGCTTGTGGAGTTTCAGCTCGAGACGGGTGAGCGCCTGACGCTTGGACGACAGCAATTCGCCCGCGACGCGCGGCGAGACGACCATCTCGACCTTCGCAACGCGCTCGTGCTGCATGAGGGCGGCGAGATCGCGCATGGCGTTGGTCGCGACCGAATCGGGCCGGCGGACCCAGCCCCGACCGTCGCCGATGTCGAGCTTGGCGAAGTGGACGGACTTCATCGAGCCGCGCACACGCTGGCGGGTCATTTCCATGATGCCGAACTCGGAGATCGGCAGGGCGCGGGTCGAGGCGCGGTCCTTCTTGAGAAGGTCCTCCATCAGCTTCTCGATCTCGCGACGGTGCGAGCGCTTCATCATGTCGATCAGGTCGCACATGATCAGACCGCCCACATCGCGCAGCTTGATCTGGCGGCAGATCTCTTCCACCGCCTCCTGGTTGATCCGGAACGCCATCGTCTCGGCGTCGCCGTGGTTGCGGCTCTTGCCCGAGTTCACATCGATCGCGACCATCGCCTCGGCCTCGTCGATCACGAGCGAGCCGCCCGAGGGCAGCGGAACCTCGCGGGCCAGAATCCGCTCGATCTGCTCCTCCACACCGAAGGCGTGGAACAGCGGAACCTGGCGGTCGTAGGCGAGGAGTTTGGTGGAACTGCGCGGGCTGACGATCCGCATGAACGCGTACGCGCGCCGGATCGCCGTCGGATCATCGACGATGATCTCGTCGATCTCACTGGTCCAGATGTCGCGCAGGGCGCGCATCAGCAGGTCGCTCTCGGCATACAGCAGGCGCGGCTTGTCGCCCTGGCTCAGGCGCTTGTCGATGTCCTTCCAGAGGCGCTGCAGGTACGCGAGGTCGCGCTTCAGCTCGGCCTTGGTCTGGTTCATGCCCGCGGTGCGCAGGATGAAGCCGAATTCCTTGGGCAGATCGAGCGAGTCCAGGATCTTGCGCATCGCCCGACGCTGGTCCTCGTCCTCGACCTTGCGGCTCACCCCGACCTTGTCCATGTCCGGGAGCATGACCAGGAACCGGCCGGGGATGCTCAGGTAGCTCGTCAGGGTCGGCCCCTTGGTCGAGATGCCTTCCTTGAGCACCTGCACCAGGATCTTCTGGCCCCGCTTGAGGCAGCGCTCGATCGGCGGACGCTCGCGACGGGGCGTCTTCATCCCGATCTTCTCGGTCGTGTTCTCGTCCTCGCCGGGGAAGTACTGCGGGTGCAGGTCGGAGATGTGCAGGAACCCGTTGACCCCGTAGCCGAAATCCACGAACGCGGCCTGAATCGACCGCTCCACATTCATCACCTTGCCGACATAGATGTTGCCGACGATGTTCAGGTTGTTCGCGCGCTCGGAGTGGAACTCCTCGAGCTTGCCGTCCACAGTGAGGGCCACGCGGCACTCGTCGCCGGGGATGTAGTTGATCAGCATCCGCGACACGCCGCCCTTCTTCGAGGGCGCAGGCGCTGGCGAGTCGGAGGACTCTGGCTTCGAGCCCGAGCTCGATCCGGAAGAGGACTTGGAAGCCGAAGACTTGGAACGCGACCGCTTGCGACGCGGCTTGCGATCCTCGGAGCCCCCGTCGGCTTTGTCCTCAGATTGGGCCTGCGACCTGGTCTCGGGTTTGCTCTCGGGCTTTGCCTCGGACTGGCGCTCGGGGGCCTTGTCCTCGCGCCGCTCTGGCTTGGGCTGTGGTTCGGGCTTCGCGATGGTCTTGCTGGGGGCGGGAACCGCGCCCTGGGCGATTTCCTTCGGAGCGACCTTCTTTCGGCTGCGCGTCGTGCGCTTGCGGGTGGTCTTGGGGGTCCCGGTCGATTCGGCGGCGGTGTCGGTCATCGGTGCGTCTCGCTGTGTGAGCGAGCGGTTCCGGCGTTAACGGTGCGGGCTGAGGTGCACGGCTTGGCCAAACGGACAGCACGCCTCGTCACGCCTGAGCGTGACCGGCGGGTCGTTTGCGTGGTGTGCTTCTGCTTCACAGCGCATGGTGCGCGGAACTGCTCTCGGTGGCGCTGCGGACGGATCGCGTTTCCGGATCCGTACCCGCGTCGGGTACAGAGCCATCCGGAGCTGGCGTGAGGTTGCTCGCCGTGGACTGCTTGAGGCAATCCGCGGGGTCCTCGTTGGCACACAGCGTTCAGGGCATCGAGCCCTCGACCACCGGTGCGTTTCGCCAGCGCGCGAGCCGCGCGGAGCGGTGGGCGAACCCTCAGAAAGGGAAAGCCCGTGAGGTCTGTTCGAGCCCGGTCGGACCCTCGGCGGCTTTCAGGAAGCCGCTTCGGACCGTTCCATGTCGACGGCACGCCCGTCAACGAACTCGGGGAATCGTTTCATGGCCTGATCACGGAGAAATGCCGTGACCGAAGCTTCCGAATCGAGCGAACCGACCGTTCGGGCCAGGCGCTCGCAATCTGCGATCTCGACGCTGCGGATCACCTTCTTCAGGTAGGGAATCCGTCGCGGCGATACGGAAAGGGTACGCAGCCCGACGCCGATGAGCAACATCGTGAACATCGGGTCCCCCGCCGCCTCCCCGCAAACCGACACATCGACCTTCCTGTGTCGGCCGACCCGGACCACATCCTTGATCAGTTTCAGGATCGCCGGGTGGGCGGCGGAGTACATGCCCGAGACCTTCTCGTTGGTCCGGTCCACCGCCAGCGTGTACTGCACGAGGTCGTTGGTCCCGATCGAGAAGAAATCGACCTCGCGGGCGAAGCTGGAGGCCATCACCGCCGCGGCGGGGACCTCCACCATCATGCCCACTTTCACATTCGGGTCATAGGCGATCCCCTCTTCAGAGAGATCTTCCATCACATCCTTTAAATGCATCTTCGCCCGGCGCAGCTCCTCCGTCGCGGTCACGAGCGGGAACATGATCCGGATCGGACCGAACGCCGATGCCCGCATGATCGCCCTCAAATGGCGTTTGAACATCACCGGGTTGGCCAGGCAGTACCGGATCGAGCGCAGGCCCAGGAACGGGTTCCGCTCGGGCACATGCGATCGCGACTGGGTGTACTTGTCGGCCCCGAGGTCGTAGGTCCGCAGCGTGACCGGTCGTCCCCGGCAGGCCTCCACCGCCGATTTGAACTCGGCGAACTGCTCTTCCTCGCTCGGTTCGGCGTTGCGGGTGAGCCAGAGGAACTCGGTGCGGAAAAGCCCTATGCCCTCGCCGCCCTGGTCGATCACCTGGGTCGCCTCCAGCCCCATTTCCACATTGCCCATCAGATGAACAGCAACACCGTCCGTCGTCCGGGCCTCGAGTGTCTGGTTCTCCTGAAGAGCGGCCCGGATCGCTGCCAAACGCTGCTGTTTCGAGCGGTAAAACTCGAGCGTTTCCTCGTCGGGTCGCAGGATGACCACGCCCCGATCGCCGTCGACGATGATCTCGTCGCATTCCTCGGCGATCTCGCAGAGATTTCCCGTACCCACAGTCGCCGGAATCCCCAGTGCGCGGGCGAAGATCGCCGTGTGCGAGGTCGGCCCGCCCTTGTCGGTCGCGAAGCCCAGCACGCGATCCGGCGGGAACGCCGCGGCCTGCGACGGTGTCAGGTCCGGAGCCACCACCACGGCTTCATAATCCAGGTCGTCCAGAGCCGAGCGCTGGGCGCCAACGAGGTGGCTCATCACGCGCTGATTGAGATCCCAGACATCGTCGACCTTGGTCGAGAACGCCGTGTCGCCCATGCCCTCGAACTTGCTGGCGAGCACGCTGCACTGCTCCTGCAGCGCGTATTCCGCGGTGACATGCTCCTCCTCGATCCTGGCGAGCATCGGGCGAATCAGGGACTGATCGCGCAGCATGCCCTGGTGAAAGGCGAAGATCGCCGCGGCTTCCTTGCCGAGGTCGGTCTCGGCTTTCTTTCGCAATCCGTCGAGTTCGGCGAGCGAGGCATCGATCGCCTGGGTCAGGCGCTGGAGTTCGTGCGATCCCCGCTCGGGCGCGACGGTGCGACGAGGAACCCACATGTGGGCATCATCGAGCCGGAAGACCCGACCGATAACCACACCCGCACTCACCGGGATGCCTTGGAATTCCTGCATCAACGACAAACCACGCCTCACAACAGAACCGGCCAGCCGCTATCCCCTTTTCAAAAGTGGGTGATAGCGGCATTGAATGTCACAATGTAGGTCCAATCGAGACCGGACCACAAGGCACGCTCATCGGGGTGGGCGAACTGAAGCCGGGGTGTGGATGGATCCGACATTGAGTATTGACGGCGGGGCTTCATCGTGCTCCAATCGTGTGTCTGCCGCGCAGCCGCATCCTGAGGGTGTGGCCCGGCAGCCGGCGCCGAGCCACGCGACGAGCGTGTGGGCCGCCAACCGAGCAACCCGCTCGCGACGGATTGAAAAGAAGACTTATGACGACGCTGACCGGCATTCTTGAATGGCCGCAGCGCTCCGAGGGTCGTGTTCGCCAGTTGAGTGGCGGCACGCTCGAAGAGCGCGTGGATGACCCTTTCGTCCCCCTGGAACTGGGCCAGCAGTACGCCCTGCGCGACGGCTGCGAGGTCACCGTCGAGGTGGTGGAGAAGAAATCACGGCGCCGGCGCAACCAGCGCGGGCCTCGCACCGTCCGCCCGGTGGTCGAGCAGTTCATCTCGATCGAGGGGCTCGACCCCGAGGCCTTCGCCAAGCGCCGCCCCTTCGGCGACCTGCTCACGATCGACCCACAGCCGCGCATGACGCTCGAATACCGCGGCTGCCCGGACTCCTGCCGCCTTATCGATCTGTTCTGCCCGATCGGCTACGGCCAGCGCGGGCTGATCGTCAGCCCCCCGAAGGCCGGCAAGACCACACTGCTCAAGGACATCGCCGGCGCGATCGCGCACAACCACCCCAAGGTCGAGCTGCTCGCGCTGCTCGTCGACGAACGGCCCGAAGAAGTCACCGACTTCAAGCGATCGACCCCCTGCCAGGTCTTCGCGTCCTCCAACGACCACGACAACACGCGGCATATTGCCGTCTCCACCATGGTCATCGAGCGGGCCAAGCGCATGGTCGAGGCGGGCAAGGATGTCGTCATCCTGCTCGACTCGCTGACCCGCCTCGGACGCGCCTTCAACAACTCGCGCAAGCACGCCAGCTCCGGACGCACCATGTCCGGCGGCATCGACTCCAAAGCGCTCGAAGTACCCAAACAGATCTTCGGCGCTGCGCGAAAGACCGAAGAGGCCGGCTCGCTCACGATCCTCGCCTCCTGCCTCGTCGACACCGGCAGTCAGGGCGATCAGGTGATCTTCGAGGAGTTCAAGGGCACCGGGAACATGGAGCTGATCCTCGATCGCAAGATCGCCGAGCGCCGCCTGTTCCCGGCGATCAACCTCGCCGCCAGCGGCACCCGCAAGGAAGAACTGCTCATGGAGCCGCAGGAGTACAAGACCGTCAGCGCGCTGCGCAAGCGGCTGCTGAACATGCCGCCGCCCCAGCAGATCGAGCAGCTCCAGGCCGCCCTGAAGCGCTTCCCGACCAACGCCGAACTCATCGGGCTCGGAAACTGACCGGAATTCGGATACTCAGAAAAAACATTCCCACATCGCGCCTCATGTGGCATCATGAAGATGACCACCTCGAAAGGGACGCTCATGAGAACCCGAACCCTGCACGCTCTGATGATCATGATCGCGGCGTGGCTCTGCTCGTCCGCCTCGCACGCCCAGTGGGCCTCCATCTACGGCGAGGAGCCCTACAACCTCGGCTACAGCGATCTGCGCGAGCTGAGCACGCTCCTCGAACTCGATGCCCCCACGCACGAGCTGCTCGCGGCTCTGCACCTCGAACTGATGCAGGCCGAGGCCACGCTCCGCCAGGAGGCACGCGACGAATTGCAGAAGCGCACCGATGCCGGTGAAGAGATCGGCTGGAGCGAAGGTGTACAGATCTCCTTCAATCTGACGAACGACTTTGAGAAAGCCGGCGACCGGTTCTTCGAGGATGTGAAGCTCATCGTCCATCCCGAGCAGGCCCCGCTCATCGAGCACATGCGCCGACGCACCCGTATGGGCAGGTGGCTCGAAGGGATCGGAAGCGAGGTCTCCGAACTCGGCGCGATGCCGCTGAAACTGCTCGCCGACAGGGACATCGTCAGCGACGATCGCCTGCGCGAACTGATCCTGACTCTCTCTGATCAGGAAGCGCGCGTGTCGGATCAGTTCCAGAGGACCTACGAAGCGGTCCTTGAGATGCAGAGCATCGGCCAACGCATCGGCTTCGACTTCGACGAGGCCGGACCGGAGATCATCGCCGAGACCGCGAAGATATTTAAGAAGGCGATCGAAGAAGCCAAGCGCCTGCGCACCATGAACGAAGAGCTGGCATCGACTGTCATGGAGCAGCTCGACCAAGAACAGCGCCGAACCTTCGAGCAGATCTGGTGGGAGATCAACTACGAAGAAGTGCACGACGAGTGGATCCCCGAGCGGGCCGTCCGCACCCTCCTCGGCGATGAAAAAGCCCCCGCGGAACTCAAGCAGCGCGTCGAGGAAATCCGAGCGGTCTTCGATGATCGCCTGAGAACCGCCCGAAGGATGGCGCGCGTCGCCAAGTACCGCACCGACCTCGAGCTCGACTTTTCCATGCTGCTCAACGGCGGCGAACCCGACACCAAGGTCTACGATGACGCCCTCAAACGGCTCTCGGGCATCGCCGAGTCGTACGCCTCCGCGCTCAAGGGCGTGATGACCAAGGAGCAGCGTTTGCAATACGGCCTGGAGATCCCGGACGACGCTCGGTGAAACCGCGCCTCAACGCACCGACCGCTGGCCGAACCCTCAGCACGGCAGGCCGACAGACACGAACGCCACCGACCCCGCCTCGATCCGAAGCCGCTGATTCGATTCGAAGCGCAGCAGCAGCACGAACGGATCGCCGGACTCGCGCGGCGTGTGCAGCTCGTTCCACACGATCGGATCGTCCCGACGGATCGACTGAGGAGTCGAGCGCGAAGTATCGATCACACGCACATCGCAGAAGCGCAATCGCACCGGACCGCCCCACTCCTCGCTCGCGGTATCGGATGCCGCGCTCCGGACGATGCTGAAGTCCATGACCGCCGCGCTGTCCTCGCTCGTGATGCCGATCAGGCACAGGCCGGAAAGCAGCGTCGGATCGAGGAGCGACCCTGCGCTCTGCGGCAGATCTTCGCTGCCCGTCGATACTGAGCCCATCCAACGGACGCGCGCGGCATGAATAGCATCCCGAGGCGGAACGCTGCGGGGAGACTTCGGGTCCAGAATGGTCGTGAAGCGTGGATTCATGGGTTCACCGCCTTCCCCGCCCCATCGACGCGAATCGGTTCACCAATCACCACGATCCGGGGAAAAATCCGAATCGCGGCTTTCGTGCGATGCGCACACGAAAAAAGCCGCCCGGACGGGCGGCTTGGGTGCGATAACCGGGATCGACCGGGGATCAGCGCTTGGAGAACTGGAAGCGGCGGCGGGCACCGGCCATGCCGTACTTCTTGCGTTCCACCTCGCGAGCGTCGCGGGTCAGGAAGCCGTGCTCGCGCAGCACGCCTTCGAGGTTCGGGTCGTACTTCTTGAGAGCACGAGCCACGCCGAGGCGGAAGGCCTGGGCCTGACCCATGTACCCGCCGCCGTGCATGCGGACGACGACATCCATCTTGCCGAAGGTGTTGGTCACCTTGAGGGCGGCGACAGCGTCAGCGCGATCGCGCATCTCGGTGAAGTACTCGTCGACGGTCTTGGTTTGCTTGCGGCTGACCTGCACCTTCACATCGCCGTTGCCCGGCTTGAGGCGCACACGGGCGACCGCGCTCTTGCGACGACCGGTTCCCCACCACCAGCCGTGGGCGTCGGGCTTCTCGGGGGCGGCGGTGACGGCGACCGGGTCGGTCATGTCCAGTTTGTCCGATGAGGTCGGGCTGGAGATGCCGGTATCGAGAGAGGGGGTGCCGACGACGCCGCTGTTGTTCTGATCTTCGTTCATTCGTTCTGACTCGTTTCTGGGTGTACCTGGTGGGCGCGGTGCCCGGGTTTCAGGGAAGGGTCACGCTCGGGCGTGTCCTTGCGATGCCGCACAATGCGGCGGGGTGACTGGGGTGCTATCGGATCACTTCCAGGAAGGAAGCTCGGTGGGCTGCTGGGCCTGATGGGGATGGGAGTCGCCCTTGTAGACCTTGAGCTTGTCGAGCATGCCGCGGCCGAGGCGACCCTTGGGGATCATGCGACGGACCGCGTCCTCGATCAGGAACTCGGGCTTGGACTCGAGAATCTGGTTGTAGGTCTGGGCGCGAAGACCGCCGGGGTAACCCGAGTAGCGGGTCTTGATCTTCTGGTTGCCCTTGTCACCGGTCATGACGACCTTCTCGGCGTTGACGACGATGACGAAGTCGCCGCTGTCGATGTGGGGCGTGTAGTCCGGGCGGTGCTTGCCCATGAGGACCGTGGCGATGTCCACGGCCATGCGGCCGAGGCGCTTGCCGTCGGCATCGACGATGAACCAGTTCTTCTGGATTTCGTGGGGCTTGGCGAAGGTAGTCTGACGCATCGGTGCGTCCTTTCGGGCTTTGGCGTTGCTCAAAGGAGCGCGGCACGATCGACGATGCCCGCCTTGTTGCCGCTGATGAAGCCGGCAACCGCGGGTTTCGAGGCCAACGGGCCAACACAGCCCAGAGTCCTCTCGGCCCGCCGGAGCAAAGAACTGGCCGAGTGGCCGGTCCCGCACATGTCGCGAGCACGTGTTTCGGAATGGTCCCGTCGCGCTGCGGCTTCAGACCCACCTGCGGCCGCCGACGAGGGACGGAGATCGTACCAGAACGCCCGGTCCGGTCAAGCCACGCCAGAATCACCATCCAGATTGTGGGGAAATCATCTTCCCCATTTTGCCGCTTTGGGCACGAATGGGGCAGACGGACTCCGCCGCGCTGCCGAAGATAGGGCCTATGGATGGAAGTTCACCGTTCGGCGAGCAGGATTCAAAGCCCCAGCCCGGGTCGCTGATGAGCGGGGGCGGCTCCGTACGCGAGCCGGAGCGGCTGGATGAGCCGGAAAACCCCAATCGGGGCCGTCTGCGATCGAAGATGATCTGGCTGGCCATTCTCCTGGTCGCGGCGATGATTTTCGTCATGCAGGTGGCCTCTTCCGATGCGCTGGTCGAGAACCCGACCCCGCCCCCGCAGGATGTGCCGAGCATGGAGCTTCGCTACGCCTCGCGCGTGAACTTCGGAGCCAGCCGCTTCGAGGACACCATGACTCTGCCCTCCGGCTCGGTCGCCAGCAGCGACCTGAGCGGGATGCTTCGCGACTACGCCACCGGACCGATCGAACTCGTCCGTGCCGCGATTGTCGCCGCGGCGGTGGACGGCAACCGCCAGTTGGCCGCGCAGCTTCTCGACGAAGCCCGCCTCGAACTCGAACGACTCGAAGCCGATCTCAAGCCACTCGACGACGAGCAGGCGCAGGAGCAGCGACGCGCGTGGTTCGAGGACATGCGCCGGGACATCGAGCAGGTCGACATCGCGGCCTCCGCGCTCGATGGCACTCAACTCGATCAGGACGAACTGAACCGGCTCAAGGATCGCCACGGCGATTTCGGCGAGATGGTGCTGGTCATCGGTGCGCCGGACAACAGTCCGCTGCGCCAGCAGTTCGAATCCCGTGGGATGCGCACCCTGATCGCCGTGATCGTCATGGTTTCGATCGCGGGGCTTGCCAGTCTCGCCGGGTTCGGGCTGTTCATTCTTGCGATCGTGCTGCTCGCAACCGGACGAGTTCGGCGCCGATTGAACATCCAGAGCCAGTGGAGCCATCACAAGCGGACCCTCCTTCTCGAAGGATTCCTGTTGTTCCTGATCTCGTTCATCGCGGTGTCCATCGCGGCGGGGCTGATCCAAGTGGGAACCGGGCTGGATCTCCAGCCCCTACTCATCTGGCTGATGCTGCTGACACCCTTCTGGCCGCTCCTGCGCGGGATGTCATGGAAGGATCTCCACCTTGCGCTGGGATGGCACGCGAACGGTGCGGGTTTGAGGGGAGCAATCAAGGAATCCAGCCTGGGGTTGATGGGCTATCTGGCTGGTCTGCCGATCGTTCTGGCGGGTGTGCTGATCATGTTCGTGATGATCCAACTCACGCAGAGCAGACCCACACATCCGGCCGTGAACGAGGCCACAAACGCGGATTTCATGACCGCGCTGAAGCTGTATGTGCTGGCTTCGTTCTGGGCACCCATCGTGGAAGAGACGGTATTCCGGGGGTCTCTCTACTACAATCTGCGCGGCTGGATGCGTCCGTTGCTGTCAGGATTCATTGTCGCGTTCATCTTCGCGATCATTCACCCGCAGGGAATCGCGGTGGTTCCTGCGCTGATGAGTCTGGCGATCGTCTTCGCGCTGATGCGCGAATGGCGCGGCTCGATGATCGGGCCGATGGTCGCGCATGCCGTGCACAACGCGTTCGTCATGAGTCTGGTGATCTTCGTGCTCGGTGCGTGAGAACCGACTCGTTCAGACCCCGTACACCGCCTGCACCTTCGATTCGAGGTAGCGCATCAGCGGCTCGGACGACAGTTTCTTCCCGGTCGCGCGCTCGCAGAGCTCGCCCGCCGAGTACCGCCGGCCGTGCTGGTGGATGTGCTCGCGGACCCACTTGAGGATCGCGCTGAAGTCGCCCCGCTCGATGTCCTGCTCACGGCCGGGCATGGATTCGCCCATGGCCTGCCAGAACTGCGCCGAGTACAGGTTGCCGAAGGTGTAGGTCGCGAAGTACCCGACCGCGCCCATCGACCAGTGGATGTCCTGCAGGCAGCCGATGCGGTCCTCGGTGACCGTCAGGCCGAGGTCGTTCTTGATGCGCTCGTTCCACACGCCGGGCAGATCCTTGCAGGCGAGGTCGCCCCGGATCATCGCGCGCTCGAGTTCGAAGCGCAGCATGATGTGCAGGTTGTAGGTAACCTCATCGGACTCGACGCGGATGAAGTTCGGCTCGACGATGTTCGCCGCCTTGAAGATCGACTCGACCTCGATGCCCTTGAGCGCCTCGGCTCCGAAGATCTCGCGCGCGACCGGCAGCGCCCACTTCCAGAACGCATGGCTGCGACCGACCTGGTTCTCCCACATGCGGCTCTGGCTCTCGTGGATGCCCAGCGAAACCGACTCGGCCAGCGGCTGGCCGAACCGCTCGGCCTTGGGCAGGCCCTGCTCGTACATGCCGTGCCCGGCTTCGTGCGTGCCGCTGGACAGCGCATCGCACCAGCCGTTCTCGCGGTAGCGGTTCGTCAGGCGGCAGTCGCCGGGGCCCATGCCCTGGCAGAACGGATGTGTCGAGGGGTCCATGCGCCCGCAGGAGTAATCGAAGCCCATCGCCGCGGTCACGCGCGTCGCGAACTCGACCTGCTTGTCGATCGGGAGCTTGCGCACCGCCGGCTCGATGCTCGGGGCCTTGCCGGCGGCCTTGGCCTCGGCGACTTTCTGCACCAGAGGCACGGTGAACTCGCGCAGCGGGCCGAAGATCTCCTCGGTGCGTTTGGCGGTCATACCCGGCTCGTAGATGTCCATCAGCGCGTCGTACAGCTCGCCGCCCTCCGGCACACCGAGGCACTCGGCCTTGCGCCGATTCAGCTCGAAGGTCTTCTCCAGCCACGGCAGGAACTTCGGGAAATCGTTGGCAGCCCGCGCCGCCTTCCACGCCATCATGCCCTGCGAGTTGCACCGGGCCATCTCCTCGACCAGCGACTTGGGCAGCTTGGTGGCCATGTCGAAGTCCCGCCGGATCTCTCGCAGGTTGGCCTGGGCGATCGGGTCATCGGCGATCGCGCTGTCCGCCTCGGCCTCGGAGAGCAGATCGCCCAGCCGCGGATCGGTGTTCCGCTCGTGGATGAGGCCGCTGAGCATGGTGAGCTGATCGGCGCGGAGCGCTGCACCACCCTCGGGCATCATGGTTTCCTGATCCCAGGAAAGCGTGCTGGCGACACTTTTGAGCGTTTCATCGAGGCGCAGTGTTTCCAGCAGTTGGTCGTAGGCCTTGGATCCGGAGCAGGTCTGAGCGGGGGAAGAGGCGGTGGTGGCGCTGGACATCGATGCATACTCCTCATCGCGAGTCGGTAAATCGGGTACATGCTGGGCGGGAGCCGCAGGAGCGACCATGATAGGGTTCTGGCGAAGCTTGGCTTTCAGATCCCTGGCCTGAACTACAGGAGCGTGCGATGCGAAACGGATTGAGGTGGGTGGTGGCCGTGGGGGCCTCGGTCGGAACCGGGCTTTGGTGCACATCGGCTCTGGCGATTCAGCCCTCCGACTTCGATCGGGAGCGGGCTCTGGAACCCGACTCGATCACCTACGCCAGTTTCGCCAAGGCCTGGGACACGCTGAATCGGGCCATCGAGGTCCACGGCGGGACCTCCGTAAACGAGGCCTACAGCGATCTGGCGATGAGTTTCTTCGGCAGCGGCACACGGACCGCTTCCCAGCGCTTTGTAGGCGAAACCGTCGAGTACCGGGTGCGCGGGGCGGTGGGTTACAGCTCGCTCTTCGATGCCATGTCCTTCGTCGAAGAGATCACCGTGGGCGAACAGGTGTTCCGTGGCTACACGGTCACCTCGCGCGACCAGGCGTTCCGGGTTCCGACCGGCGAGGAACTGCCCGAGCGTGAACCGGATCTGGCCGAGGCCAAACGCACGATCGAGATGCTCTTGCCCTATCACTGGATAGGTAGAGCGGAAGCGGCCCGGGAGAGTCTTCGTTGGTTGGGCGAGCACGAGATCGGGGGCCGCACCCTCGGCACCCTGAGCTTCGCCGATGCCGAGGGCGGGGCCACACTGATGGTGGATCTGGAGACCGGCGAGTTGCGCCGGATCGAGTTGTTGACCACCCACTTCGTACAAGGGGATGCCAGCGGCTGGATCGAATTCGATGGGTACGAGGAGGTAAACGGCCACCGGCTGCCCACGATCCGGCGGGAACGGAGCGTGGAGGGGCGATTCATCCGTCAAGCCCAGCTCGAATTCGCGGGGATCCGGGCCGAGACGGTGCTGCCGTCGAATATCTTCTTTGTGCCTCAGGAGTTCCGCTTCGCCGCGCCGGACTGGAGCGTGACCGAAGCACCGATCGTCGCGGAAGAGCCGACGGCCCCGTGGAACACGGTCGCGCCGGGGGTGCACTGGGTGGATCTGGCCGACCGGGCCAACACGCAGGTGGTGGTCATCGAGCACGAGAACGGCTGCACGGTCTTCAACAGCCCGCTGACGGATGCGCTCGCGGCAGAGGTGCTCCGAACCGTCGAGGCCAATCTTCCGGGCAAGCCGGTCGAGCGGGTCGTCTGCGCGACCTTCCATCCCCGCTTTGCGGGTGGGCTGCGGACCTATCTGAACGCGGGAGCGAGCATCGTGACCACCCCGGCCAACGAGGCGTATGTCCGGGAGATTCTCCGCACGCCGACGCGCCTGGTCCCCGAAGCGCCCGTGGTTGAACCCGATGAAGGCGATCTGGTCATCGTGGACGGGGAGATGAGCTTCGGGGAGGGCGAGAACAGGTTCGTCGTGTACGACATCGGCGAACAGTCCAACTACACCGAGTCGTACCTCGTCGGCTGGCATCCGGAAATGAGGATCCTCCTGACGAGCGACCTGTTCGCGGTGCTGGACAACCGTCAGGTACGCGGGGCCAGCGCTCGCACGCGCGGGCTCGCGGCGTGGCTCGAAGAGACCGGCCTCGAACCGGTGCAGTTCATCCCGACCTCGCCGATCAACGGGCACAAGCGGATCATGCTTCCTGAAGATCTGGAAGACTCGATGCGGGCGGTGCCGGGTGGAGTTCCGGACTTCGGGCCGCCGGTTCCGGGCAACTGAGCGAATTTTCCTGAGCAAATCCCGAAATTCCTGCAGGGGTTGGAGGCCCGAGATGGTCATTCTGGTAGCCGATGCGACCCGATGACCCGGATCCATCCCGGCGGGCCGCGTTCTGGAGCGATGTGCTCCGGCGGGAGCATCGCGCGCTGTTCGGGGTGTCGCTCGGGCTGTGTCGTCAGGCGGCGGATGCGGAGGATCTGGTGCACGATGTGCTGCTCGAACTCGCCCGCTCGCCGCGCCGGATCGACGACGCCGTGGCGTACGCCGCCCGAGCGATGCGCAACCGGCGCCTGAGCCACCTGAAGCGAGAGGTGCTTGCCGGCATGTCCGCCTCGGTGCGCACCACGGTCGACACCGCGAAGTCGCCGAGTGATCGCACGAGCGAATTGCTGGCGGCGGTCGAGCGGCTGCCTTCGGGTCAGCAGGAGGTGATCGCGCTCCGAACGCGCTGTGGGCTGAGTTTCCCGCAGATCGCGCTGGTTCTGGAGGAGCCGGTGGGGACGGTGTCGAGCCGGTACAGCCGCGGCATCGCGGCGTTGAAGAGCATGCTTGCGGAAGGAGCGAGCCGTGATTGAACGAGACACGAGCGAACCGATCGAGCGGGAACTCATGGGGCTGCCCCATCGCGAGATGGACCTCGGCGCGATCGAGCGCATCGAGGATGCGCTGGCGGCGGAGGCGGTGCTGGGGCCGGTGATGAGCGAGCCAAGGTCGGGGCTGCTGTCGCGCCGGGTTCCGCTGTGGGGCATGCTCGCGGCGAGCGCTGTGCTCATCTGCGGGGGCGGCGTGCTGGGGTGGATGGCCAAGCCGGTCGAGACCATCGAGCGGGTGCGGGTCGTGACCGAGCCCGGACCGCCTGCGGCAGAGGAATCATCGAAGGCAGAACCGATCGTGCAAGTCGTGCGATTGGAACGGCCGCTGTTCGAGCGGCGCGAGCGCACCGGGATCGAGCCGTCGCGCTGGATGATGGGGCACTGAACAGTCTTTGAACGAGGGGAACTGCGATGATCGAATTGATGATGAGCGCGTGCATCGGTGCGGCGATGATGGTCGGGCAGCCCGCCCAGGATGAGCCGACGCACATTCAGGTGGACTTTCAACTGATCGAGATCGATCTGAGCATGATCGAGCCGGTCAAGGAACCCGGAGAGATGGGCGTGCGCGTGATGCCATCGGGAACGATCGAGATACTCGGAGGCGTGCGCGCGAGTCTTCGGGAGGATTCGCAGGCGGTGATCTCGGTTCGGAACGGGGCATCGATCCGGGCGGGTTCGTGGTCGTATGTGATCGGTGGGGAGAACGATGATCTGCAGAGTTCGCCGTTCCGGCTCGTGAGTTCGCCGCGCATGCTGATGCTGGATGACAGCGAAGGAAGCATGAGCATCGGGCGCCCGCTGAACTATCTGGAACCCACCGAGGAGGTCGGGGTCTTCCGGCTGGTCAAGGATGCCGATCGCACCGAGGGGATCGGGTTCACGATCAAGCCGAGAGTCACGGCGAGCGGCGGGGTCCTGTTCGAGCCGCTGGGGTGGGAGTTGAAGGAAGTGATCGACCGCGAGCCGGTTGCGGGCCTGGAGTTTCCGGGCGTTGGCCGCCCGGTGATCGGGACGAGCGCGCGCGAGCTGACGGTGCTGATCGGCGAAGGGGAAACGGCGATCCTGCCGATCGCCCACAAGAACTCGGCCGAGCGCCCGCTGCTGCTGCTGGTCCGTCCGGAGACGAAGGTCATGAAGCCGGAAACACTCGAAGAGATCAATCGTCGCATCAACGAAAACGCACCCGCCGAAGCGGGCGCGCCTGAAGAGGAATCGGGTTCGCCGGAGTGAGGATCAGTTGATCGCGTGCTGCAGCGCGATCAGTGAGTACGCCGTGATGAGGACGGGGTTGCCCTCCATCCAGCGGTCGTCGACCGAGCGGAAGGAACCGTCCTCGTTCTGGAGTTCGGCGAACTTGGCGATGAGGTCGTTGGACCAGTCGCGGGATTGGGTCTTTGGGGAATTGTTATCCGAATCGGTGTCATCCTCGGCCTCGACGACCACTTCGATCGTGTCTTCACCCCACGCGTCCATCGCCCGGCTCATCGTGATCAGGAAGTAGTAGTACCCGTCCATGCCGATGCCGGGGTTCTCGTCGAGCGTGTAGTTGGCGCGGAGCCAGTCGTACGCCGCCACGACGCGTGGGTCTTCGCGATCGAGGTCGGCGTAGATGTAGCTCTTGAAGCCGGCGTAGGTCATCGAGCCGTAAGCGCGGAGGCGCGACGCCGTCGTGCCGTCGCTCAGGGTCTCTTCCATCGTGCCGGCCTTGCTCTCACCGACACCGATGTTGTCCTCGTTCGGCGAGGTCGCGTAGATGAAGCCGCCCTGCTGCGAGCCCTCGGCGTAAGGCATGTCGTTGATGACATTGCCTTCTTCATCTTTATGGAGCATCTGGGTGCGCTGCAGGAACACGAGCGCCCGCTGGAAGGCGGGGTCTTCGGGATCGACCCCGGCGTCGTGCAGGGCCTGGAGCATGAGGTTGAGGTTGGAGTTGTCGGGGCGGCCCGAGCCGCCGTAGCCCACGCCGCCGTAGTACGGGTGGGAGCGATCGACGACGGCGGTGTCCTCGCGCCCGGGGATCGCGTCTTCGGACCACTGGAGGCGCTTGAGGAAGGGGATGGCCTTCTGGATGGCCTCGTCCGCCTCGGCGGTGTTCACGCGCGAGAGCGCGGAGACGGTGATGGCGGTGTTGTAGTTGGCGAGGATGACATCGTAGATGCCGCCGTCTTCCTGCTGGAAGCTGAAGAGGTAGTCCAGCGCCTTCGCGACCGTCGGATCGGTGTGGTCGATGTCGGGCTCCATGAGCATGCCGTTGAGCACGAGTCCGGTGATCGCGGGGATGTTCGGCCCCTGCTCCGGCACCGACCAGCCGCCGGTCGCTTCGTCCTGCTTGGTGCGCAGGTACTCGATCGATTTCTCGATCATCTGACGAGCCATCTGGCGATGCTCTTCGTCGGCGGCGTGGGCGGCGGGTGCTGCGGTGAACAGCGAGCAGGCAACCGCCGCGCTGGTGGCAAGCAGTGAACGGGCGAGCATGGATGATCCTCCGGCGGGGGTTCGTCTCGAACTGATACCGGCATGTTAGCCCGCGGCTTCGGCCCGAACGATCATCGCGCAGAGCACCACCGCCGCGGTCTCGATCCGCAGCACATGCGGGCCGAGGCCGACCACCTGGGCTCCGGCGTGTCGCGCGGCGTCGAGTTCGCCCTCGGTCCATCCGCCTTCTGGACCGACGAGAGCCCGCACGACGCCCGCCCCCCCCGGCTGGTAATCCCCTCCCGAGGCGTCGGCGATCACGAGGCGCGTTCCCGGCTCAGTGACAAGCGAATCTTCGAACGAAAGCGGAGCACCGATCTTCATGGGCCAGGCTCGGAGCGACTGCTTGGCGGACTCGCGGCAGATGCGCTCCATGCGATCGATCTTGTTGGCTCCCGGCTCGACCACGCCGTACTTCGTGGACAGCGGCTGCCAAAGCCCGGCCCCGACCTGGCCGAGCATGTCGATCATTTTGTCCAGACGGGGGCCCTTCGGGGTCGCGCTGGCGATCTGGATCTCGAAGGACGGTGACGGCTGGGTCTCAATTGCTTCGACCACCAGTTCGAGGGTGCGCCGGGCGTCGGTCACGCGCATGAGCAGCACGCCGCCCTTGCCATCGAGCACGCGGACCTGATCGCCGTTGCCGAGCCGCTTGACCCGGATGGCGTGTTTGGCCTCATCGCCCTCGACGCGGATGGATTCGCCGGGCGAGGACGGGAGAGGGCGATCATCGAGGTACAGTGTGTGTCGGGGCATGGAATCGGAGGACGCTGGTCCGAAAAAGAAGGGGCGGAGAGGGGCTGCCGGGGGTTTGCCCCGATAAAAGCCCCGCTCTGGAGCCGAATGCTCGGGAGTGTCTTGAGTCGAGGGGCTCGAAGGTCGATCATGGCCGATGATGGAACCTGTTGCAAATGCCTGACTCAGATCTCGACAAAGCGGGCATGACCTCTTCCCGGCCGTCGGCCGTGCAGGAAGATTCTGCGCACGATGGTTCGGAAGATCGGGCCAACGAAACACTGGAAGACGAGCTGGACCGGCTTCTCTCGGAGATCAACGCGGCGGTCGAGGAACTGGACCCGACCGGCGATCTGGAGCACGGCGCGGTCAGCGCGCGCAGCGCGGCGAAGGTGGGCGATCCGGAATACGACGAACTTGAAGACATGTTCGAAGTCGTGGTCCCGCCCGGCAGCGAGACCATCGAAGCCGCGGCGCCGGAGGCGACGGAAACCGACGCGGTCGAGGATGAGGGCGATGGCTCGATCGACCAGGCCAAGGTCGCGGTGGGCCAGATCGATCAGGAACTGGACGCGCTGCTGAGCGAGGCGCAGACCCTGCTCGAGCCGGAACCGGAAGCCGAAACGGTCGGCGATGCCGCCGACGCGGCAGGCGTGGATCCGGATTCTTCGGAAGCGGAATCCGCGACGGTCGCCGAGCCGGAGCCGGTCGAGGAAGCGGCATCCGATGTCGCACCGGCTACCGATCCGGTCGAAGTGCCCGAGTCTGCTCCGGAGCCCGCCGACTCAGCGTCCCCGGAATCGTCTCGCACGATCGAGGATCTGGACGCGGATCTGGCGGATCGCGCCGAGACCGCCCTGGAGACGGAAGCGGCATCCGGCGGGGGCGATGATGCGTTCGATTCCAGCGAGGATGTGATCGAAGAGGTGATCGAGGAGATGGCCAGCGCGAGCGACGAGCTTCGCGAGGGGCCTGAGCAAGATCAGCAGGACACCGATGAGCTTGCGCAGTTGATGGCCGAATCCCCGGCGAGCAGCGATCTGGGCGTGGGAACGACGCCTGCCGACGCTGCTGCGCCGAGTGGTTCAGTTGCCCAGTCGCATTCCCCAGCTCAGCACGCCGCGGCGGCGTCCGAAGCAACGACGGACGCGGTGAGGACTAAGGCGGGGCCCGGCCTTGTGGCACGGGTGATGACCGTGGCGGGCGCGATGACGGCGCGGGCCCGTCCATTGGTGCTCCGCGTCGCGCGGACGGTCTCCAAACCGCTTGAGTTGGTGCCGCCTCGTGTTCGGGACGACATCGGCTGGTTCGCGAGCGTGACGCTGTTCCTGGCGTTCGCGGTGCTGATTGCGCTCGCGCTGTTTCGCTGAACGGGCCGCTCAGGGGTAGACTGCTCGGCATGTCCGACGGAGTGCTGACGCTCGCCATTTTCCAGGAAGCCCGATCGTGGCGTCTGCCCGATGCGCATGTTGAGGCGATCCGTGCCGCTGCGGAGGGGGTCGAGGTGCAGACCGTCGGCACGCGCTCGGAGTTGCTCTCGGTGCTGCCGCGGACGACCCAACTCGTCGGGTTCCCGCTGACCTACGACCAGTTCGAGCACATCGGCACCAAAGTGCAGTGGGTGCAGATGACCGGCCCGCTGGGCGATGCGGTGGGCGCGCTGCTCCCGGCGGTTCGGCGCGGTGTGCGGGTATCGACGGCGGCATCGATCCGTGGCCCCCAGATCGCCGAGCACGCGCTGGCTCTGGCGCTCGCGCTTCTGCGAAGAATTGATGATGCGGTGCTGGCGCAGACCGAGCACCGCTGGGCCGCCGCCGAGCTGGCCCCGCAGATGCGATCGTTGCACGGGAGCACGGTCGGCATCGTCGCCAGCGGCACGCTGCGCGACGAGATTGCGCAGCGCGTGAAGGCGCTGGGGGTGCATGTGCTGGCGACGGCGATCTCTCCCGACGAGGACCACATCCACATCGACGAGATGATGGAGCTGTCGCGCCTCGACGAGCTGCTGCGTCGATCGGGTGTGGTCATCGTGGCGGCTCCTCGCCACCCCGGGTCGAAGCCCCTGATCGGTAAGCGGGAGTTCAAGCGGATGGGCGAGCAGACCGTGCTGATCGATGTCAGCCGCGGCGGTGTGGTGGACCAGCGGGCGTTGCTCGATGCGCTCAAGCACCACTGGATCGCCGGGGCGGGGATCGATGCGTTCGAGACGCAGCCGCTGCCGTCGGCCAGCCCGCTCTGGACGATGCCCAATGTGATCATCACGCCGAGCGTGGCGGCGGCGAGCGCGCACTACTGGGAGCACGCCACCGAGGTGATCTGCCGCAATGTCCGCCGGTTCGCCGAGGGCCGGCCGCTGATCGACGAACTCACCACCGACTGGTTCGATGCGTTTCAGCGCTGAAGCGCGGGCGGGCGCTGCCGATGAATGTGCTCTCGCCTGATATCCCCGACTCGTTCCCGGCTCGAGCGGTCTTCGGGCGACCGGCGGTTCTGATCTTCTGCGCGATCGCGCTCGGAATACTTCTTTCTGCCTGGATCGGATACGGCTTTGTGCTTGCGATGTGCGTCGTGGGCATCGGGTGCGGTGTCGCGGCGTGGGGACTGCCCGAGCGGAAACGAGCGATGGGGGTCGCATCGCTTTTTACCTCGCTCGTTCTCCTGAGCGGGGCCTGGACGGGGTGGCGGATCGGTCACGCCCCGGATGATTCGTTGGCGAGGGTTCTTGATCACGAACCCGCCTTACTTGAGCTGGAAGGCATGGTGCTGGAAGAGCCGAAGGTCTCCATGGGAGGATCGGGTGCGCTCGCTGCTTCGGCGCGGTACGCGCCGCCCTCGGTGCGTTTTCTGCTTCGGGCCGAACTATCGCGGGATCGTGCTGGGGGATGGTCGGAGGTTACCGGCTCGCTGTACGCGTCGGTCACGGGTACCGAGAGCATCGGAGTGCACGCCGGTGATCGCGTACGAGTCCTGGGCATGGCTTCGGCTTTGCGGGCTTCGGGGAACCCGGGGGCGCACGATCCGGTACCCGGTGCCAGGCAGCGAGGGATCGTGGGATCGATCCGCATCGACGGTCCCGAGTTGGTCGAGATCGCAAGCCCCGCGTCAGGGCTGGACGGCGCGCTGGATCGCGTTCGCGCTCGAACGATCGACCGGATCGACGAGGCGGGCGAGCGATCCGGAAACCCATCGGCCTCGGCGCTGCTGGGTGCGCTGCTGCTCGGAGAGCGCAGCGGCCCGGCGCTGAAACCGCTCGAGGACGCGTTCACGCGAACCGGCGTGGGCCACTTCCTGGCGATCAGCGGACTCCATGTCGGCATGGTGCTGGTTGGGGTTTCGTATCTGGTTCGGACAACCGGAGACCGACCGCGCCTGGAGACCGCGCTGGTGATCGTCGCGGCCGTGCTGCTACTGGTGTTCATCCCGGCGCGGCCTCCCGTGCTGCGCGCGGTCTTGATCGCCCTGGCGCTGATCCTGACTCAATCGACAGGACGGGCGTACGACCGATTGAGCGTGCTCGCGCTGGTTGCCGCGGTACTGCTGATCTTCCGCCCGGTCGATCTGTTCAACCCGGGATTCCAACTGACTTTTCTCGTGGTGGCCGCCCTGATCGTGTGCACGCCTTCGCTCCGAACCTGGATGTTCGGGGAGCGCCCGGGGCGCGATGAGATTCATGGCTGGTCGCACGCGTGGCACTGGCTCAAAGACGCTTCGGCGGTTTCGCTGTGCGCTTCGGCGATCTCGACGCCCCTGATTGCGCTGCATTTCGGGGTGTTCTCCCCGCTCGCGGCACCTCTGTCCGTGCTGCTGATGCCGCTGGTTGCGCTGATTCTCGGCGCGGGATACCTGGCGATCGTCGTCGGAGCGATCGTCCCGGCGTTGCTGGACCAGTTGATCGAACTGTCGCTGCTCCCGGCGATCTGGCTCAGCGAATCGGTCCGGTTTTTCGATGCGCTGCCCGGCGTGGCGTTTTACCTGCCGAGCGTGTCGTGGCCCATGGCGATCGCGCTGATCGTCGTCCTGGTCTGGTGGATGTTTCCCTCGTACACGAGCGAGCGCCCGCGATGGATCGCCAGCGCAATCGTCCTCATGCCGTTGCTGTGGCTCACGCTGATGGGTCCGGGCCTGCCTCGTTCACAGTCGCTCCGCGTGGACATGCTCGATGTCGGCGACGGCACCTCGATCCTGCTGCGCAGCGGGCGCGAGAGCGTGCTGTACGATTGCGGCTCGCGCTGGCTGGGCATCGGCGAGCGGGAGATCCCAAGAACCGTTCGAGCGCTCGGCTCCGGACGGATCGACACGGTCATTGTGTCTCACGCGGACATCGATCATTTCTCTGGCCTGATCGACGCGGCCCGTCCGCTCGGGGTTCGTCGTGTGATCGTGCCACGCCATCTCCCCGAACAGGCCGAAGCGCACCCGGACGGTGCCGCCGCCCTTCTGCTGCGCCGTCTGCGGAGCATGGGTATCCGTGTCGAGGTCGCTTCAAGGGGCGATCGGATTCCTTTGGGGGATCTCGACATCGAAGTGCTGCACCCGGACAGTGCGGATCGATTCAACAACGACAACGACGGATCGCTCGTGCTGCGGGTCCGGGCCGGTTCTCAGGAAGACTCGCCCGTGGTGCTGCTTCTGGGCGACATCGAGCGCGACGCGATGATGCTTCTGGAATCGAGAGAACCCGAACTGAGGGCGGAGATCATCGAGGTGCCGCACCACGGCAGCGCTCGCTCGTTCGCGTACCCGTTTGTGGAGGCGATCGATCCGTCGTATCTGCTGCAATCGACCGGCCCGAGCCGGCTGCTAGACGAGCGATGGGACATCATCCGCGAGGGCCGTCAGTGGTTCACCACCGCATCGGACGGCGCGATCACCATCATCGTCGATCGCGACGGATCAATCCGGTCCAGCACCCACAGAAACTCAGAATGAGTCCGCCTCATCGATGTTCAGGTTCGGGCTCTCCGGCAGATCGCCGGGGAACGGACCGGTCTGCTGGACCGCGTTGAAATCGAGCATGCCGCTGAACGAGTAGGTTCGAGACGGGCGATGGAAGTCCGAATCGTAGAGCACGCCCGGAAAAGTTCCGTCGGGACGGTATCGCACGCTGCACACCAGCCGGTACGACACTCCGCCCTGCAAGTCTCGGGCGCTAGTGTCCCATTCGAACGCCGCGGGCAATTCGATGATCCCCGTACCGCTTCGCGGGATGGTGATCTGGGCCGACCGGTTCCCCTGGAACACCCGATCGCCATCGAGCTCGAGCCGGTATCGGATATCTCCCAAGGGCAGCGGGAACGCGTTCTCGTTGCTGCCCTCGAGCGCGAAACTCAGGACCATCGCCCCGGCGTTCTGCTCACCGACGGTCACTTCCGTGACCTTCATATCCGGAGGTACGGTTGACGAACACCCCGATCCGAGGACACCGATCGCGCTGAGAATGGCTGAGAGAACCACGGTTCGCATGGCGTGGACACTGTCTCGCTCGGGCATGGGTACACTCCGGTTTTCCAAAGGCGGCTCGTTCCGCTCATCTTCCAGCGTACCATCCTCCCCTTGTCCCGCCCAACGACCAAGCCCGCTCCAGCCCCCGACGACGCGTCACCCGAGGAACCCTCGCTGGGCGTATTGGTCCTGCTGCGCCGGATCATGGCGCTGGCCTGGGACCACAAGCTCAGCGCGATCCCCGTGCTGGTCGTCACCGTCGCGACGCAGCTGCTCATGCTCGCCGCGGCGATCGGGCAGGGCCTCGCCATCGATGTCATCCGCGCCGAGGCCGACGCCAACGCCCCCGAGCCCGAATGGCCCATGGGCTACGAACCGCCGAGCGGCTGGGGTTTCACCGACACGATCATCGCGATCGGCATCGCCGTGCTCGTGCTCGCCGTGCTCTCCGGCGCGGGACGCTTCGCCCAGCGCTACACCGACGAGTGGTTCAGCCAGCGCTGCGTGATCGACCTGCGAACCCGCCTCTACCGCAAGCTCCAGCGCCTCGACTTCCGCTTCTTCGACGACCACGACACGGGACAGGTCATCAACCGCTTCACTTCCGATGTGCAGGCCGTCCGCGCGTTCATGCAGGGCGTGATGATCCGTCTCGTCATCGCGCTGGTCACCCTCGGCGTCTTCCTCGTCTTCATGCTGCGCGAGAGCCCCCTGCTCACCGCCGTCTGCATGATCGCCCTTCCGATCCAGTTCATCGTCATCTGGCACTACGGACGCTCCACCAAGCCGAAGTTCAAGGTGCAGGCCGAACTCGTCGACCACCTCATCCACAAGCTCCAGGAAGCCATCGCAGGCATCCGCGTCATCCGCGCCTTCGGACGCGCCCCCGAGCAGACCGAGTCCTTCGACAAAGCCGCGGCGGACGCACGCGACCAGCGCATCCGCCTCTCCCGCTCCGTCGGCACCCACATCCCTATGATCCAGGCCGGGAGCATGCTCACCGCCGCCGTGCTCCTCGGCGTCGGCGGTTGGCTCGTCATCCAGAACCAGCAGGCCGCCGAAGCCGCGGCGGCGGCCGGAGGCGCGCGCGTCAGCAGCGTCGGCATCACCCTCGGCGCGCTCTGGATCTTCCGATCGCTCCTGCTCCAGCTCTCCGGCCAGATCGAAACCATCATCTTCGTCTTCGCCCAGGCCCCCGAGGCCTTCGCCGGCGCGGACCGCATCTTCGGCTTCCTCGACGAGGACATCCGAATCGATGAACCCGAGACCGCTGCCGATGCCAAAGAAGTCCGCGGCGAGATTACCTTCGAACAGGTCGGCTTCGCCTACGAGAACGGCGAGCCCGTTCTCCACGATGTCAGCTTCACCATCCACCCCGGCGAAACCGTCGCCATCGTCGGGCGCACCGGCTCTGGCAAGTCCACCCTCCTCTCGCTCATCGCCCGCTTCCACGACCCCACCGCCGGGCGCGTCCTCCTCGACGGCACCGATGTCCGCGACTGGCCGATCAGCACCCTGCGCGGCCACATCGGCTATGTCTTCCAGGAGTCCTTCCTCTTCTCCAACACCGTCCACAACAATGTCGCGTTCGGCCCGGTGCAGCTCGAACGCGAGGCCGTCATCGCCGCGACCGACGCCGCCCAGGCCTCCGGCTTCATCGCCGAACTCGACGGCGGCTTCGACACCATCATCGGCGAACGCGGCATGGACCTCTCCGGCGGCCAGCGCCAGCGCCTCACCATCGCCCGCGCCCTCGCCAGCGACCCGAAGATCCTCATCCTCGACGATGCGCTCACCGCTGTGGATCCGATCACCGAAACAAAGATCCAGCAGGCGCTGGACCCGCTCCGGCGCGATCGCACCACCATCATCGTCGCCCACCGCCTGTCCACGCTCCGGCGCGCCGATCGCATCATCGTGCTCGACGCCGGACGCATCGCCGGCATCGGCACGCACAAAGAACTCATGTCCGAACCCGGCCACTACCGCGAGGCCGCGCTGATCCAGCTCGCCATGGACGAGCACCCCGACGCCGAGCCAGGGAAAGGGGGCGCACCGTGAAAGACCGCGCTGACCCCATCCCCGAGCCGAAGGACACCGCCGAGCACCGCCTCGACAGCCGGGAGGCCGCCAAGAGTCTCGTCGCCGCGCCCACCGTCGCCGAGCAGCAGGGCGAGAAGTACCGACCCATCGACTGGGCCATCACCCGGCGCCTGCTCAAGTACATGCTGCGCTACCCCGGCCTGCAGACCATGATCGCGATCTACGCGGTCCTGCTCGCCTTCATCACCCTCGGGGTGCCGTACATCCTCACCGAGACCATCCGCTACACCATCGACCAACCCCAGCTCTGGGAGGACCTCACCGGCCGCCCGCCGGTGCACGGTGTGGTCCTCGGCGCGATCCTCATCGCCTTCCTCGCGCTCTCCTACTACATCGTGATGGGCATCCGCATCTTCTCGGTGAATATCCTCGCCGAGCGCGTGATCTTCGACCTCCGCCACGACATCTTCGCCAAACTCCACCGCATCGACATCAGCTACTTCGACCGCACCAAGCTCGGGCGCATCCTCTCCCGCGGCACGAGCGATGTGAACGCCGTCCGAAACGCCGTCGCGCAGATCATCCCGCGCGTGCTCATCCACGGGCTCGAGATCATCGGCTGCTTCGCCGCGATGATCTGGTACGACTGGGTCCTCGCGCTGGTCATCTCGATCCTCGCGCCGATGCTGTATGTCATCAACAACCACTTCCGCCGGCGCATGGGCGAGGCCTACCGGCGCGTGCAGGAGTCCTTCAGCCGCATCACCTCCAACCTCGCCGAGACCGTCAGCGGCATCCGCGTCACGCAGGCCTTCGCGCGCGAACCCGAGAACGAGCGCATGTTCTCCGAACTGCTCGACCGCCACCGCAAGGTCAACATGTTCGCCGCCAAGGAGCACGGTCTCTACATCCCCCTCTTCGACCTCGCCGCGCAGATCACCGCCGTCATCGTGCTCATCGTCGGGGCCTACCGCATCGAGTCCGGCGCGATGACCATCTCCGACATGCTCGGCTTCCTCTTCTTCAGCGGCGTGTTCTTCGTCTCCGTCGTCATCCTCGCCGAGCTCTACAACACCACCCTCCAGGCCATGGCCGGCGGCGAGCGCATCTTCCGCCTGCTCGATTTCGAGCCCAAGGTCATCGACGCGCCGAACGCCCAGCCGCTCCCCGAATCCGATCGCGGAGCGCGCATCGAGTTCATCGACACCCACTTCGCCTACAGCGCCGACTCGCAGGTCCTCCGCGGCATCTCCTTCGAGGCCAAACCCGGCGAAACCGTCGCCCTCGTCGGACACACCGGCGCGGGCAAGACCACCGTCGTCAACCTCATCTCCCGCTTCTACGACCGCACCGGGGGCGAGGTCCGCATCGACGGCATCCCCATCGATGAGATCACCCTGGAATCACTCCGCTCCATCCTCGGCCTCGTTCCGCAGGACAACTTCCTCTTCGCCGGGACCGTCGCCGACAACATCCGCTTCGGCCGCCCGAACGCCACCGACGACGAAGTCCGCGCCGCCTGCGCCGACCTCGACTGCCTCGACATCCTCGAATCCCTCCCCGACGGCCTCGACACCGAAGTCGGAGAACGCGGCACAAACCTCAGTCTCGGCCAGCGCCAGCTCGTCTGCTTCGCCCGCGCCATGATCGCCCGCCCGCGCATCCTCATCCTCGACGAGGCCACCTCCGCCGTCGACACCTTCACCGAGTACCGCATCCAGAAAGCCCTCGAGCGCCTCATGGCCGAGCGAACCTCCATCGTCGTCGCCCACCGGCTCAGCACCGTCAAGAACGCCGACCGCATCGTCGTGCTCGACCACGGCCGGATCGTCGAACAGGGAACGCACGACGAGCTGATCGAACGCGCCGGTCCCTACAAGGACCTCTACGCGCAGTTCATCAAGCTCACCTCTGATATCTCCGTCGAGGAAGGTTGATGCCTTCGGTACCAAGTTCGGTCGCAAATTCAGATACCAGCTTCTGAATCGCGGAGTGCATGCCCTTTGCTGGAAGGGTGCGGAGAGATTCCCACAATTGATAACGAGTTACAAAGGGTCTGCTGGTTAAGCTCGAGTCAACAGCCGCGAAGTGCCTAACGGTCAGCTCAACCTGAAACTGATTCACTCCAAAGCATTTAGCCAAGCTTCTGTCACGAACCTTGCCCGCGACCGTCCGCTTCTGTTTCTTGCTCTGTACTTCGCGATACATTCCTATGTGATTCCGAAGCCAGTGAATTGATGCTTGATATTGGTTCTCTGTTGGTTGACCTGCGGAATCGATTTCGATTTCCACCAAGAAGGATCGTGGCTTATCCCGCTTGATTTTCTGAATACTTGGTGGCTTGATGGCCAAGCCACGTACATGGCGTGCTTTCGGTGTTCTCCCGCAATTCGGAGATTTGTGACGCGGCAGCATCGTCACAGTCTAAATCAATGACTTTGAAATCAAATCAGCAATCCTCAAAATCCGCGCATCTTCAAACGATGGACCGATAAATTGCATCCCGATCGGCAGCCGCTTCCCGTCCAGCTCAGCCCAGCCCGCCGGCACACTGATCGCCGGCAAACCCGCGAGATTCGCCGAGACGGTGTACAGGTCCTCCTGGTACATCGCCCCGGGATCGTCGAGCTTCTCGCCGATCCGGAAGGCCGGACCGGTCGTGACGGGCATCAGGATCGCGTGGCAGCCGGGACCGGGATCGCTGGCGAACAGGGTCTCGAAATCGCGCTTGATCACCCGGCGCATCTTCGCCGCGCGGTGGTAGTACGCGTCGTAGTAACCCGAGGACAGCGCGTGCGTGCCGAGCATGATCCGGCGCTGCACCTCCGCGCCGAACCCCTCGGTCCGCGAGCGCGCCATCAGCGCTTCGATGCCCTCGCCGTCTTGCACCTCGGCCCGGTGCCCGTATCGCACGCCGTCGTACCGCGCCAGGTTCGAGCTCGCCTCCGACGGCGCGATCAGGTAGTACGCCGGGATCGATTGATGAATATGCCGGAACTCGACATCCACGATGTCCGCCCCGATGCCGCGCAGCGCTTCGATCGTTCGATCGATCGCCCGGTTGACCGAATCGTCGTTCGCCTCGTCGCGCGCCTGAACCGGCACACCGATCCGCAGCCCGCTGAGCTCGTGGCCGAGCGTCGCAGCCGCGTGTTCCGCACTACGCTGTGAGCAGGTCGAATCGCGCTCGTCCTCGCCGCTGATCACATCGAGCGCGAGCGCGGCGTCCTCCACCGTGCGGGCCATCGGCCCCACGCAGTCCAGCGAACTCGCGTACGCCACCAGCCCCCAGCGCGACACGCGCCCGTAACTCGGCTTATGACCGACGATCCCCGTCAGCGCAGCCGGTTGGCGGATGCTCCCGCCCGTGTCGCTGCCGAGCGCGATCGCGCCCATGCCCGCCGCGATCGCCGCCGCGCACCCGCTGCTGCTCCCGCCCGGCACGCGCTCGAGGTCGTGCGGGTTGCGCGTGGCGCCGAAGAAGCAGTGTTCCCCCGAAGAGCCCATGCCGAACTCATCCATATTCGCCGTGCCGATCACGATCGCATCGGCATCGAGCAGGCGCTGCACCGCCGTCGCGCTGACCGGCGAGCGGTAGTTCGCGAGCATCCGCGAGCCACACGCCGTGATCGGCGACTCGTCCCCCTGCGCGTAATCACCACTCAGGCACAGATTGTCCTTGACCACCACCGGCACGCCCGCGAGCGCGCCGACCCCTTCCCCGCGCGCGATCCGCTCGTCGAGCGCCGCCGCCCGCTCCCGCGCAGCGTTCGGGTACACCGCGCGCAGCGCGTTCAGCTTCGGGTTCAGCTCCTCGACGCGCTGCAGCGCCGACTCGATCACCTCCGAAACGCGGACCGACCGATCGAGCACGCCGCCCACGATCTGCGCGGCCGACGGCATCTCGCGCGATGTCGAATCCTCGTTCACCCTCAGGCCCCCCCGCCGCCGCCGAGCACCTTCGGCACGCGCACGAACGGCCCGTCCGTCGCCGGGGCCATCGCTTCCAGCGCTGCGCGATCGAGCATCGCGCCCGGCTCATCCGCGTCGATCCGCACCCGATCCGGATACCGGTCCTCGCCGAGATCCTCCGCATCGACCTTCTTGAGCATCGCCGCCCAACCCAGCACTTTGCAGAGTTCGGTCTGCATGCAGCGCACCCGCTCATCGTCAAGCAGAAGCCGGGCCATCTGCGCGATGCCCCGCACCTCCGCCTCGGTCATCGGGTCGCCCTCAGGGCAGGTATCCAGGTTCCGGGGAAGGTCTTGAGCCATCGCCGTCACGATAGCCACGCTCGACACCCGACGCGACCGGCAACACCCACGCCGCCAAATCCCTATCATCTCCACCGCGGCACACGGCGCCGCCAGACACCGACCCCCTCGACGGGCGAAAGCCCGACGCACGGAGTTTCCCGATGCTTCCCAAGCCACCCCCCCGCGAAAGCGGCCTCGGATTCCTTCTCATCCCGCCCTTCCGAGTCCAGGGCACCTCCGTCGCAGGTGAACAGACCTGCGTCATGGTGCCCGAACTGGACATCTGCTTCGACATGGGCGTCTGCCCGCGTGCCGCGCTCGCCTCGAAGTACCTGGCCATCTCCCACGGCCACATGGACCACATCGGCGGCCTCGCCTACTGGTGCAGCCAGCGCAACTTCCAGGGCATGGGCCCCGGAACCATCGTCTGCTCCACCACCATCGCCCCGGCCATCGAAACCATGCTCAAGGGCTACCGCGACCTCGAAGGCCAGAAGATGCCCTACGAGCTGATCGCCCTCGAACCCGAACAATCCATCGAGATCAAAAACAACACGCACCTGCGCATCTTCGACCTCGAACACACATCCCCCGCTTCGGGGTATTCCATCATCGAGAAACGCTCCAAACTCCGGGAAGATCTCGTGGGTCTCCCCCAGGAAAAACTCCGCGAACTCAAGGAGCGGGGCGAGCAGATCACTCGCACCCTCGAAGTCCCGCTGGTCTCGTACCTCAGCGACACCGCACCCGGTGCCGCGCTGCTGCGCGAAGATGTCCGCAAGTCACAGATCGTCATCGCCGAGTGCACCTTCGTGGACCCCGAACACGACGACCGCGCGAAGATAGGTAAACACCTTCACCTCGGACACATCACCGAATGGCTGCCGGTACTGGAATGCGAAAAACTGGTGCTCATCCACCTGTCGCGCCGCTCCAACATCGCCGTCGCACGAAAACAACTTCGGCAGTCTGTCAAGCCGGAACTCGCCGAAAAAGTCGAATTTTTGATGGACTTCCGCGCCAACCGAACGCGCTACGAGCAGCAGCTCGCAGAAGCCGAGGGCGGCGCGCCAGCGCGCAGCGCAAGCTCGCGATGACGCTTTTTCGTGACCCCCACGCGTTTTGCAATCGCGACGGTTGACAGCGCGCGTCCGGTGTCTGTAGTTTTCGCGGTCCCGAGCGCTCGCGCTCGGCAATGGTGGATTTCCCAACGCCCTCATGCCGATCGGCCCGGTGTCGCAACCGTGAAGCCCGCCGATGCGTACGCATGCATTCAGGTCGCGGCGAAATCGAGAATGAATGAACCGCTTCATCGGGCTGTCTCTCGTGGCCCGTGAAAGGCGCTGATCGATGAGCAACCCCGACCACACGGTCTGGACCGATGTGCTGGGCTACATGAACGCCCAGCACCCGGACAAATGCAGACAGTGGTTCAACGATCTTCAGCCCCTCGGCACCCACGCCGGTGTGCTCAGCGTGCGCACCACCTCCGATGTCCACAACCGCTACCTCCAGAAGAACTGCGCTGAGCACTTCACCGAGGCACTGCAGGCCGTCACCGGGCGGTTGCTTTCCGTTCGATTCCTCGGACCCGATGAGGAACTCCCCCACGCCGCCCCGCAGCCCTCTCGCAACGGCACACACGACCACGCCGCCACCCCGGTACACAACACCGATGTGATGCCCCCCGGCGCACGCAACCCCCGTCCGGTGCATCGCGCCACCCTGCGCGATGACCACGCCGCCACCCGGTACACCGATGCGCTCGTCATCAACCCCGATGCCTCCTTCGAGAACTTCGTCGAGGGCCCCGAGAACCGCCTCGCCCTCGCCGCTTCCAAAGCCGTCGCCGAAGCGCCCGGCGCCGCCTACAACCCGCTGTTCATCCACGGCGGTGTCGGACTCGGCAAGAGCCACCTCCTCCAGGCCATCTGCCTGCGACTGATCGAGCGCCAGCCGGCACCCAGGATTCACTATGTGTCCTGCGAGTCCTTCTCCAGCGAGTTCTTCGAGGCCGTTGAAGCCAACCAGATGAACGAGTTCCGCCATCGCTTCCGCGATGTCGATGTCCTCGTCATCGACGACATCCACTTCCTCGCCGACAAGGAACGCACCCAGGAGGAATTCTTCCACACCTTCAACGCCCTCTACCAGAACGGGCGTCAGATCATCCTCTCCTCCGATGCCGCCCCCCACGAGATCCCCCACCTCGAAGCCCGCCTGATCAGCCGCTTCCAGTCCGGGCTGGTCGTCGATGTGAAATCTCCCACCTACGAGACCCGGGTTCAGATTGTGAAGCGCAAGGCCCGGATCCGGGGCCTCGAACTCAAAGACGATGTCGCCAGCTACATCGCCCATAAAATCACCACCAACATCCGGGAAATCGAGGGCGCCATCACACGCGTCCAGATGCAGCACCTGGCCGATCGCGTCCCGGTCAGTGTCGACCTCGCCAAAGCCGCCCTCAACGATGTCATCGCCGAGGTCAAGCCCGAAGTCACCATCGGTGGCATCATCGACGCCGTCGTCGACCACTACGGCGTCAAACTGACCGACCTCCAGTCCAAACGACGCCAGAAGTCCATCGCCCGCCCCCGCCAGCTCTGCATGTACCTCGCCCGGCGCCACACCCGCTACTCCCTCGAGGAGATCGGCGGCTACTTCGGCGGACGCGACCACACCACGGTCATGCACGCCGTCAAGACCATCGAGAAACAACGCGACCTCGATCAGGAGCTCGACCGGGTCATCGATGCCCTCGAACGACAGTTCGGCTCCGACGCGTAATCCGCTTCGCCCCAATCACCTCGAACCCATACCAACGACTTATCCACATTCATCGCGTGGTGGACTTTCCCGTTTTCCCACCATGATCCATGTGAAGATCGGATGACTGGATCGGCTGTCATCTTCCGTGTGCAAAAGTTGTGGGAAACGCGCCTCAACATGGCGCATCGCGTGTCGGTGTTCAAACCGTCCTTGAGCCAGCCGCGGATTTCCCGCCAACCCGAATGACAGCACCGACATGAGCCGACATTCCGGCGACAGTTTCATCGGAGTTGTGGAAAGTTCGTAAAGCACTCCCCAACAACGATTTATGATCGAATACCGAAGATTTTCCACAGATCGACAGGCACAACGAGAGACGAAGAGAGAAGATCTATATCTCTTGTGGTCTGAAGAACCGGGACAATGAACCCCGCACAATGGCCGGGGACATGCGGGATACCCCGTATGCCTCCCGATTCACACGGATCGCAACGCTCCATGTGGACAAAGTTTTCAGCGTTCTGCGGGTTTCACACTGGCTTCATGTTGGCAGCGTTCGCACCACACCGTCGTCCTCTGGGCAACCATCCCTGACCGGAGCACTTTTCCACAATCCATGCACGCCTGCCCGCCTCGCCCGTACACCCGGTGCCGAAGTTGGAACGACCCCGCCTTTCCCGCCCCGTCCACATAGTCCCGAAGCGTCGATCCGCCCCCCTTCACCGCTTCCTCCAGCACCTCACGGATCGCCTTGGCCAGGCGGATCGTCTGCTCATCCGTCAGTTCATCCACCGGACGCAGCGGGCTGATCCCCGCTCGAAACAGTGCCTCATCGGCGTAGATATTCCCCACGCCAGCCAGGGTCGATTGGTCCAACAACGCCGCCTTCACGCATCGCACCGGCTGGCCCGCCCTCCCCCGCCTGGGTCGCAGCCGGGCAATCAGCTCGGTATCGCCAATCGTCAGGGCATCAGGCCCGAGCCCTGACCAGCGCTGCTGCACGAGGTCCTCCATCGCGGCATGGGCCCACACGCCGCCGAAACGCCTGGGATCGCGAAACACCAGCCGCCCCGCCGCTGTTCCGTCGGTCTGGGCCAGTTTCCAGCACACATGCACATGGTCGGCTTTGGCCAACCGCTCTCCCGGCGATCGATGCAGCAATTGCCCGGTCATGCCAAGGTGAACCCCGATCGCGCCCTGCTCGCCTCGGATCGCGATCTGTTTCCCGTGCCTCAAAACCTCGACGATCCGGCTGCCATCCAGCAGCAGCCGCCTGGAAAGCCGCGGCATGGGGCCTTTCCGGCGGCTCGCCCCCGCCCGGCTCCAGCCGCCCGGAGGATCTTCTGGACCGGTCACCACATCCCGCCGATGCACCGTGACACCCACCACACGCAGGCCGACCACGCGCTCTGCGATGCTCGCGCGGACCTGTTCAACCTCGGGCAGTTCGGGCATCCCCCGATCCTATGCCCCGTTTCCGGCCGGTGGAGAGTCTGTCAGACCCGACAACCACGCCCAATCCGACCGGTATGATCCAGTCGACACCCGATCCCATCATCCGATCCCCAGCCCGAGAGGCCACCATGCCCGATCCGCTCGCTTCGCAACCCGCCATCCAGGCCACCGACCCCGAGCAGGCGATCGAGCAGGTCAAGGACGCTCACGCCAAGCTCCGCGCCGAGATCGCCAAGGTCGTCGTCGGCCAGGACGAGGTCGTCGACCTGATGCTCATGACCCTCTTCTGCGGCGGGCACGCCCTCGTCGTCGGCGTCCCCGGCCTCGCCAAGACCCTGCTGATCTCGACGATCGCCCGCAGTCTCTCCCTCGGCTTCAGCCGCATCCAGTTCACGCCCGACCTGATGCCCTCGGACATCACCGGCACGGAGGTCATCGAGGAAGACAAGACCACGGGCTCGCGCGAACTCCGCTTCGTCAAAGGCCCGATCTTTGCCAATGTCATCCTCGCCGACGAGATCAACCGCACACCGCCCAAGACCCAGGCCGCGCTGCTCGAAGCGATGCAGGAGCACCAGGTCACCACCGCCGGCGTGCAGCACAAGCTCCCCGAGCCGTTCTTCGTGCTCGCGACCCAGAACCCCATCGAGCAGGAAGGCACCTACCCGCTGCCCGAAGCCCAGCTCGACCGCTTCATGTTCAACATCACCATCGGCTACCCGGACGAGGAGGAGGAAGTCGAAATCATCCGGCGCACCACCTCCACGCAGACCGCCACGCCGCAGCCCTGCCTTACCTCCGAGGATGTGCTGCGCGTGCAGCAGCTCGTGCGCGAAGCACCGGTCGCCGACCATGTCATCCGATATGCGCTCCGCCTCGTCCGCGCCACGCGCATCAAAGAGCACTCGGCGACGAACCCCAAGCCGCAGATCGTCCGCGACTACCTCGCGTGGGGCGCAGGACCGCGCGCGGGTCAGAACCTGATCCTCGCGGCGAAGGCCAAGGCCGTGCTCTCCGGCTCGTTCCATGTCACGCCCGAGCATGTCAGGTCGGTCGCCAAGCCGGTGCTCCGCCACCGGATCATCTGCAACTTCAACGCCGAGGCCGATGGCGTCACGACCGACGATGTCATCGATCGGCTGCTGAAGGACACGCCCGTCGACGGGACCGGCCCCGGCGAGAAGCGCCAGATGGACGCCGTGCTGAACTGATCAGCCAGACCGCTCCAACCGCCACGCCGATCGTCGCCACGCTCGCAAGACCACTCCCGACCCCCGAAGGCAGCAAGCCAAGCCGAAAGCCGCGATCCATGCCCCTGACCTCGCCCAACTCGTCCTGCACGCCGGTCGGCTCGAACAGCCGCTCGAGCGCGCGATCGTCGGGCGAGAGATCGGCAGCGCGGACCGTGAACAGCACGCGCCCCTGCGCGAACCACACCCCGATCGTCACGAGCAATGCCGCGAGCGCGGCAACCACGATCCAGCGGCGATTGGTTCCTTGGGCCATGCCTCCATTGTGCCACAGCTCGCTCGATTCTCTCGACACCATCCGCGAGCGGGGGATCTGAACCAGCGATGGACGCACCGCAGCAGCCCATCCCGACCTCGCCGAACCCCGCCCAGGCGGTCGATCCGACGGTCTACCTGCACCCGCAGACGCTCGCGCGCCTCGGCACGCTCGAACTCCGAGCCAAGATGATCGTCGAGGGCGTGATGAGCGGCATGCACCGCTCGCCCTACCACGGCTTCTCCGTCGAATTCGCGCAGCACCGCCCCTATGTCGCCGGCGACGACCTGCGCCACCTCGACTGGAAGGTCTACGGGCGTTCGGACAAACTCCAGCTCAAGCAGTACGAGCAGGAGACCAACCTCGACCTCGTGCTCCTCGTTGACTGCTCGGGCTCAATGAACTTCGGCAGCCGCTCGTACGCGAGCGCCGCCAGCACCGGCCAGAAATCCAGCCACGACGGACGCAGCGTCTGGACCAAGTTCGACCACGCCACCGCGACCGCCGCGGCGATCAGTTTCATGGCCCTCAAGCAGTCCGACCGCGTCGGTCTGGGCATGTTCGCCGATGCCCTCGTCGACGCCGTGGACCGCGCGTCCAGCCAGGGACAGTGGCGCCGGATCGTCTCCACTCTCGCCACACAACCGGTCGATCGCGAGACCGACTTCGCACGCGTGATCGATCAGACGCTCGCCAAGCTCAACAACCGCTGCATCATCGCGATCATCAGCGATTTCTTCGTCGATCCCAACCAGGTCCGCACCGCGCTCGCGCGCATCAAGCACCGCCGGCACGACGCCATCCTGTTCCAGGTCCTCGACGAGCAGGAGATGAACTTCTCCCTCGACAGCGCAGCACCCTTCGAGGGTCTCGAGGGCGAGCCGCGCGTGCGCATTGATCCGCGTGCCGTGCGTCAGGGCTACCTCGAAGCGTTCCGCGAACACTCGACCGCGCTCGACCGCGCGGTGCGCGGGTTCGGCTTCGACATCCACCGGGTGCCGACCAACGACTGGCTCGGCCCCCCGCTCGCCGCGTTCATGGCGCGCCGCAATTCCATCATGAAGCGACGGAAGAGCGGGTGACGCCATGACTTTTCTCAACGCGGGGCTGCTCGTCGCCGGGCTCGCCGCCGTCAGCATCCCGATCCTGATCCACCTGCTCATGCGTCAGCGGCGCAAGCCGGTCCGCTGGGCCGCGATGCGATTCCTCATGGAGGCGTACCGCAAACAGCGTCGGCGCCTCCGCCTGCAGCAGCTCATCCTCCTTGCCACGCGATGCCTCGTCGTCGCGCTGATCGCGCTCGCGCTCGGTCGGCCCCTGTTGGAAGCCGCGGGTCTGGTGGGGAGCGGGGCGGGACGCAGCGTCTATCTGCTCGTCGACAACGGCATCGCCTCATCGGCGCGCCTCGATTCCGCGTCCGCACTGGATCGCCACAAGCAATCCGCCCGAGAAGCGCTCGCCTCGCTCGGCGAGGGCGACCGCGCCGGGCTGATCACGCTCGGCGGCCCCGCCGAGCCGGTCGTGGTTCCCGCCTCGGCGGACCTCGCCGCCGTCCGTCGCCTCGTCGATGCCATCGAATCGATCGACGGACCGACCGACATGCGCAGCGCGTTCGATCAGCTCCGAACGCTCAGCACGCAGCAGCAATCCGGACCGACCGTTGCGCTTCTCATCTCCGACTTTGCGCGCGGCTCCGCGGATCTCAGCTCGCCCCTGTCACCCGCGCTCGCCGAGGTCGAGGGCCTGCGCGTGGTCGCCACCTCGCCGGCGACCGATCTGCCCGGCAATGTGCAGATCACTTCCGTCGATCCGCTGCGAAGCGTGGTCCTGTCGGGCGGCGATCCCGAATCCGCGCCCGATGAGCAGCAGCAGGTCCGCATCGGACTTCGCCGCACCGGCGCCGCCGTGCAGACCGCTCAGGTCACGACCGTGCGCCTGCGCGTGAGCGCACCCCGCGACGCCGATGACGCCTCGTCGGTCGCGGCGGGTCTCGGCGCGAGCACCACCGTCAGTTGGCGCCCCGGTCAGGAACAGGCCACCGCCAGCGTCCAGATCAGCGCCGCCACCATCCGTGCTGCGATCGATGCGGGTAGTGGCAGGAGCGCGGTGCTCATCGCCGAGATCGACCGCGACGCCCTCGAGGCCGACAACATCTTCCGCCAGCCGGTGGCGCTGCGCGAAGCCCTTCAGGTGGGCATCATCGCGCAGCGCCGGTTCGGACGCGGCCCGAGCGTGGACCAGCTCGAAGCCGCCGACTGGTTCCGCATCGCACTCGAGCCGCAGGTCGGCGTGCCCATCGACACCATCGACGCGAACCCCTCGGCCATCGACCTGCCCCTGCTCTCGCAGCTCGACGCCGCCATCCTCACGCAGCCCCACCTCGTGACCGACGATGCGTGGGCGGCGCTCGGCTCGTTCGTCGAAGCCGGGGGCATGCTGATGATCACGCCGCCCACCGAGGACATGGCCAACCTGTGGACCGATGCGCTCTCCGCGCACTTCGGCCTCGAATGGCGGCTCTCGCGCGAGCCGGTCGTCGGCGCAGCGCAACCGATGCAGCTCATCGGCGAGAACGCGAGCACACCCCTGCTCTCGCTGATCAACGCCGAGTTGCCGCGCCTGACCCGCAACATCGCCATCGATCGCGCGCTCGCGTTCGAGGAGACACCCGAAGGCGCGCAGCGGCTCATCGATCGGCGCAATCCCGAAACAGGCGACGCCGAGCCGTGGCTCGTCGCGCAGCGCCCCCAACGCTCCGGAGAGTCATCCTCCAGCGACCGGGGCCTGGTCGTGTTCATGGCCAGTTCGCCCGATGCCGGATGGACCAACCTCCCGCTCATGCCCCTGATGGTCCCGCTGACGCAGGAACTCATCCGCCAGGGCGTCGGGCAGGCCGCGGGAGCGGACTCGGTCATCGCCGGCACCGCGCCGAGTGTGCCATCCGGGTCGACCCGCCTCATCCGATCCGATGAATCGCTCGGCAGCGCCGGCATCCCCGTCGGTTCCGCCGGCACCGCTTCGCGCCCGATCCGAAACGCCGGAACCTACCGAGCCCTCGACGATGTCGATCGGGAGCGTGCGATCATCACCGTCAACGCCGACACCCGCGCTTCCGATCTGACCGTGCAGCCGGTCGAGGCTGTGGAATCGTGGCTCGCCGAAGCCACGGGCGGCTCCGGCGGGGCGCAGCCCACCGTCGCATGGGTCAGCCCCGAGCGCATCGCGGCATCGCTCGAACGATCCGACGACGGCTCGCCCATCAGTCTGCCCCTGCTCATCGCCGCGCTCGCGCTCGCCGCGGCGGAACTCGTCATGGCCCGCTTCTTCAGCCACGCCGAAACCCCGCGCACCGGCGCCCAACCGATCCCCGGAGGTGCCTGACCCGTGCTCGAGTGGCTGCTGGACCTCAACGAACTCTCCTTCGCCGAAGAGGGCGTGCGCCTGGGCTTCGAGCGCGCCCTGCCCGGCTGGGCGTGGCTGCTCATCGGCGCGACCTCGATCGGTCTTGCCGCATGGTCCTATCGACGGATCTCCGGCCCGCGCAGCGTCCGCGCTGTGCTCGCGGGGATGCGCGCGCTGCTGCTGTGCCTGATCGTCCTGCTGATTACCGGCCCGCAGCTCGTCGATCGCGAGGAAACCTTCGAGCAGGATTGGGTCATCGTGCTGCTCGACCGCTCGGCATCGCTCCAGATCGAGGACATCGATGAGGACGATTCCGGTGAACGCGTGGCCCGCGATGCGCAGCTCCGGCGAGCGCTCGAGCGCACCGGCGAGCAGTGGCGATCCATCAGCCAGGACAAGACCGTGGTGTGGATGGGTTTCGATTCCGGCGCGTACGACCTTTCGAGCGGCGCGACGGACCAGGGCACACCGACCCTGGAAGACCCCGCCGGTCGCCAGACCCGCATCGGCCACGCCCTCGACGCCGCGCTCGCCCGTGCCGCCGCCAGGCCGCTCTCCAGCGTGGTCATCGTTTCCGACGGTCGCTCGGCCGACGACCTCTCCCGCGCGGCGATGCGACGCCTGCGTGCCGAGCAGATCCCCGTGCACACCATCGCGCTCGGCAGCCCCGAGCCCGTCGGCGACATCGCCATCCGCTTCGCCGAAGCGCCGCCCGTCGCCTTCGTGGGCGACCTTTCTCCCGTATCGGTCACCGTGGAGCGCGTCGGCGGCGGCGAAACCGCGACCGGCGCCACCGTCCGTCTCATCGACGCCGACACCGGCGAAACCCTCGACGAGCAGCGCGCCGAGTTCGATCCCGCAAGCGAGGGCGGATCCGAGCAGCGCGTCCTGCTCAAAACCAGCTCCGACCTGCCCGGCGATCGCAACTGGCGCGTCGAGGTGATCCCCGATGGCGCGGACCTCATCGAATCCAACAATGCCCGGCCCATCGAGATCGCGCTGGTCGACCGGCCCATCCGCGTGCTCTACCTCGACGGCTACCCGCGCTGGGAGCAGCGGTACCTCCGCTCCCTGCTGCTCCGCGAGGAGTCCATCGACGCCACCACGCTGATCCTCGCCCCCGACCGGCGCTACATCCAGGACAGCAACACCCGCATCGCCGAACTTCCCTCATCCCCGGAGGAATGGGCCGAGTACGACGCCATCATGATCGGCGACATGCGCCCCGAAGTGCTCACCCGCGATCAGATGATGCAGATCCGCGAGCATGTCGCCCAACGGGGTGGCGGGCTGATCTGGGTCGCCGGCCCAAGCTCCCTCCCCTCGCTCTGGTTCGACACACCCCTCGCCGACCTGCTCCCCTTCAATCGCGCGGGCAACGACGGCTCCACCGTGTCCGGCTCCGTGCTCATGAGCCCCACCCCCGTCGCCTCCGACCTCGGCGTGCTCCGGCTCGGCGGGCAGGACGATCGTTCCGCGACGGGCTGGCCCGACGAACTCGCCAGCGCCGACACCGGGTGGTCGCTGCTCCGTTATGCGCAGTTCATCGACCCGCGCGGGCTCAAGCCCGCCGCGCAGGTCCTCGCATCAGCACGCCCCGTTCTCGGTGGCGAGGATCTCCCGCTGCTCATGCTCATGCGCTACGGCTCCGGTCGGTCGCTCTACCTCGCCACCGACGAGACCTGGCGCTGGCGCTACGGGCGGGGCGAGGTGCTTTTCGAGCGGCTCTGGATCCAGCTCATCCGCATGCTCGGGCGCGATCGCCTCGCCCGCAGCGGTCAGGAAGCCATCCTGACCGCGTCCCCCACCCGCGCCACCGTCCAGCAACCGGTCCGCATCGCCGTCGAACTCCTCGACCAGTCCCTGATCGATGCCGCGCCGCCCACGATCAATATCGAGGTCGAGCGTGCCGGTGCCGGCTCCGATCAGGCGCGCTTCGCCCCCGTCGAGCTGACCCTTTCGCGCGAGTCCACCGGGGCGGTTTCTGCCGACCCCGACCAGTCCAACACCTCCGGAGTGCTCTATTCCTCCATCTGGCTGCCCGCCGAGCCCGGTCGGTGGGAAGTCACGCCCACCAGCCCGATCGTTTCTCCCCTCTCCCTGCGGGCAACCGTGGAGGTCGCCCTCCCCGACGATGAACTGCGCCGTCCCGAGACCGACCACGAGCGCCTGCGTCTGATCGCCGAGGAAACCGGCGGGCAAACCATCCTCGCCTCCGACCTCGAGCGCCTGCCCGAGCTGCCCAACCGGGCCTCACGCCAGCTCTTCGAACGCACCGAATCCCTCTGGGACACCCCCCTCGCCCTGATTCTGGTCCTGACCCTGCTCACCCTGGAATGGGTTGGGCGTCGGATCATCCGGCTCATCTGATCCGGCTTTATCGATCCGGCCCGTTCTCGGGCTGGGTCTCACACAGTGAATCTCAGATGCGTGCGCGGATTTCCATCAGACCGCCGATACCCTGTAGGTGAGCGCCGGTCCGTCCGGCGATTTCCTATTCAGAACACGGTGTTCAGCACGCCGCAGAAGGCAGGGCATGTCCGAACCCCCAGCCAGACAACCTGACCCCGCTCCGCCGGTATCCCACGGGGTGCAATCCCCCCGACCCATCGACCCCTCGATCATCCGCACGCCCCTGCGCCGCCTGCGCTCCAAGGCGAGGGCTCTGCTGGTGTTTCAGCGCTCAGCGCTGATCGGCGCCACGCTCCTCTCGGCCCTCGCCGCGTTCACGCTTCTCGACTACCTGCTCCGCTTTCCCCTGATCATCCGGGGAACCGTGCTCATCGCGGCGATCGCGCTCTTGTTCTGGTTCATCCGCACCCGCATCCGCCCCGCTCTGTTCTTCGCCCCGCGCCTGACCGATCTCGCCCTGCGCGTCGAACAGCGGTACCCCGCCCTGCAGGGACGCCTCGCCAGCGCGCTCGAGTTCGCCGACTGGTCCGACGACGGCACCTCGAAGGCCTCGCAGATGATCGGCGACACCGGCCGAGGCCTCGCCCGGATCGTGGTCGAACGCACCGCGGCGGACATGAACCAGGTCCGCCCATCGGAACTCATCCGCCCAGCAGGGGCCAAGCGCTCCGGCGCAGCGCTGCTGGGCATCCTCGCGCTGCTCATCGCGGCGTTCGTCCTCAGCCCCGCCATGTTCTCCACCGGCGCATCCCGCACCCTCGCGCCGTGGGCCGGCGCGGAGTGGCCCAAGCGCACCGGCATCGCCGACGCCACCGAGACCGAGGTTCACCCGACCGGTCGGGCCCTCCCCCTCCGCGCAGTGCTCACCCGCTCGCCCCGCTCCGCCGACCGAACCGATGTGTTCGTGCAGTACCGCCTCACCTCCGACGGCGAGACCGGCCCGCTCCGGCGCGAACTGCTCACCCACCAGACCCGCGAGATCACCACGGCCGACGGCACGAGCGGCCCGCTCTTCGAGCGCCTCCTCGAACCGATGGCCGAGCAGATCGAGTACCGCTTCACCACCGAAGACGATTCCACCGAGTGGAAGCGCGTCCGCCTCGTGCCCGCTCCGAGCATCGTCAACGCGCAGCTCACCATCACCCCGCCCGATTACGCCCTCGCGCTGGCCTCGTCGGAAGGCCAGCTCGTCGAGCCCAGAACCATCGACCTCGGGCCGGGCACCGACGAGCGCGCCGTCGCGCCCGGAGCCCTTGTCGGGTCCAGACTCGAACTCACGCTCGATTTCAACAAGGACGCCCGCGTCGTCGGCAGTCTCGCCCGCTTCTTCGTCGAAGCCGAGGACCTGACCATCGAGCCCTCGCTCAACGAGCCGGCCACTTCCTACACCGCCCGCTTCACACTGCGCGATTCGATCCGGCTGCAGCTCGACCTGATCGACGAGCACGGCATCGGCGCGGACGACACCGCCGTCTACCGCTTCGACGCGCTGGCCGACCGGCCCGCCGCGGCGACCATCGTCAACCCGCCCACGGACCGTTCCGTGCTCCCGAGCGCTGTGCTCATGGTTCGCGCGGAAGGGCGCGACGATGTCGGTCTCAGCCGCATCGCCATCGAGCAGCAGCGCCACACCGCCGCCGGCGCTCCCGGTTCCGAGCCCTCCGGCCCCGGCGGGGCGATCGAACCCGTCGGCGAGCCGACCATCGCGTCCGAGCGTGCGGCATCGGGCCAGCGCCTGCTCACGACCGAGTACGAGCTCGATCTGGCAACCATCGAGAACCTTTCTCCCGGCGATGAGGTCCACCTCGTCGCGCTCGCCACCGATGTGCTGACCGCCTCGATCCCCGAGGCCCTGCCCACGCGATCTCCCGTTCGCACCCTCCGGGTCATCTCCGAAGAGCAGCTCGTCGCCGAAATCCGCGACAGTCTGAGCGCGGTCCGCGAATCGGCCATCCGCACCGATCAGCAGCAGCAATCCACCGCCGAGCGGACCGGAAACGAAGGCGCTTCGCGTGCCGCGCGTCGCGAGCAGGCCGCCGTCACCCAGCGCCTCTCCCAGGCCCAGAACGACATCGCCGAACTGCGCGATCGCATCCGCCAGAACCGCCTCGAGGATCGCACCCTCGACGACCTGCTCTCGCGCGTCGCGCAGTCGCTCGACAGCGCGGGCAGCGCATCGACCGAGGCCTCGGAAACCCTCGATGAGGCCGGCGCTCGCGCCGATCGCCAGCCCGAGCCCGCCGACCCCGAGAACCCCGCCGCCGCTCCGCTGACCGACGAGGAACGCGCCCAGGCCGAACGCGCGCAGAACGAAGTCCGCGATGAACTCAGCCGCATCGTCGGACTGCTCGATCGCGGCGAGGACGACTGGGTCATCCGCAACACCCTCGATCGCCTGATCAGCCAGCAGCGAGCGCTGCAGGAAGAAACCAACCAGGCCGGTCAGGACACCGCCGGCCTGCTCCCCGAAGAACTCACCGACGAGCAGCGCGATCGCCTCGAAGACATCGCCCAGCGCCAGCAGCAGCTCTCCGAGCAGGCCGACGATCTCATCGAGGCCATGCGCGAGCGGGCGCAGGAACTCTCGCAGAACGACCCCGCCGCCGCCGAAGCGCTGCAGCAGGCCGCCGACAACGCCGAGCAGAACCAGGTGCAGCAGAACATGAGCCGCGCCGCCTCCGAGGCGCAGCAGAACCAGACCCAGCAGGCCCAGCAGGCCCAGCAGGAAGCCATCGAAGCGCTCGAACAGGCCCAGGAAGACCTCGACGAGAGCGATCAGGCCCGCGCCGAAGTCCTGCGCCGGATCCTTTCGAGCGTCATCGATTCGCTCAAGGGCCTCGTCAGCGACCAGACCGACGAACTCGCCAACCTGAGCGCCGTCGCCGAAGCCGACCCGATCGATCCGCAGGCCGTGCTCGGCCTCGCTCCCGCGATGATCCGGCTCAACACCAACACCGCCGCCGTCGCCGACCTCGTGCGCAACGCCGGACCCGAACTCGCGCCGGTGCTCAACCTCGTCGGGCGCGCGGTCGATGCGCAGGTCGATGCCATCGTGGCCATCCGCTCAGGCGACAACAACACCCAGGCCATCGAAGCCGCCGAAACACGATCGCTCGATCAACTGAAACAGGCGCTCGAACGCGCTGAAGCGCTCGACGAGCAGCTCGAGCGCGAAGAGCAGCAGCGCAAACTCCGCGAACTCCGCCAGGCCTACACCCAGGCCCTCCGCGCGACCACCGAGTTGCGCCGGGCGACCGAGCCGTACGCGCAGGCCCAGGACCTCACGCGTCGCGACCGGGCCGAGCTGCGTCGGCTGTCCGAGGATCAGTCCGCCGTGACCGCCTTGCTCGAACAGATCCTCGAAGATGTCGCCGAACTCCGCGATGCCGGCGTGTTCATGCTCGCCCATCAGCGCGCCCAATCGCAGAGCACCGACGCCGCCGATCGCTTGACCCAGGCCGATCCCTTCAGCGCACTCACCCAGCAGACCAACCTCGCCCGCACGCTCACCCGAATCCTCGAAGCCCTTCAGGACCCGCGACCCGATGACGAACCCTTCGAGGACGGACAGCAGGGCGGCGGCGGTGGAGGCGGTGGCAGCGGCGGTGAGGACCAGCCGCTCATCGAGGAAGTCCAGGAACTCCGCCTGCTCCGCATGATCCAGATCGAACTCGCCGAAGCCACCCGCGCGGTCGAAACCATGCCCGATGCGCAGGCCCGGCGCGAGATCGCCCGCCTCGCCTCCGAGCAGCGCGAACTCACGCGGGTCGCCATCGACCTGCTCCGTCGAGCCCAGGCCGCACAGAATCTGGACGAACTGTTCCCCGAAGACACTCGTATAGACCAGCAGGAAGGCGATGCCCAGCCGGGAGAACCCGCGCCCGATCAGCCGCAACCCGAAGGACCACAGCCATGACCCGCCGCGCCAATCCCGTTTCACGCCTCCTGCTGCTGGCCGGAACGCTCGGAGTCTTCGCGCTGACCCTGAGCGCGCAGGATGCCGATCCGCCCGCGCAGCCGCCCGCTGAACAGACCGCACCGCAGACCCCCTCATCCGAAACCGCTCCTCCGGTCGAGGAGGCCGCCGAGCCGCAGAACGAGTCCGCTGATCCGCTGGATCTCGATGAGCTGCTCCGCCTGCCCGGCTCCGAAGACCCCGTGTCTCGGCCCGGCGACGCCGACGGCCAGCCCGAAACCGAACTCGATCGGCGTCTCACCGGTCGCCAGGCCCAGCAGGCGCTCGTGCAGGCCGTGCAGGAGATGCAGGAAGTCGCCGATCGCCTCGCCCAACTCCGCGATGCGGGGATCACCACCCAGCGTCTGCAGGAAGAGATCATCACCAAGCTCGACATCCTCATCCGCAGCGCTGAGAGCCAGAGCGGTTCTTCGTCCAGCTCCAGCAGTTCCCAGCAGCAGCAACAGCAGGACCAGCAGCCGGGTCAGCAGCAATCCCAGCAGAACCAGCAGTCCGGCCAATCCGCAAACCCCGGCGATTCCATGCCTCCGGGCGGTCAGTCCGAAGAGCTCAATCAGAACCTCGACCTCTCCGTCGCCGAGTGGGGCAACCTTCCCGAGCGTCTGCGCCAGTCGCTGATCCAGGGCCAGTCCGACTACTTCTCGGACATGTACCGTCGCTGGACCGAGAGCTACTACCGTCGCCTCGCCGAGGAAGCCAACCGATGATCATTCGCCGCGCCCGCCGCGCACTCACTCCCGCCGCACTGCTCTGCGCGACCATGATCGCCGCGCCCGCGGGCGGCCTCGCGCAGGACGGCGCACCCGTCTCCGCCGAGAACGCCGCGCTCGACAACGAGATCACCCCCGCCCTCAACGACGCCGTCTCCCGCGGCCTCGCGGCACTCGCGCAGCTCCAGCGCGAGGACGGCTCCTTCGGAGGCCAGCGCTACGGCTCCAACGCCGCCATCACCGGCCTCGCCGCGCTCGCCTTCATGGCCGACGGCAACATGCCCGGACGCGGCGAGTACGCCGAGCAGGTCGAGCGCGCCCTCGAGTTCATGCTCACCAACATCAACGAAACCGGCCTCATCGCCAAGGACACCTCCCACGGCCCGATGTACGGCCATGGCTTCGCCACCCTCTTCCTCGGCGAGGTCTACGGCATGACCGCCGGGGGCGACAACGCCGAACAGGCCCGGCGCACCCACGATGCGCTCGTCCGCGCCGTCCGCCTCATCGTCCAGACCCAGAACGAAGAGGGCGGCTGGCGATACAACCCCACGCCGCACGACGCCGACATCTCCGTCACCATCACCCAGATCATGGCCCTGCGCAGCGCCCGCAACGCCGGCATCGAGGTCCCCATCGAGACCATCAACCGGGCCGTCGAGTATGTCCGCCTCTGCCAGAACGCCGACGGCGGCTTCCGCTACCAGGCCGGTCGGGGCGCGTCGGCGTGGCCCCGCTCCGCCGCCGGGGTCGCCAGTCTCTACTACGCCGGCATCTACGAGGGCGACGAGATCGAGCGCGGCCTCAACTACCTCTTCGAAACCAGTCTCCCCGGCGAGGCACGCAATGTCGGCGGCGCGCACTACTTCTACGGCCACTACTACGCCGTCCAGACCATGTACCTCGCCGGGGGCGAACGCTGGGCCACCTGGTGGCCGGCCATCCGCGAGGAAGTGATCGCCCGACAGGAAGCCAGCGGCTCGTGGTCTGATAACTCCGCCGGCACCGCCTACGGCACCGCCATGGCTCTCATCATCCTCCAGATGCCCAAGCGCTACCTCCCGATCTTCCAGAAGTGATTCGCCTCCGCCCGACGCCCTGACGATGGATACCTCATGACGCCGAACGCCCCGATCCGTTCCCTCGCCGCCCTGTCCGTGCTCTGCTGCACGGTCGGTGTTCAGGCCCAGAGTGCCACGCCTCAGGAAGCTTCGCCCCCCAGCCCACGCGTCCTGCTTATCGACGATCAGTTCAACGCCACGAACACCCGCCTGATCAGCGTCACCGAGCAGGGCATCACCATCGAAGACCCCTCGGGCAACCATACCCGCCTCGCGCCGGAAACCGTCCTCGCGCTCATCGCCATCGACGGACCCATCGAAGCAGACCACGGCATCGGCTCCATCGTCGCTTCGGAGCGCGTCGAGCCGATCCGCGCCCAGCGCATCGCCCGCGCGCTCGCCGCATCGATGCGCGGCTATCTCGAAACCGCCTCCGGTGCCCGCTACCCCGGCACCGTCGAACCGACGGCCGCGAGCGGCGACAATGTCGCCTGGGCTCATCCCCTCGCCGGACGCCTCGAAATCCCCATCGATTCCATCACGCGCATCATCACCGCGCAGGCCGCCGAAGCCGGACCGCCGATCCGGCGCAGCGCCACCTCCGATGAACTCATCCTCGCCAACGGCGATGTCCTGACCGGCTTCCTGCTCTCGGTCGGACCGACCACCAGCATCGAAACCGAATCCGGAAACATCGTCGACCTGCCGATCGACCGCGTCGCCGCGGCTCTGCTGGCCAACCCCGACCAGCCGATGACCGGCACCATGGTCTGGCTCGACGACGGCAGCACCTTCCCCGCCGAAGCACTCACCGCCACCGACTCCAGCGGCATCCGCGTGACCCTCGCCGGGGGCAACACCGTCGAGTACGACCCGCAGACCCTTCGCGCCATCGCCTTCGAAGCCGCGGGCATCCTCCCCCTGTCCAACCTCGAACCTCGCTCGCAGGAGCCGGTCGGTGACCGGGTATTCGCCGACCCGATCCGCACCGTCCGCCACCCCGACGACCTCGCCTTCGGCTCCGGGCCAGTGCTCAACGCGCTGGACATCGACATGCCCGGACCCATGCGGGTCTCGTGGACGCTGCCCAGCGGCGTGGTGCGTTTCGCCGGGACCGCCGCCCTCGCCGACACCGCCGGCGGCTGGGGCGACTGCCAGCTCTCCATCGAGCTCGACGGCGAGCGGTTGTTCTCGACCCGTCTGCACGAGGCGGAGCCGGTCGCCGCGTTCAACCTCAAAACGCAGGGCGCGATCGAGTTGACCGTCGTCGTCGAACCCGGCCGATACGGCCCGGTCCGCGACCGCGTGCTGCTGCACCGCCCGCTGCTGCAGGTCGAGCGCTGAGCAATCCAGTCCACACTCGGATGTACTGTTTCAATTACTGATCTGGATCAGTTCGACACGCATCGTCAGCGTCGTGTCCTCGGGAATGATCCCCGCGTACCCGCCTCGCCCGTAGTGCGCGATCGGAGGAAGCACCACATCGCGCACGCCGCCCGGTCGCATCCCGCGCACCGCCTGGTCCAGACCGACGATCACCGTGCCGTCGCCGATGCGGAACGGGTGCGTCCGCTCCTGCTCATACAGATCGACCACGCGCGATCCATCCGGCATCGCCAGCCAGTACACGACCTCGACCATCATCCCGACCCGCGCCTCAGGCCCGGACCCCTGCTTCACCTCACTCCAGCGTGTGGCGTGCTCGGCGGTCACCTCGATCCGCCGATCCTTGCACCCCACACCACCCAGCGCAAGCCCGATGCCGATCAACGCGAGCGCGATCGACACCAACGCGATCCGATGACCGGAAGCTGTGGACATACCGCCTCTATCGGCCCGAACCGGATGCCGAGAAATCTCGGATTGCGGTTATCGGTCTCAGCCGCGGCTGGACCAGATCGTCACCGGACGGTCCGTCGACAGGTCGTGCAGCCGCGCGATCCGCCTCCACACCCCCATCCCGCACTCGTCCCGAGGCCCCTCCACCGGCTCCGCCCCCGCCTTGATGGCATCGCGGTACCGCCGGTCCACGAAGTCCACCTGCACCACCACCGTGTCCCCGTCGTCCACCATCGAGCCGTTCACCGGCTTGAGGGCGTCGATCAGCCGCTCGCTGAGCACGCTCACGCGCCCGCCTTGGTCAGCAGCTTCGATCGGATCATGGCCAGCGTCGCTCCCGTCACCTCGTCCTGACCCTTGGTCGCGTCCACCACGGCGTAGCGATCGCTCATCTCCCTCGCCTGTTCAAGGTAGCCCGCGCGCACGCGTTTATGGAACGCCTCGCCCTTCTGCTCCATCCGGTCCAGCAGCGGGTTCAGGCGCGTCGCCGCCGTCGCCTGGTCCACATCGAAGACGACGGTCAGGTCCGGCGGCCAATACTCGCCGCACGCCGCCCGCGCCACCGCGATGATCTCCTCCTTGCTGATCCCACCGGCCGTCCCCTGGTAGGCCAGCGTCGACGACACATACCGGTCGGCCAGCACCAACTCACCCCGCTCGAGCGCCGGCGCGATCTTCTCGCTCACCAGCTGCGCGCGGCTGGCCATGTACATCATCAGCTCGCAGCGCACGCCCATCTCCGGCAGCGCCGGGTCCAGCAGCACCTCGCGGATGCGCTCGCTGATCGCCGTGCCGCCGGGGTCGCGCACCTCGCACACCGTCACGCCCGCGCGCCGCGCCAGCTCGCCGATCCGCCGGAACTGCGTCGACTTGCCCGAACCGTCCGGCCCGTCGAACACGATGAACTTCCCGGCAAGCCCGGGCAGCCACGACGCCGACTGCCTGAACGCGCTCAGCACCGCCGACATCGATCCCGAACCCTGCTGGAACAGCCCGCCGTTCACGACTTATCAACTACCTTCCATGAAGTTCCCTCATGTGTATCAGTGATTTCAACTCCCATGCGAAGGAGTTCATCACGAATATCATCCGCCCTTTTCCATTCTTTATTCCTCTTTGCCTCCAGTCTACTATTAATCAAATTATTAACACTTGAAATATCGATATCGTGGCCAGCGTTGCTATCGTCTATACTAAAAATTACGCCAAGTACATCATCGATAATACTATAGAATGACACCACAAGATCGCGCGTGGTACAATGATGTCCTCGCTCGTTTTTCACCAAAATGCCCACACTTTTCTTTTTGTTCATCGGCTGCGGTAGATCGGCATTTGTAATTTGCCACAAAAAGGAGAGGGGGTGATTGCTCAATGCGTGATTAATCGATCTGGACGCCAGATTAATGGCTCCAATAGCACCGGAAATATTCAGATCTCTATTCATGTGATAGGAAAAGTCGCGAAGGCATCGATTTATGCTTTCTGTAACTTTTTCATATTCAAACATACTTTCCATGTCATCATTCGGCAAGGAAGAGGCTGCTCGTAAAATTCGATGCCACTTATCGATCATAGACTGCGCGTCATACACCGCTTGCATTGTGAAGTTCGCGTTCGTGCGGTAGTGCGTGTTGATCAGCGCCAGGCGCACCGCCGCCGGGCTGAAGCCCTTGGAAAACAGATCCCGCGCGGTGAAGAAGTTGCCCTTGCTCTTGGACATCTTCTCCCCCTCCACCTGCAGGAACCGCGGGTGGAACCAGTAGTTCGCGAACCGCTCCTGCCCCGTCGCGCAGCGGCTCTGCGCGATCTCGCACTCGTGGTGCGGGAAGATGTTGTCCTCGCCGCCAGAGTGCAGGTCGATCCGATCCCCCAGCCGCTCGCGCGCCATCGCCGAGCACTCGATGTGCCAGCCCGGGTACCCCTCGCCGAGCGGGTGCTTCTCGAGAACCGCGAGCGACTTCGCATCGCCCTTCAGTTCGCTCTTCGGGTCCCAGCGCATCAGGTGCTTCGGGTCGGGCTTCCACAGCATGAAGTCCGCCGGGTGCTTCTTCACCGCCTGCGACGCGTCGCTCACGCGTCCGCCCGCCCCCGACCGGATCGCGTCCAGCGTGTTCCCGCTGAGCTTGCCGTACTCGGGGAACGAGCGCGTGTCGAAATAGCACACCCCGTCGCTCGCGACATACGCGTGCCCGCGCTCGATCAGCTCGCAGATCATCGCCAGCATCTGGCGCACCATCGCCGTCGGCCGCGGCATGAGACTCGCGTCCGCCTCCGCCTCGACCGCCACCTTCAGGCCCAGCTTCTTCGCGTCCTCCAGAAACGCGTCCGCGTAGAACGCCGCGATGTCGCGCGGGTCGTTCGGGTTGAGCGCTGCGCCGTCCGCGCCCGCCGCGCCGGCGGGCAGCTTGCCCGACTTCTTGTCCGCCAAGAGCCGCTGGCGGGCCTGCTCCATCTTGTCCTCGCCGCCCCCGTCCGCGTCATCGTCGTCGGTCATGTGCCCGACATCGGTGATGTTCATCACATGCGTGACTTCGTACCCGCCCTCACCGAACGCGTGCCCCTCCGGCTCGCCCGCCGGTGTCACCCGCTCGCACAGCGGCGATTCCAGCCATCGGCGCAGCAGGTCCGCCGCGAGAAAACTCCGGAAATTCCCGATGTGCGCGAAGTCGTACACCGTCGGACCGCAGGTGTAGAACAGCACCTTCCCCGAGGTGATCGGCGCGAAGACCTCCTCGCTCCTCGTCAGCGTGTTGTTCAGCTTCAGCGGCATAGCGTAAGGATAATCTCCGGCGGCTCGCGGCGTGGGCCGCGGCGTTCACGCCGAATCGCGCACCTCGGCCGATTCCTCCACCGGCGACTCGAGCTGCTGCGCTTCCACGCTGGCTTCGGCGGTCTCCGCAGCGGTGCCGTTGGTGTCGAACTCGATCGCCTCCATCCGCAGACGGTGCACCCGCGTCGGCTCTGCCTCCAATACCGTCACGCGCACGCCGCCCGCCTCGAACACCTCGTCCACCACCGGGATATGCCCCAACTCGCTGAGCACCCACCCGCCTACCGTGTCGTACTCATCGCTCTCGGCCAGCGTGACGCCCATCGCCTTCAGCTCGTCGTTCGCGTCGTCGATGTACAGCCGCGCATCCACCACCGCCGTCTTCGTCTCCGCATCAACGGTGATCTCCGGCTCCTTCTCGTGCTCGGGCTCGTACTCGTCCTGGATGTCGCCGACGATCTCCTCGAGGATGTCCTCAAAGGTGACAAGCCCCGCCGTGCCGCCGTACTCGTCGATCACGATCGCCAGATGCACCTTCGCCTGCTGGAGCTGCACCATCAATTCGTTCACCGCCTTGCTCTCGGGAACGAACTGCGCCTGCCGAAGAATCGGCCTCAGCTCGAACGAGTCCACCGGGTGGCCGATCAGGTCGATCAGATCCTTCGCATAAAGAATGCCCACGATGTGGTCGAGGTCGCCCTCGTACACCGGGATGCGGCTGTGGCCCGCCGTCGTGATGAAGTTCTTGATGAACTCGATGTCGTTGGTGTACTCGAACCCCTCCACCTCCGTCCGGGGCGTCATGATCTCCTCGACGGTCTTGCTGGTCATCTCCATGACCGACTCGATCATGTCCCGCTCCGAGGCCCCGAGCTGCCCCGACCGCTCGCCCTCGCTCACCGCCGACAGCAGCTCGTCCTCGAGCATCTCCCGCTCGCTGGACTGATCGCCCGCCAGACGCTTCACCGCCGTCTCCACGAAGTGCATCTTCGCGATCGGCAGCAGCACCACATGCACCAGCCGGACCACCGGCGCTGCGCTGTACAGCAGCCGCTCGCCCGCGTTCGCCGCCAGACTCAACGGGATCAGCGTCGCGAACGCGAACAGCAGCGCCGCCGACAGGCCCAGCGCCATCCCCACCGCGCCCCAGTTCACCACCTGCTCGCCGTCCGCGCCGACGCTCGACAAAGGCCCGACCAGCAGCACCACGCTGATCATCGCGCCCAGGTTCACCAGCAGCCGCGCAAAGCTCAGCGCCCGCGCGTGCGCATCGTCCTCGTCGATGATCGGCTGCACCCGCTCGAGCCCGCCCCGCTCCTCGGCGATTTCTGTCAGCTTGCGCAGCGAGAAATCCCGCACCGCGAACACCAGCGTCGAGAGCGCCATGCTCAGAACCAGGCACACCAGCAGCGATACATACGCTCCCGTCACGAAAGCTCCCCGCGCCCGAAGGCGGCTCCCAGGCCCAGCCGACGAAACATTTCGTCCTCTCGGGCGTGCATCCGTTCGTACGACGCGTCGTCCAGATCGTCGTACCCCAGCGCGTGCAGCACGCCGTGCAGCGTGTACAGCGCAAGCTCAGTTTCCACCGAATGACCACGGCGCTCCGCCTGCCGGCGCGCCTCGTCCACACACACCATCAGGTCCACATCCAGCGGCTCGCCACCCGCCGACCCGCCCTCGGCCAGATCGAAGGTGATCACATCCGTCGTCCCGCTCACGCCGCAGTACCGCTCGTGGGCATCGGCCATCTCCGCATCACCCACCAGGCGCACGCGGACCGCGCCACCGTAGCACACGCCGCGGCTGGCCTCGCCGATCAATCGCTCGCTCAGTTGGCGATACCCCGCCAGATCAACCCCGCCAAGGCCCGGCGCGATGCTGACTTCCAGCGCAGCACCGCCCGTACCGGGAGGTTCCCCGGGATCGCCGCTCGATTGGGATTCCGTAGATCGACTCGGGCCCGCGTCGTCGGCGCCGGCCATGCCGTCCTCACCGTTCGCGTGCTCGCCACGCCCCTTCGGCGCGGTGGTCTCGCAGGTCATCATCGTTGGCTTTGCCCTGTCTTCATGCGGATCAGCAGTGTAGGGCAACTTCGACCCCGATCCAAGCACAATCCACCCCGATCCCCACACGATCGCCTGCCCGCGACCCGGTGATCCGCCGAGACCCCGCCACAAACCATTTATCCGGACCATGCCCCGCGTTGGCCCGCCGATTGCACCCTTCTCCCCTCAACCCCATTCGCGGCCCGCAAACGCCCGAATCCCACCGATTCAGGCAGGTCGGCAGCGCCACACTGCCGAATCGACAGCCCAACCCTCGGAACAAACCCCCGTCCCCCGCCGCTGACCTCACGACCCCCGGAGCCACCCCATGTTCGCCACCCTCAACCCCTTCGGCCTCCGCACCCGCGCCCGGCGCCCCCTCCACGCCCGCCCCAACCCCCACGGCAGGGAGCAGAGCAACGCGGCGAACAACGACCGCTACCCCCTCCTCGCCCCCACCCAGAAGCAGCGACTGCTCGACCTCACCCGCATCTTCGTCGCCGAGAAGTCCTTCGAAGGCATCGGCGTCGAACTGACCGACGAGGTCCGCCTCACCATCGCCGCCCACGCCGTCACCCTTCTCCTCAACCGCTACACCGACCCCAGCGACGCCGTCTTCTCCGGCGTGCGCACCGTCATCGTCTACCCCAACCGTTACCACGCCCCCTCCACCACCATCGGGCCCGGAGGCGTCGTCACCGAGAGCAGCCAGCTCCGCCTCGGCGAGGCCTGGAACGGACCCGGAACCGGCGGCACCATCATCCTCTCCTGGGAAGATGTCCCCCGCGCCGACCGCTCGGGCGTCTCCTTCGAGCACCGCCCGCGCTCGGGCCACGCCCACAATGTCGTCATCCACGAGTTCGCCCACGCCCTCGACGCGGAGAACGGCGAGGTCAACGGCGCGCCCAAGCTCGACCGCCCCGGCGCGTACGCCGCGTGGTCCGCCATCATGTCCCGCGAGTTCACCGGCCTACGCAAAGCCGCGGCTCTCGGCCTACCCACCCTGCTCTCGGCCTACGGCGCGACCAACCCCGCCGAGTTCTTCGCCGTCGCCACCGAAACCTACTTCGACCGCCCCGCCGCCATGCGCGAACACCACCCCGACCTCTTCAACCAGCTCGAGGGCTTCTACGGACCCGCCGAAACCCTCGTCCCGGCAGAACCGGCGATCTACAGCGTGTGAATCACGCGCGCTCCGTCTGCTCCAGCAGCGAGCGCGCGAACCCGACACCGGGCGCATCGTCCTCGCGCCCCTCCACCCATCGCACCCACAGATCGCGGCAGTCATCCCGCAGCACGCCGCCGATCACCTGCGGCATCCAGCGCACCGGCCCACCCGGCACCGCGCGCCCGCCGCGCTTCGGCGAGCGCAGGTCCACCCGCTGCTCGAACCCGTTGCCCGGCGCTTCCAGACCGTAGATCACCCGCCCGATCCCCAGCTCGATCGCCGCGCCCATGCACATCACGCACGGCTCCAGCGTCGTCACCAGCGACAGCCCTTCCGGGTTCGGCCGCTCGTCCGCGGGCAGCTCGATCAGCCGGCGCAACGCCACCATCTCCGCGTGGCGCGTCTTGTCGCCCTGCTTGTGACCCTCGTTGTACCCCAGCGTCGCGGCGGTCCCGTCATCGGTAAACAGCACACACCCGATCGGCACACCCCCGTCCGCCGCACCATCACACGCCGCATCAATCGCGGCCCGCATGAGGTGGTCGTAGTCGCCGGTGATGGTCATTTGCCCGAACTTGAGAAGCGCGCCAGATACGCCCGACAGAGCGTTTGGATGAACGAATCGTAGTGCAACGGGTCTCCGGTCTTCGGCGCGAGCTTTGAGTCGGAATAACAGGTTGTGACCGTATCGAGATTCCCGGTTTCGACGACGATGGCACAGCACGCATCGAGACCCACACCGCGCGGATCAGAACGACGCGCAACAGATCGCAACTCGTTCAGGCAGTGCTCGATCAATTTGTCGGGGTCCTTATGAACCGTGACATCAGAGTTTCGGAGCGGGGACAGGAAACTGCTTGCTCCGTTCACAATCAGCACGCCCGCCGAAATCGTTGATTGATCGTAATTTCGGACATGCTCATGGTGCGCCTCGAGGTCGCGCTTCCGGTTCTTCACCGCCTTGCGATGCTCCGTCATGACGGCCTTGAACTCCGCCGCAATCTGAACAAAGACGGGTTTTTCTGCACTGATGATCGCACCGCCGGCCGGTGGGGTCGGGCGAGCCGGAGTACCGATCACCAGATCGACATTCCAGTCGGAATGACCGGCCCGAAGCGTGAAATTCAGGTCGTAGACGATCTCACCTAAAGCGGCCCTGTCCTTCAGAATAGGACAGGATTCGAGCAGATCTACCACGATCGCTTCGCCCAGTGCGTTCGAGTGCTTGTTCGAGCGCGGGTGGTAGCCGTGAACTTTCAGATGCTCAAGAAAAGTATCGGGGTTCGGGCTCAAAGTTTACCTCATCGCTCAACCGAGACCGTGCTTCCAAGCCGTGGCTCGCTCAGTCGGTTCGCCGCGAGATCCAGATAGTTCGGGTCGAGTTCCACACCGATCGAGTTTCGGTGCATCTCCATCGCCGCAACGATGCTCGTTCCAGTTCCGACAAAAGGATCAAGAACGGTGTCGCCCACGAAGGAATACATACCGATTAACCGACGCGCAATCTCGACCGGGAACGGAGCCGGATGCTGCCTCTGCGTCTCGCCCGGTACATCGGACCAGATCTGCCGGAACCATCGAACATGATCGTCCTTGTCGATCATCGACAGGTCTCGCTGCATCTGCGTCGGCTTGCGATACCCACCGGGCTTTCGGAACATCAGGACGAATTCAATGTCGTTCTTGATGATCGCGTTCGGTTCGTACGGCTTGCCGAGAAACCCTCCGCCCGCGCCCGAAACTTCGGTCACCATGTTGCTGATCTTGTGCCAGATGATCGGAGCGAGGGGATCAAACCCAATCGCTTGGCAGCGAACCTGGAGATACGCGTGCAGCGGCTCGACCACATGCCGACCGTGCGCCTTGCGAGACCGACAAACATCGCCGACCACGATGCACAGTCTGCCGCCGGGCACGAGCCGATCAAAGCACGCTTGCCATACTTTGTCTAACTCGCTGAGGAATTCTTCTCTATCGGCGATATGCCCGAGCTGCGCACCTTCGAGGTCCTCCCCATATTCCTTGAGATCCCAATAGGGCGGGCTCGTGACGACGAGATGGACGGGGTCCTCGTCCAGATAGTCCGCGACACAGCGGGCGTCACCATGGATGAGCCGGTGCGTTGTATCCAGAAGATCCGGCTTTGAACGCCAAGCGGTTTTCTTGGCTTGAAACTTTTCAGCCAGAGAACGCTCTCGTTGCGGGCTTCGGCTCTGTTTGGCTGGGCTCAGTGTTTTTCCCATGCCACATACTACTCCGCCAACAGAGCTCGCGCTCCCTCAAACCTTCGCCGCCGCCCCGATCGTCATCTCCACCGGGATGAAGCTCGGCTTCACCCGCGCTTCGAACTCATCGCGGAACTTGTTGATGATCGTGCGCAGCGCCCAGTTGTTGCCGTCCGCCAGGCCGCAGATCGTCGTGCCGGGCATCGCGCCCATGCCCGAGCCGATCTCGAGCGCGAGATCCAAATCCCGCGTCTTGCCGTCGCCCCGCTCGATCCGCTGCATGAGCTGGTACAGCCACCCCGAGCCCTCGCGGCAGGGCGTGCACTGGCCGCAGCTCTCGTGCTTGAAGAACCGCGCGATGTTCCGCGCCACCGCCACCATGTCCGTGTCCTCGTCGAAGATCGTCGGGCACGCCGTCCCGAGGCCGAGCACGTTGTACTTCCGGCCGATGTCGAAATCCATCGGCGCATCGAACTCGTCCGGCCCGAGCACGCCAGTGCTCACGCCGCCCGCGATCGCCGCCTTGAACTTCTTGCCCTTGCGCATCCCGCCACAGTAATCGTTCACCAGCGTGCTCAGCGGGATGCCCAGGTCGCACTCGAACACGCCCGGAGTCTCGACATGCCCCGACACGCCCATCAGCTTGCTGCCGTAGCTGTTCTCGACGCCCATCGTCTTGAACCAGTCCGCGCCGTTCTCCACGATCGAGGGGATGTGCGCCAGCGTCTCGACATTGTTGATGATCGTCGGGCGGCCGAACAGCCCCTTCACCGCCGGGAACGGCGGCTTGATCCGTGGCCAGCCGCGCTTGCCCTCCAGCGATTCCAGCAGCGCCGTCTCCTCGCCGCAGATGTACGCGCCCGCACCGCGATGCAGGTAGCAGTCCACCTTGAACGGCCCGGCTCCCCCGCCGTTCTCCTTGGTCTCCGCGCCCTTCATCAGGCCGTTGCCGCCGAAGACGCCCTGGTCGTACGCCTCCTTGATCGCGTCCTCGACCACGCGGGCCTGGTGGTGGTACTCGCCGCGGATGTAGATGTACGCCGCGTCGAGCTGGCACGCGTAGCACGCGATCGCGATGCCCTCGAGCATCAGGTGCGGGTCGTAGTCCATCAGCAGCCGGTCCTTGAAGGTCCCCGGCTCCGACTCGTCGGCATTGATCGCCAGGTACCGAGGCGCGCGCTCGCCCTGCTTGCCCTCGACCTTGGGAAGGAACGACCACTTCAGCCCCGTCGGGAAGCCCGCGCCGCCTCGTCCCCGAAGCTGCGAATCCTTCACCAGCGCCACCAGCTCCTCGGGCGTCATCGTGATCGCCTTCTCAAGCCCCTTGTACCCGCCGGTCCGCGTGTACTCGTCGTACGACACGATGTGCCGGTCCTTCGCATCGCCAAACGGCGCGCTCGGGATGCGCTTGGTGAGAACGGGCTCTTTCAACTTCGGCTCGAACATGGCGGCTCCAGACTGACACAAACCAGCCCGCACGCGCACCCGCGCGCCGGGATTCCTGCCTCGCAGCACAGAGTCTAGGGCAGACTCGCCCGTCTTTCAGCACACCCGCACCACCGCCACCCCACCGCATCCGGTCGCAAACCCCAACCCCCCTACCGACTCGGGCTCAGTCAACCGTCTCGTACACCGGGTACAGCCCGTTGTGTCCGGGAATCCACTGATCCGGCGGCACAATAAACAGGTTCCCCTCGCCCCAGGTCTCGAAGTCCAGATTCTGCCTCGTCCGCGTCGCGTTCACCGCCCGGATCGAATACGGCGCCGGCCGCTCGAACTCGAACCACCACGGGTCCACGCCCTCCGCCTTCTCACCATCTTCAACCAGGTTCACCTGAACCCGCACCACCGCATCGAGGTTCGCCGTCGGCCAGTTCGACCGACCGACATCGTGCATCCGCTGCTCGCCCGGCTCGATCCGGAACGCCACCGGCGTCATCACATCATCGCCGCCCGGTGTCTTGTTCGGATCCCGCTTGCCGACCCAGTACCGCACTTCCAGCGTCTTCGACGAGGCGTTCTGGAAGGTCACCTTCGGCCCGTAGCCAGCCGGAGCAATGACCCGACCGCTGTCGCGCACCTCGCGCAGCGACTCGCAGCCCGTCAGCCCGGCGCACAGCACCACCGAACCGAGCCCAAGAGCCAGCACGGCCCGCCCACGCTTCCAATCTGATCCGGTTCCCAGCACGGGCAACTCCTTCTCCTGTCGATCCATAGGCGATGGGTCAGACCCTGACCGGGCACACTCTACCGGTCCCGCCCCTGCTCCGTATCGGCTCGCTGGCCCGGCTCGATCTCGATTTCCTCGATCGTCGTCCGGCGCAGCGTCACCTTCTTGCCGTCCACTTCCCCCTCCCGCTCCTCCACCTCGCGCCGAACCTCGCGCCGTTCGGGCTTCGCGGCGTTCAGATCGCCTCTGACCCCGTGCACGATGTGCCCGAAGAATTCGCCCAAGCTGCGTGAAATGGTCTTGCGGTTTTTCGCCATAATCCCTCGGCAACAGCATAGCCCTCCGAAGGAACCAGCCGTGTCCGTACGCACCATCCCCATCGATCCCGATGCCGAATTTGCACCGCCTGCCCTCAATGACAAGGGCCAGCCGCGTTGGGTCGTCCCATTCGACCGCTCGTTCCTGATGATCCTGTACGCCCTCGAATTCTCAACCGCCGTCATTCTGATCGCGGTAATCGTCTCCACAGGGCAGGATATATGGCTGATGCTGGCGATCGTGGCGTTCATGCTCATCATGCCGTGGCTCATGTACCGCTTCTGCCGCCTCACCCTGACCCTCGAAGAGAATCACCTCCGCTGGGTCTTCTTCCCCTTCTGGGCCGGACGCATCCCCTACCAGGCCATCGAGTCCGTCCAACCCTGCACCTACAGCGCCCTCGGCGATTTCGGCGGCTGGGGACCCAAAATGAACTTCAAGCAATTCGGCCTCATCAGCGGCGGCACCAAAGGCGTGCTCATCAAACGCCTCGACAAAAAGCGCGATGTCGTCGCGAGCTGCCCCAACCCCGAATCGCTCACCCTCGAACTGCTCCGGCGCATCGTGCCCGACGACGCTCAGGAATCACTCTGAGTCCGCCTCGGGCCAGTGCTCGCGCGGGATCGGGTTCACATACTGCCCGGCGGCCTTCATGAACACCGTCCGCTCGCCGGTCTCGTCGTCGATCCCGCCCATCAGACTCAGCTTCACCGGCCCCCGATCTCGCAGCTCGAACCAGTTCACCCGCGGCTCTTCCCAGCTCGACCCCAGAGCCCTTACCTCGACCTGCCACACCAGCGCGCCGCTCTCGTCCCGCGCCCGCCGCTCCATCTCAAAGACCCTGCTCCGCGAGGGACTGTGCCCGATCGTCCGACCCGTCTCGATCCGCAGATCCGAACCCCGCACCCGCTCGATCAGCCCTGCATCGGTCGAACTCTGCACACCCAGGTCAAAACGAACAACCACCGTCGAGCCGGTCACATTCTCGATCGTGAAATCCATCGCCGGACCCGGCTCGTACCCGCCGCCGAGCGTGCATCCGCCGGCCAGCATCGCCAGCCCGGCCAGACCCGCCGCGAGAAAAGCGCGTTGACCCGGCATCGTCAGTGCCCGTGCCCATGACCCGTGTTCGGGTTCGCCTGGATCTCCTCGATTTCCTTCACGATCTGCTCCGGCGTGCAGTACTTCACGAGCTTCTCGTCCACCAGCACCGCCGGCGCCTCGCCGCACGCGCCCAGGCACTCCATTTCCACCAGCGTGAACTGCTCGTCGTCGGTCGTTTCACCCACCTCGATCCCCAGCTTCGCGCGGCAGGCGTCCGTCACCGCCTTGTGATCGCAGAACTCGCACGCGATCGAGCGGCAGATGCCGATCGTGTGCCTGCCCTTGGGCTCCAGCCAGAACTCTTCATAGAAGGAGGCCGTGTCGATCACATCCGCCGGAGTCAGCTCCAGAAACTCCGCGATCTCCATCAGCGACTGCTTGGGCAGCCACCCGTACTCGTGCTGAACCATGTGCAGCACCGGGATCAACGCCCCGTGCTTGGTCTCGTACCGCGGCAGATAGGTGTTCGTGGCCTCGGAGCGCATCGCCTCGGTCAGGTAGGGCTCATCGCGCCGCTCGACCTTCATCGCCGCCGAATTCTTGGTGATCCATGCCATGTCTGCCAAACCCTGCCTGATACGGGTGCTGCGAAACCGGCCCGAACAGGCCGATGGGGGAGTTCTGAGCACGCATCCTAGTCGCCCGGCGAGCGGCTTTCACGATCCGCCGGCTTCGCCGCCCGCCCCCGGTTTCCCACCCGGACCCGGGATCCACCCCGGGCTGAACGGCGTGCCGTCGATCGCCCCGTGCTCCACCAGCGCATCGGTCGGGCTGAGCCGCTGCACGCTGCCCTTCGGGTCACGCTTGACCTCCTCCAGACGGTAGATCAACCGGCCCTCCGCATCGGTCGCCCGCGGCGGGGCCGGCTGCGGATCGCCCCAGAACACCCCGTCCACCGGACGACCCGCCGGGTCGAGCAGCAGCAGGAAATCCCCCGAGTTGCTGAAGGCATTGTTCCGCGCGCCCATCTCCATCGAGAACACGAACCCCATGCCGAACGGCTCGCTCGGCCCCTCGGGCGCCTTCGAGGCGTTCCCCACCGGCCCCGGGATCGACGCCCCGTGCCCGTTGAACACCAGCGCCACGCTGTGCGCGGGCAGCTCGAAGTCCGGGAAGGTGAAGAACACGCCGCGCTTCGGCGAATCTTCGCCGTACGACAGCCGGCTGACGATGCGGTAGCCCTTGAGGTTCATCGGCGCGCCGTTCGGGTTGCCGATCTCGACGAACTCGTCCCCGGTCGCATCGCGCGACCCATCCTGATTCGCGTCCGCCTCGTCGCCTCGGGGCACATTGAACAGCACCTCCGTGATCATCGGGTGCGGGTACTGCGCGGGCTGCGAGGCACCGAGCATGGACGCCCCTCCAGCCGCCAGCAACAACCAGCCAGTTCCGATCCGCTCCCATCGCTTCATCCCGCGATACCGCCTTTCAGAAATGCATCGACCACAGCCAACGATGCAGGGTCGAACCCCGAAACATCGGCCTCGCAAAACCGGCACACCTTCGTAACCGCTTGGCTCATGGCGGCAGACCTCCTCCGGCGATCCGCTCGGACCGCCCATGAGCCGCCAAGGTACCCCGGATCAGGTTAGTGACAAGCCCAAATCCCCGATCCCGGGCATTTTCAACGCCACGCCTGACCCGTTACACGCCCTCGTCCACCTCAAGATCCGCCTCGTCCGTCTCGCTCAGCCAGACCGCCATCAACGCCGAGACAACCGTCGCCATCCCGACCGCCGCGCCGACCGGGGCCTGCCTGCCAAACCCGAGCGCATGCATCGCCAACACGACCGCCACCCCACACAACGAGCAGGCGACGCACAACACCACGATCCGCACCGGCGTGATCATCTCAGCTCCCTCCACATCCCCTACCCATACCTCGAATATACCTCGCGGCCCCTCAAATCCATTCGAAAAAGTTCTTTGAACCCCCCACCCTCCCGGTTACCTTCAAAAGACCCGCGGCGGCAACGCGTCTCCGCGACCCACGACGCTCGAACCCGGAGATCCCCATGACCACCCGCACCCTCCTCCTCTGCTGCGGCCTGATCGCCACCCTCAGCGCGGTCCCCGTGACCCCGACCGCGGCGTTCGCGACTACCACCGCGATCCCCAACGCCAATCCGGCCACCATCGCTTTCCCCGGAAGCGTGCGCGAGGTCACTGAGCTGATCGTCGAAGCCGAAGAGACCTTGCGTTTCAAAGGCCCGGTCGAGTTTCGCGTCGGCGGCGAAGTCCGCATCGAGGGCAAGATCATCGTCGACGGTGTCGAATCCACCGGCCGCCCGAACATCACCATCCGAGCACTCGGAACAATCCACATCGACGAGTCCGCCACCGTTCAGACCATGAGCTACGGTCACGGCGCACACGGCGGCTCCATCCGCCTGCTTAGCGCCGAAGCCATCAACCTCCGAGGCACACTCGCACCAAGCGCCGGCAACGACGGACGCGCCCCAGGTCAGCACGGCGGACACGGTGGCAGCATCGAACTCGAAGCACCCATCATCCGGACTACTCTGGAACGCATCGAAGCATCGAACGCCGGCCACGGCGGACCCGCTGGAAGCGGGGGCACCGGCGGCTCCGTTCACATCCTCGGTGCGCTGCTATGGGAGGGCGACGCGAACCGGTTGAATACCATCCTCGTTGCCGGTCACGGCGGCAACGGAGGCGATGGCAGCAGGCCCGCGACAACGGCCGAACTCCGCAGCGGCGGCGCAGGTGGAGCAGGCGGACAAGCGAAGTCCGACAGTTGGCGTCTGCCGGAATGGCTCGAAGAAATCGCGTTCATCGAGGATGAAGATGCGGTTCGCCGCGCTTCGTACAACGCACTGGAGGGAACAGACGGTGACCCGGGTATAGGTGGTGGACCCGGCCACCATGGCGCCGAGGCGATCGGGGGAGACGGAGGACACGGCGGGGCCGGTCTCGATGCCGAACTGCGCCTGGATACCGAGGGAGAGGTTTCGAGCATCCTCCCGGCCGGCAGCGGAGGAAACGGTGGTGACGCGGGCTTCGCGTATGGCGGGCAGGCCGGCGCGGGAGGCAAAGGAGGGTCCACGGCTTTACTCGAGCCGGATCATCCTCAGTTCGGCGCGCCCGGTGGCGAGGGTGGGAACGGCGGAACCGGAGGAAGCGCAAGGTCCGGCAACGGCGGCGATGGGGGACTCGGCGGCAGCTACCCTGATTCACCCGCGCTGCCCGCACATCAACGGGGCATAACCGCGCACGATGGTCATGCCGGCCATCCGGCGCAAGCTATGGGAGGACACGGTGGCCACGGCGGCCACGCTGGCAGTGGCTTTGGGCAGGTTGCTCCCGGCGGAATTGGCGGCCCAGGCGGAGCCGCGTTGCCCGGCACCGGCGGACTCAGCGGGACACAAAAGCGCGAAGCGGTCGGCGAAGCCGCGCGGCGTAAAGGGCATGCCACTCCGGGATTCAATGGCAGAAACGGCAACAACGGTCACACGCTCGGCAAACAACCCAACTAACCCCACTTGTTAGCACTCTGTTCGCTATACTGCCCCCATGGCAAAAAAACGACGCAACTTCGTCTGCTCCGCCTGCGGCGCCGTTGAACTCCGCTGGATGGGCAAGTGCCCGTCCTGCGGCGGGTGGGACACCCTCGAAGAACTCGCCGTCGATGCCTCCTCCGAGAAAGACCCTCAGCGAGGCCTCGCCACCGCATGGGCCAACGCCGCGGCAGGGCCCGACGGGCACGAACTCATCTCCGGCGTCACCCCCTCCGCCGTCCCCATCCGCGAGGCCACCGGCGAGGACGCCGGCAAGCCGCGCCTCATGACCGGCATTGGCGAGTTCGACCGCGTCCTCGGCGGCGGCATCGTCCCCGGCGCGGTCGTCCTCCTCGGAGGCGACCCCGGCATCGGCAAGTCCACCCTCCTCCTCCAGGGCATGGGCGGCCTCGCGTCGCGCAAACGCCGCACCCTCTATGTGACCAGCGAGGAATCCGCTGAGCAGGTCAAGCTGCGTGCCGAGCGCTTGGGCGTCCTTGACGAACCCGGCGCCGACGACAACCTCTTCGTCCTCGCCGACACCAACCTCGCGCGCATCGTCGAGCAGGCCCGGCGCGTCCAGCCCGAAGTCCTCGTCATCGACTCCATCCAGATGGTCTACAAGGCCGACCTCGACGCCTCGCCCGGCAGCGTCACGCAGATCCGGCGCTGCTGCACCGATCTCGTCTACCTCGCCAAGGCCTCCGGCGTCGCCGTCGTGCTCGTCGGTCATGTCACCAAGGAAGGCACGCTCGCCGGCCCGCGCCTGCTCGAGCACCTCGTCGATGTCGTGCTCTACTTCGAGGGCGACCGCTACCACGCCCACCGCGTCGTCCGCTCCATCAAGAACCGCTTCGGCAACACGCTGGAGATCGGCCTCTTCGAGATGAGCCAGCGCGGCCTGACCGAAGTCCCCGACGGCGCGAGCGTCGCCGCGGGCTCCCTCGAAGGCGGCCCGCGCCCCGGCTCCTGCGTGGTGCCGACCGTCTCCGGCTCGCGCTGCGTCCTCGTCGAGATGCAGGCCCTCACCGCCACCGGCTTCCCCGGCTCGGTCAAGCGCAAGGCCTCGGGCGTCGACACCAACCGCCTCGCCATGCTCATCGCCGTGCTCGAACAGCACGCCGGCATCAACCTCTACGACCGCGATGTCTTCGCCTCCTCCGTCGGCGGCGTGCGCGTCTCCGAACCCGCCTCCGACCTCGCGCTCGCCATGGCCATCACCGGCTCCCACCTCATGCGCGCCCTCCCCGAAGCCACCGCCGCCGTCGGCGAAGTCGGCCTCGGCGGCGAAGTCCGTCCCGTCACCCAGATGGAAGCCCGCATCCGCGAAGCCGCCCGCCTCGGCTACACCCGCCTGCTCGTCCCCAAAGGCACGAAGATCGCACCCCCGAAGGGCCTCAAACTCATCGAAGTCCGCGACATCTCGATGGCGATCCAGGAACTGAGCGATACACCGCCAGTGCGGCGGTCGGTGGTTGAGGGGAAGGGGCGGGCGGGGCAGGCTGCTGGGCCGAATCAGTAGCCGCGTTCGGCCAATTGAACGATACGCTCGTACTCGATGGACTCGCGATCGACCGACTCCGGAACACCCTTGACAATCGACTCGGCAGCTAACCGTCTAGCGCGAGGAGGCTTTCCCTCCAGAACATCTATCGCAAGGCTTGCAATGGTGCTCCACGGCAACACTCCATAGGACGCATCGACCAAGAACGGCAGCGCCGAATCGCCGTGCCTCGACCAGTACCTAGCAGGCCACTAAGCAACCATCGCCCGGTGCCGCCACATGAATGTTTCTGCG